>CBDTXL010000159.1:0-9979 GCA_965364435.1 uncultured bacterium
GTAGTCTAAAGTCGAGCTAAGTGAAAACGGGAGCATCCCGTTTTTGCAAAAGTACCTGGCGATTGGAAATCGCGGCTACACAAACGATGTCCGCCAGCGCGGACTGTCTTAAAACCAGCGCAGGCGGGTGCGGGTTTGTATAGCCTCAGACTTCTAGTCTGTAGGCAATTTGCAACTTTGGGATGCACCCAGTGAAAACTGCGCCATACACCGTGTTTTTATGATGTACGGGGTCTGCACCGGGGCACGCCTAATCGCACACCAACGCCACGTCCGATGGATGGTCGTAATTGGCTACAGTCGCCGCTGGTTGTTTCGTCCTGAGGTGTCTATTCAAATCCCGCATGCTGCCCTCGATACACTCTCCGAACGCGCCCGCCACTTATTACGCTTCAATCCAATTGTTGAATCCCTTGATGAGAAACCCGAAGTTGAGGTTTATCAGTCATAACCCTCTTTTGTAACTCTGGTCAGAGTAAATATCCTGAGCAGCGATTTTCTATCCATCTGGCAGATAAGCATTAAACTCATTCATCAAGTCGATGAGCTGTAAAAACCCGTTTTTTAAGGTTTGAATATCTCCAGGTAAGTTGGTCATGACAAACCAAGTTGAGTTTTCTGGGAGTTCTAGAGAATCAGTAGTAATTTGCCAATACCTAATTGTTCGCCTCTTACCAAAAAGAATTTCCCGGATGTAACGAACCTCTTTCTCTCCGTTAGAAAACACTCGGTCGAATTTTTTCCATCGATTGTATCAAACCCGCCAGCTTTACATCCCTTTTCAGATTAGGCACCATGAGCAAAAACTCACAACGTACTCCCTTCGGGAGAAGCAAGCTACGCGAAGCGTTCTCCTCTCTTCGTAACGGGCGGGCAACGCCCGACAGGAGTAGGGATGAACATCCTTATTCCTTTTATTCCTTCTGCCCTCTGCCCTCTGCCTTATTTTCAAAACAGAAATTTGGCTTAAATCTTTAAAAATTCCTGGCTGTACAAGTCACTGGATCGAATTCAAATCGCTGCTTGTAGTTCGTTTCACCATACAAATTAAAGGTAATAGTCGGCTCATCACCCAGTGCTTCCACAGAATGAATCGCATCTGGCAAGAAGCTAATAATACCTCCGGGCATGAGAATATGCTCACCTACCTGTTCAATTTTTCCACTCAATTCTTGTTGGTTAGCACGTTTCCAAAACGTGTTTTTCTCCTGTCCACTGATTAGCGCCACAACTCCCCAAGTAGCATGATTGTGAATCGGTGAAACTCTTCCAGGCAACCAAGCTACGGTTTGCACTGTTAAGGGGAAATTTGGCTCATCATACAGCATGAGTACCGACCAACCGGTTTCAGGATCGGGTTCTAAATATTCACCTTGCAACCACTCTGAACTAGTGAGTAATCGACGTACAAGGGGTCGAATTGCCTGGAGTCGCTGGCGCTCATCGGGAATTTCCTCAAGAATATCTTCCAAATCAGTCAGAAACCGATAGAGGCGGTAGGGATTCGTTGATAATTCAAGGTCACTATCGCTTTCACAAGCTTCACAGGAACCCTCTTCTGTTACTAACCAATCTTGAATCACCATATTCTTAAAATTATTGAACTTTTACTGCAAACTACAAAAAGAAAAAACGTTCTGACTTTACCTGTACAAAGACTTCAAACTAGTTCTACCAAAAAATTGGCGATCGCATACTCCTCAGACATGAGTTGAAGACTTCAGGGGGCGACCAAGCCGCTACAGCGGCTGGTCTATAAGGCTTATGGCTCTCAAGCCTCGTTGATAAAATGACTTTTTATTGGCAATAAGATTGAGCATTTCCTCTACCCATAACTGGCACTCATGAAAACCAACTAGCCAACTTTCTCCATATAAGCCTATCCAAAAGTTGCTATGTCTTCTTCTGGTTCTACCTTTTTCTTGTGGACGGCAAATATATTTTTCTTGTCCCTTAGCTCGTGTTTTCTCTAACAATGTCCAGAATATAGGAAAAGCTCTTTTTTGGTAAATTGCACTGACCATCAAGACATTATTTTCCTTCCATATAACTTTGGTCTTGTAAATAGAGCGAGACCGTTCCTTTTTACCACAACTTGATACTTTTTTCTCTAGCTAGAGCCTGTTGTCAATAAGTCGGAAGTTTTTTGTGAGGGTTTGAACCCTAATGTGCTTTGCACATCAGGCTTTTGGGGCGCTTGTCGCCCCCTGAAGTTGAAGACACACCCTCGACTTGGGTTCCATCTGATGCGTGAGATTCTAAGAAACCATTAAACCTTAGAGACAGCTATGGGGCTTACCTCCCTCCTTCGATCAAACAAAATACGAGGTTTGAGCAAAATTTTAAACAGTAACAACAGAGATTGAAACTCTCCTGGCGTACAGTGCCGCTTCCACTGCCCCGGACGACAAAATAACATCTCCACTAAACGCCGACGTTGAGCCAGACTTACCTCTTCAAAGAGTATCCGCACCACTGGAAATTCACCCCTGCATTCAGTGCGAGTAATTTTCCCAAACAGTTCTAACTCTTCCTCTAAAATTTCCAGCTTCACCGCCAACGTTTCTCCGGGAACAATTGCCGGAAGTCCAGCTTGTGTTAACTCTACTTGAATACCCACTTCTGAAATCAGTATCGTCACCCCCCACAGTTTGATTGGGGAGAATTTTTGCTCAGTTATCGGGTTTGCCTGTTCCTCAATTTGGATTCGCACCACCCGTCGTAAATCGAACCATTCATGCACATCAGGTTTAGGAGCATCCAGTAAAATTAACAGGGCAATACCCATGATTAATAAATTGTAAGCACTCCAAATCCACCCCAAACCCAATCCTTTGAAATGTTGTATTACTTCAGGCGCAGTCGCGTACTGGTGAAATTGCACTAGACAGGTTCCTAAGTTGTGCCAAAAGCTAATAGCTGTGGGAATAAATAAGATAATTAAAGGTAAAGCTAATCCCCAGTTAAACGAAAAGCGATCGTTTGCCGTACCTTTTGGTGTTACCTTAAACCCTTTTGAGAAAGGATTAAACATCACTTGAACCACCGTCAGCGCTAAAGGAAACGTTAGTACTAACGAGTAAATATCGGAAAGTAATGCCGAACGCGATCGGTAGTTTAACCAAGAAAATACTGCTAATTGCACAAGATAGTAAGGCAGGAAGAAATACAGCAATTCGGGAGGAGTTGCTCGAATCGGAATCACCCCTAAAAATGCGTATGCTAATGGCATAAGTAAAAAGCCCACGCGGGATATACTAGTAAACCAATGCAGCAACCCCTCCAAGTGAGCTAGTCGCTGTATCGGTCGCAATCCCCGAATTGTTAAAGGATTAGACTCAATAAAAAATGCCTGTAAAGTCCCCCTTGCCCATCGCAATCGTTGAATAGCATGGGCAGCAATATTTTCCGCCGCTAAACCTGCACTCAATTTTTCATTGAGATAAATCAAGCGATAGCCTTGGGCAGACAAACGAATGCCTGTAAAATAATCTTCACTCAAAGACTCTGTGACAAAACCACCGATATCTTCTATAGCGCTGCGTCTAACAACAAACGAGGTTCCCGCACAAACAACGCTACCTGCCGCATCTTTAATTGGCTCAATTTGCCGATAAAATACTTCTTCCTCTGGTGTGACTACATTTTCTAAGCCTAAATTTCGGGCAATGGGGTCGGCGTTATAAAAACTTTGAGGCGTTTGAACTAAGGCAACGGCTTCGTTTTGAAAAAAGCCAAGGGTGCGGGTGAGAAAGTTTTTAGTCGGAACAAAATCTGCATCAAAGACAACAATTAGCTCCCCTTTAGTTTTAGTCAGTGCATGGTTCAAATTCCCAGCTTTAGCATGACGATTATCGGGGCGTGTAATATATTCACACCCCAATTCTTCTGCTAGTTTTTGCATTTGGGGACGCCGCGTATCATCGAGCAGATAGATGGTTTTACCGTCGTACTCTAAAGCTTGACAGCCGATCAGGGTGCGTCTTACGATAAACTCTGGTTCATCATAGCTGGGAATCAAAATATCCACAGATGGGCTAAAGGTTCCCTCTAAAACGGCATAAGCCATACGGTCAGCTTCATGACGGCGGTTTTTGACTCTTAACATTAAAAATAACTGGAGGGTGCTACTGATTAGCATCAACATTTCCAGAACAAATAATCCTAAGCTAAAGACACCATCAAGGGGGTTATCTAGATTTAGGGTAGAGAGACTTCGCCACAGGATATAGCGAACTGCCAATATCAATAAGATTGCCACAACTAGCGTGCGCGCTCGCGCTTTGGGCTGAGGCGAAACTTTCATCACGCCCAAAGCAATTAAAAACAGTGCCACCGTAGGAAAAAGTAAATAATTTCCCGTTACCATTGGCACTTCTAGCCATAGGGGTGGGTTTTCTTGCATCCATTGAAGCTGGGCAAAAATATAACCGATTGTGCCATTACCAGCAAACCAGGCGGCTACAATAACGCCAGTCAAAAGTACAGTACCCAGCATGACTAGCGTTGCCAGTGGGACTCGGGGTAGGAAGCGGCGACGCTTGGAGCGTGGTGAGTCAAACTGTGAAATAGCCATTATCCTCCGTATAGGTTTCTAATTGCCAAAAAGATTGAATGCTGATACACAAAAATGATTTGATAAACCCCCAATAACGGCAAGGAGCGCGTTGTAACTTTCACGGGGAGTTCAGAGAGTGATACGAACCTGAAGCCAGAATGGATTTGCTGTGAAGACGAGATCCCCGACTTAACCCTTGGAATTTTACAACTCAAGTAAATCCATTTCAAAATCAGCTTCGTATCACCCCATGAAATGCCCCATGAACTAATTGAGGAACAAAAAATCATGAGACTGAACTATCTGGCAATGCTCAGTGTCGTTTCCATTGTGAGCCTGAGTGCAGGTACATTCGTCAAAGCACCTGCTGTTCGAGCTGAGCCTGCTAGCGCTTCAGTTAGCGCCGCCTCCCCATCTGTCGCCTTTGTGAGCGCCGATCCACAAAATCCGACTCAAGGCATCGCGAGCATTGTGACTGAGGATGGGCAACGCTATCTAGAGTTGGATGATAGTTTTCAAACCAATGATGCTCCAGATTTATTTGTGGTTCTGCATCGTTCTGAGAAACCAGAGAGCTACGAACGGGGAGAATACCTCAATCTGGGGCGGTTACGGCAATTGAGCGGGACTCAGCGCTACGCAATTCCTAACACCATTAATCTGGCAGATTACGGTTCAGTTGTAATTTGGTGCAAGGAATTCAATGTGACGATGGGCTATGCCAACCTCAAGAGCGGTACTGGAACAGCAGAAGTCAATCCCTGTGCGGGAGCTGGCAATCCTTGCGCTGCTAAACCAAATCCTTGTGCGGGAGCTGGCAATCCCTGTGCTGCTAAACCAAATCCTTGTGCGGGGGCTGGCAACCCTTGTGCTGGCAGATAGCCAGTGTCAGCGTAACGTTGGAATCAAAACCCTTTCCAGGTCATTTTCATCGTTCTGATGTTTGTTGCAACTATCACCTCTTTAGTCATGTTATACAAGGCTCGACCAGCGTTGTGGCGAGGGATATTTGCGACGTTAACAGGTGCGGGTTTAGTGATTCTCGGCAGCCAAGATGGGGTTTTCCGGCGAACCAATGAGTGGTATTGGTCTCATTACTACATTGGCATCACAGCCGCGTTACTGATGGTTTTTTCACTCGCAATTGTTCAAGATATTTACAAAGACCGTTCAAATCGCTGGCGAACCGTTCATGTTGTGTTAAACACGATCGCGGTTCTACTGTTTATCGGACAGGGGATGACAGGACCACGGGACTTGTTGGAAATTCCTTTAAGCTGGCAGAAACCCTACATCTATAGCTGTGATTTCAATAATAAGACTTGTCCAACTCCGCCCCCACCACCGCAGACGGGTTCTTGAGAACAGTGCCTAAGACTGGTGTGCCCACTCAAGAGTTGCTTGGTTAAATTGCGATAGCGAAGCGCTGCCGCCTTGCGGCGGATCGCACTTTAGGAAAAGTTGAGTAAATCATTTTGAAGAACTATGAAAAACAACAAGAAGCTTGTTAAAATCACCCATTGTCAGACTGGTGAATTAATTGCTAGCGGACTTCAGGGCTGGAATTTTATGCCTTTTGAGGGAAATTACTACATCAGTAACAAATATATCAGAACACGAGGATTTAAATTTAGCTTTATTCCAGAATTTTGTATTTATAAATTCCTCTACTTCTGGTTGCATTTACAGTTGAAAAACGGAGGAAAAGAAAATATGATTGCCTGGATATATGTCATTCCCAATCCCTTATTTCCATTTATTTGGTTCAAATTGGATTACCTCAACATCATCCCTCATTAAACGTTGAAATCACATCCCTCTAAATCAGTCTTTGTTAAACCAGCCTCAATGTGGCTTGCATAAAGAAGGCGTGAAGTAAGCCATCCATCGCATCCAAGATGATGAATCGCATTCTTGATTCAGTAAGATTCAGAAACTGTACAATTGAGAACTTTTAGAAATGACTATTGCATCTTCCAATGCTTCAGAAATGCTTCGGGCAAATCCCAACCGCAACACCTTAAATCATCAAGAATTGGAACCGCAAAAGTTCTCCTCGGCTTCACTCACCGAAGAACGCAAAGGTCAAATAATGGAAGCCGTGCAAACGCTGCTGATGAATGTGGGAGAAAACCCGCAGCGTGAGGGATTATTGAAAACACCCAAGCGCGTGGCAGAAGCGATGGATTTTCTTACCAGTGGCTACAACCAATCTCTAGAAGAACTAGTTAATGATGCCATCTTTGATGAGGGACATAACGAGATGGTGCTAGTTCGGGATATCAATTTCTTCAGCCTATGCGAACACCATATGCTACCGTTTATGGGCAAAGCTCACGTTGCCTATATCCCCAACCAAAAGGTCATCGGCTTAAGTAAACTGGCTCGAATTGTAGAGATGTATGCGCGGCGTCTACAGGTTCAAGAACGACTCACTCGCCAAATTGCCGAAGCCATTCAAACTACCCTAGAGCCATAAGGAGTGGCTGTAGTCATGGAAGCAACCCACATGTGTATGGTGATGCGGGGCGTTCAAAAACCGGGTTCTTGGACAGTTACTAGTGCAATGGAGGGGTAGTGGATGTGTTTGCAACCTGGTGTGCTGGCTGCAAAAATATTGCGCCTACTCTAAGCCAATTGAAACAGGAATATAGCGATCGCGTTAACTTTGTCGTGCTAGATGTAACGGATAAAGCCACACTCGAAGAAACACAAGCCAAAGCGGAAAAATTAGGTCTGGGGAAATTCCTAGAAACTACTAAGAGTAAAACTAGCACCGTGGCAATTGTTGACCCAGCAACTGGCAACATTTTAGCAATGTTCAAAAATAATCCCAATCAGGCTGACTACACCCAGATTCTCGATACGGCTCTAGCCAAAAATTAGCTGAGGTAAAGACAATTTCATGACACCAATACCTCAGTCATCATCTGAACGCAAGGCTTCTCGACGTTTTAAAGTTTCAAAAAAATGGTTGATTTACGGGGGATTAGGATTGCTCTCCCTAGGGTTGGTTATCACCCTAGGACCCGTCATCAGTCATCCAATCGAACGGGCGATATCTCTCATCGAAAACCGCTATCAGCAGTGGTTTGACCAGCAAGATACTGCTAATCCCCTAGTCCTATTGCCCTTGGCATTTATTGGTGGATTGCTTGCTAGTGTATCTCCATGCATTCTGGCGCTGTTACCCGTCAACCTCAGTTATATCGGCACGTTGAACATTAAATCCCGTTGGGATGCTTTTACCAAGGCTGGCTTATTTGTTTTGGGGGCTGTAACAATTTTAAGTCTATTTGGCTTAGTCTCCTCCTTTGCTGGAGCCGTCATGGTGGAGTACCGAGGCTATATCAATGTAGTCGTGGGAGTGATTATGGCTGTGATGGGTTTGTGGTTGATGGGGGTGGTCAAGTTACCCTTACCACAGATGAATGTGAATCTCCCCCAGGCTGGACCTTATGGGGTGGGGTTAACCTTTGCCTTGGTGAGTTCTCCCTGTGCCAGTCCGGTGCTGTTTGCGGTGCTGGCAGCAGCAGCAGCTACTGGCTCTCAACTCTTAGGCACGCTAACGATGGTTAGCTACGCTTTGGGTTACACCATGCTGATTTTTCTGGCAAGTTTGTTTACCGGACTGGCAAAACAAAGCAACCAGTTATTGAAACATTCCGAGGCAATTATTCACTTTGGCAGTGTGGCTCTGATTCTAACTGGAGTGTACTACCTGTTGACTGGCACTCAATGGTTCTTGGGAGGCTAAAGGAGGCAGAAGATACAAGGCAGAAGGCTGAAGGCAAAAGGCTTATTACTGATACGTGGTCACTTCCGCTGTTAAATCTGTCCTAACCTGAATGGCGACAGCTATATCGATTTATCAATCAACTAGGAGACAGAAAAATGTCAGATTCCACAAACAGGATTTTGGGCGCTGGATACCAAGGACGAAACGCTCTTCAACAGTTGCAGCAAGACTTGGAAACACCGATTGTAGTTAAATTTGTTGCTCCTCACTGTCCTTCTTGCAAAACCCTTGCACCAGTATTAGAACAGTTGGTAACTGACCATATGGGCAAGATTCATCTAGTCACGATCGATATGACGGAAGATCCCGATCTGGCAATGGAATTGGGTGTGCGGAGCGCCCCAACTGTTGTTTTATTGAAAGGAACAGCAGTTCTAGAACAGATTGCTGGATTAAAACCAAAGAAACTATATTCAGAAGCAATCCAGAAGGCTCTTTAAGCTGATGTGCGTCTAAATTTCAGATTTTTCAGCGAGTCAAGGAACCGTCAAATCCTCTCCGTTAACCTGCGGGCAGCGACTGGTGCATCTGCAATCAAGAGCCAGCCACTTAAAACCCACTCCCAGAGTATCTTGAAGCAAGGTAGTCGTTATCGGGTTGGGAGATGAAACCTGTAAGAGAATTTTGTTTGTGTCTTTTCGATAAAGAGTTGATGCCGACTGCACTTAAGGTTTCTGTAGTGGTTGGTTCTATTTTGTTTGCAATTAATCACGGATCGGCGCTAGTCAAAGGTCAGATGAATCAACAACGATGGATTTCTGGTAGTTTGACCTACCTAGTTCCTTATGTCGTTAACATTCATGGTCAGTATATCAGTCGGACAAGGAAGCGCTGAAGCTCTCAACATCCATTCATCAAGTTAAGTTAAGTTCAGTTCCTAACTATAGTCCTAACTCCAGAATTTTGTCTTAATCTGAGTAAATCCTTTTTGGCTTCAGCTTCGTATCATTCATGAGTCCAAGATGGGGAGAGTTGAATTTAATGAAAAGATGTAGTTTCGTGATACAAAATCCTGCGGATTTATGGCTTTGTTGGTATGTCAAGACGAATGGTTATAAATGATGCTATCCAACCAGACGGATACTGAGGTATTTCAATCGTTGCGATCGGGGAACCTATTAGCCTTGGGCATCCTTTATGAGCGCTATGGAGAGGTCGTTTACCGGGTGGCGCTACGGATGTTAGGCAATGCCCAAGAAGCTGAAGACTTGACACAAGAAGTATTTCTCTCCCTCAGTCGCGGTCGCGGTGGTACTTACGACTCGAAGCGAGGTTCTATGCTGGTGTTTCTCATGACTTTAACCCGCTCAAAAGCGATCAATCGCCACCGTCAAATGCAGGCACAATGGCAACGTCTGCAAAAATGGGGTCGCAGCAATCTCTCTGAGAGTTGGGGTACGTTAATGGATAAGGCTTCATTAAAAGAAATTTCCCAACGGGTTCGTGATGCGCTCTCTGAACTGCCCGATTCGCAGCGGCAGGTTCTGGAGATGGCTTACTACGAGGGATTAAGTCAGTCCGACATTTCTAAGAATTTGAAGATGCCAGTAGGAACAGTGAAGACTTACAAACCTGAAGGGGTGACGAGTAAGCTGAAAGCTTGATTCATCAAGGTTTATCCT
>CBDTXL010000160.1:0-9962 GCA_965364435.1 uncultured bacterium
CGCTCAGAAGTGCTTAGATCGACTTTATTCATTTAGAGCCTATCCCAAAAGTGGAATTGAGATGGGGAACCGCAGATAAACGCAGCCTATAGCAGATGAATACAGATGTTTTATCGTTACTGAAATGACTTTTTGGATAGGCTCTTAGCTGAACCGCGATCGCCTACGGCAAACCTATATATCTCAATAGCTTGGGCTTTAAATATGAAACCACAGATGTAGACGCGAAGCGGCTTGCCGGGAGCGTTGCTCGGCGAAGCCTAGGCTACACGAGATTTACACAGATGTGAGAGTCGTTACTGAAATGATTTTTCGGATAGGCTTTTAAAATGCAAGACAAACTTAGCCCAAACTCAGCTGTCCTCAGTTCTGGCAAAAAGCCCGTCATTATTCGTATTGAGGATGTCTTCAAGGTCTATGGAATCGGTAATACAGAAGTCCGCGCCCTTAATGGCGTCAACTTGATTGTTGAGCAGGGAGAATATTGCTCAATCATGGGCGCTTCTGGGTCAGGGAAGTCTACAGCGATGAATATTATTGGCTGTCTTGACCGACCGACATCGGGACGCTATTACTTAGATAGCGTTGATGTGTCTCAGTTGGCAGATTCTGACTTAGCCGGAATTCGTAATCTCAAAATTGGGTTTGTCTTCCAGCAATTCCACCTGTTGCCCCAGTTGACGGCGCTGGAAAATGTGATGCTGCCGATGGTTTATGCTGGTATTCCCGCTAGCGAACGACGCGATCGCGCCACGGAGGCTCTGAAACGAGTGGGGTTGGCTAATCGACTGAAAAATAAGCCAAATCAGCTCTCTGGGGGACAACAACAACGAGTCGCGATCGCTCGCGCTATTGTCAACCGACCTGTTTTGCTTCTAGCAGATGAGCCGACTGGGGCGTTGGATTCTCGCACGACTCAGGAAGTCATGGATATCTTTACTGAGCTAAATGCTGGGGGCATCACGGTTGTTCTCGTAACTCACGAGCCAGAAGTCGCACGTTTGACCAGGCGCATTGTTTGGTTCCGTGATGGTGAGGTTGTACATTCCCATTTGACCCCAGAAGAGATGACTCAGGTTGCGGTTTCTAATTGAGGCAAACGGCTTTTAGAACCTGGAGCTTTGGGTTATTCGACTAACAACTGGTTAGACTTTGCTGGGTAAGGACTTTGCTACGCAAAAAACCGACTAAGTTTTGCATAAATGACTGACTGACGTTCTGTGTTTCAGTTTCTTCGATTACTTGTTCTTGTGGAGTTTCGTCCGCTGGTGTAGGGTTGGTGCCAGCTAACAATGGCACTTCTTCGGCTAGACTCACTGTGATCAGCCGGAAAGCAACCTGCTGTACTTTTTCTACTGGTAGTCTCAGTTGCTTTGCGATCGCCTCAAGAGAAACCGTCCCTTTCGTGTACTCCCATACCTGCCACTCCAGGGCGTCCAGCTTATACTGAGGTTGACCGGCAATAACACTTGCCAAACCCGAATTCGGTTCAGGCAATTTATCTGCCAGGGCCTCCCAGTTTCGTAGCACTCGTAACCCCATCAATGTCGCTTTTGTTGCCGGTACGCTCAAGCCCGTCATTTCTCGCGCCGGTAGTTGCACATTCTGGTCGAATTTAAACTGAGCATCCTTGAGTTGAAACAAGGCACACACTTGCTGCAATACCTGAACCTGGAATAAACGTTTCAGTTGTTCGGCTTGTAAGACCCCTTGATTTTTGAGGTACAAACCCAGCGGTTCATTGAACGGGCAACACCAATGCACCACTTTGTCAAATACGCGATCGCTTACCCACTGGCGTTGATCAATCAGCGAAACTAAACCTTGGTGGTCTAATCGGTTAGCTGCCGCCACAATTCGACCCTGACGCACCCATATGTAATGAACACCGCTCTTGCTTACTTTAGAGCCTTCCAAGGCACGAAGTGTCAGCAAGCCAGTCTTACGTCCTTTCTCGATCAGCTGAAAAATTTCTGGTAGCGAAAAGTCTGCTATGGAACCTGTAATAGCCATGGTTGTTTAATTTAATGTTAAAAGACAAATTTGCAGGCTCAATTAGAAGGTAAGCTATACAACCGAAGGCTGTGCTTTAACAAAGTGTGCCGTGTGGCTTTTCTCTCAAGTTACTCTCTCGTAGTTACGATTCGAGTAAGCCATCACACTTTATCCTTTGGACTCGCCTGACTTAGTGATTTAGATCATCACTGGTAGTGAAGCCTTATAGCCCTACCACCCTTACACTTTTTTGCTGTATATCCAACCATAAGCCTAGAAACACCCTTAATACTTAGTAACGGATCTTAACATATTATAATTTCCGACTCTATATCTCTTGAATCCGTCTATCGATATATACCCTAAATCCATCTATCGGTATAAATCTGCCACTTAACCTCACCCATAAAAAGGCGTAGCCAACTACCGTGCTAAGTTTTGGATCAATTAAACTTCATCGGCGTCTAACTTGAAACTACTGAGTGAGGAAAGTAGACTTTCATGTTGCCAGTTGTGGGCGAACCTCGCCTGGTGCCTAATCTGAAGATAGCGGCTTAAACTAAGCTATGTCGTTTCGTTAGATACTATTTCATCTTTTCTTATGTGCTGTGCTTATGACTACTGACTTGAAAATAGGGAGTAGGGACAAGAAAGCGTCATTCTATCGTTGTGGCAAAAAGCCAGTAGCGGTCTGACTTGAAAGACTCGATCAGGGGTGACCGGATACTCAAAAAACTTGGGTGCTGTAACACCTTAGTTTGACGCCTGGGAACCTACTTAACGAAAGCCGCTTTCTTGCTATCTTAGCTGAGTTCCCTATGAGTGAAACTCGGGGATATAAGAAGTTTAATTTTGTTTAACGTTAAGATTTTTCTGAAAGTCATTATAAACTCTTTGAATATATAAATATCTTCTAAATTGTTATTTTCTCAACATTTTCACCAAAACAATACAAAAAAATTATGTTTTTTTTAAATTTAAATAATTGAACTTTGCATGAAGTGTTGCATTAGGACAATTAATGCTTTAATAACAGATTCTTTTTGATTGGCATTCAGCGTCACGAAGGGGGGGCGGTTTTTTTCATCAACAAAGCCCAACGCGATCGCAACATTTTCCTCAGACCAGGCTCCCTCACAATCCATATGGGTCAAGCCAATCAGCAGAGGAATCTGGACGCGCTGATTCATAAATGCGAGCAGTCGGCGAGCCATGCGAAAATCGCTAGGGCGATGGGCATCTACCAGGAGTATGTAAGCGTGAGCCTTACGAATTAGGATGTCCCACATGAAATCGAAGCGAGACTGACCTGGAGTGCCATAGAGGTGAAGTGCCATGCCTGGGGCAAATTGTAAGCGTCCAAAGTCCATTGCCACTGTAGTCTTTTTCTTAAGTGCGGCTGTTGCATCTGTTGCTCTACGATCCGTGTCTACTACGGCGATCTCACTAACCGAACGAATGAAAGTGGACTTACCGGCACCGACTGTACCGGTTACAACCAGACGCATAATTTCCACTCTTACTTGCTCCTCAGGAAACCAAGCAAGTTTTGCATAAAGGAATTGCTCAGGGGAGGCCCATTTGTCTCCTTAGTGCGATTTGCTGCAGCTGCAACTGGCTCTAGAACTTCCTCATTTGCCAAATATCTGGTTCTAGAGGGAGCGATCATTGGAACTTCTGCAACTAAACCTACGCTGATTAACCGGAAAGCTGTCTGTTGAATAGTTTCCACGGTTTGTCTAAGCTGACTTGCGATCACATTCAGAGGAACTGACCCATTCGCCATTTGCCAAACTCTTCCTTCCAGAGAATCCAACCGCAAGTGACGTTTGCCTATTACCACCTTTGTTAGGGCTGAAGTTGGCTCTGGTAGCTTGTCTGCTAATGATCTCCAGTCTCGAAGCACTCGCAGACCCATAAGTGTTGCTTCGGTCGCACTCAGACTTAAGCCCGTCATTTCCGTTGTTGGCAAAGTCACTTTGGTGTCAAATTTGAACTGAGCATCTTTAAGTCTAAACAATCCACAAACTTGCTGTAGAACTTGAGCATGGAACAGCAGTCTCAGCTGCTCTGGTTGTAAAAACCCCTGAGTCTTCAAGTAAAGACCAATTGGTATATTTGCTGGGCAGCGGTTAACCTGCTCCCGCAGAACTTCAGGGCTAATCCAGCCCCTTTGACAAATCATTGCCAGCAAGCATTGGCGATCCAGACGCTTGGTAACAGCCACGATACGACCTTGGTGCAGTAGAGCATGCCGGACTCTCTTCTCTTGACTTTGGCTATCCGCCTGAAATCGAAGGGTGAGCAATCCGCTTTTGCTACCTTGATCAAGAAATTGAAACAGTTCCGGTAGGGAAAACTCTGCCAAACTACTCGTAATTGCCATTACTTTTTCACTTTATTCTAAAAATTTGCTGAAAATATGCGAACCTTCACTATATTTTCAAATTGAAAGTGAAGAATTATCAGGTTCTTGTAACTAATCTTACAAAAATAAGATATAAGTATATGATATTAATCTAGACTTTCAATTTAAGCCTCAGTCTGGACGCTGATGTAGAAGCCAAACAAGCCTGAGTGGGTAGAGGCAACTGAGCCTTCAAACATCGGCAAGGCGTGCGCTGAAACTGGACTACTACTAGTATTCCCAGAATAGCCGAATCAAGTAACACCTTAAGTTTTCTGGGTTACCCTCTCAAAGGCTGGACTCATCACAGGAGCCATGAGTGTTCGAGTGTTTCAGTTTCAGAGAAACTTCTCCCACTTCCCTTTAGTACTGCAAGGTGTACAACACAACTTGTCTAATACAAAGCGGCGTTTTCGATCCAAGCAAATTGCGAAGTGGGATCGCTTCATGTTTATTGTAAAGATAACGTGAAGCTAACAATCTTGCTATTAAGCTGTACTTAATTTTTTGTAATCACGTCATCCCACCCAAGATAGAGGTGCTATAGGTACCTGCCCTACCCTATAAGAGAATCATCACCTACTTCGTCACTGGGTGGTAGAGTAAGTGATTCCAGTTTCTGGGAGTTAGCGATCGCATTTACGCAGCAGACGCTCAGTAGATTCAGAGGGACTAGGTACCCCGTGCATAAATCCATCTGTTATCACCATCTGAATGGAATCTAAGGACTTATTCAACCAGGGGCGATTGTGCGTCGTAAGCTCCTGATATTTTCCGCAGCGGTTCTAAAGCTGCCTTCAACTCTGGAATCACGCGCTTAATTTCCAGCATCAATACCCCCTGTTTAGCCGACTTACTGGCTAAAACGAGGAAGACGGCATACTCGCCACAGTTAGTGAGTATGCCATAGCCCTGATCGCCCTCAACATAGATGCGGTCTAGAAAGCCTCTGGACAATTCACTGCCAATGCGCTCACCTAAAGACAGCATGGCGGCTGACATTGCCGATACTCGTTCTTCGTCCATCTCGCTCGGTAAGCTTGATGCTAAAGGGAGTCCGTCTGGAGAAACCAGGGCGGCTCCTTGAACCTCACTTGCGCCAGTGACAAAATTTTGGAGAATGCTCTCAAGTTTGGCTGTATTAATTGTCATCGTCATATCCTCCTGATGTAAATTTTGCCAATCACACAGAGGTCAGTCCCCTCTTTTCCCAAAGCCATTACCATCTTTTTTGCCACCTTCTCCTCCAGATGGAGGCTTCCAACAAACCCCAAGCCATTGCTAGTTGTTTACCTAATGCCTGCTCGGCGGCAATTTGTGCGCTCAGCTCCCAGGACTGTCCTTTGGGCAACCAACGCTGCGTTCTCATTGAAGGCATCTTCCATGCCTTCAATCACAGCCTTAAAAAAGTATATTCAAAAACCACCTGCCTTACTAACTGCAATAGGGGCACGGCATGCCGTGCCCCTACGAGGGGACAAGGATAATTTTTTTCAGATAAGTCTCTTACTTGAGATTTTTTAACTTAGAGACTTGCTGTCTTGCCAGTTTCAGCCTGGGTAGGAATCGGCTTGACATCGCTATAGCCCATGTTCCCAGCTACCTCACGTAGTAGCGAGATTTGCCCCTCAAAGTCAAGACCTTCAATTTGGGATAGGACATCGTTGATAGCTTGGGTCGCTTGATAGCCCTCTGGCAGGTCTACCACAGTATCACCCATTGCCACAGCCCAGGCATACCAGACTACTAACTGATTATTCTCTGTCAGCGCACCGTAGGCACGAGATAGCTCTGTATCTTCACGGTTAACGATCGCTCGCATTACAGCTAGCTGATCGTCATCTGACATTTCATAGAATTCTCCTAGTAGCCGAGGAGCCATTTCTGGGTTAGCAGCCGTGGGAGCAGCTGGTGTGATGGAATCCCCCATTTTTTCATAGATATAGTAGAGTAACGCCAGCTTCTCATCAGTACCCAAGGCGTCAAACGCTTCTACTACTTTTTTGGTGTCTTCGGAACGGGTTGAGGATCTACCAGCTTCTTGAACTGAGGACATAATTTTTTTTCAAAGCAAGTAATGTGTTCAAGATTAGGTTTATCAGAGTTGACTAATTAAAATCGCCCTCCATTAGAGAGAGTTTGATAAAGCTTGCCACGCTGAAGGCAACTTCCTTTATAGGGAGATTGAAGATATTCCTCAAGAGGCTAAACCAATAGGGATCAGTACTGATAGGATTAGCGGCACGATTAGAAAAAATACGAAAATAGGAGTTCACCATGCCTGAAGAACTAAAGGTAGACCAAAAGCAAGCTGTGGGACAGGAAGCTGAGTTAGCGGCTGAAAACATGACCTCTGGGAGAGAGAAAATGCCAGAAGTAGATGTTGACGCGGACTACGAAGCATCAAAAGAATACAGCGTCAGCGACGTTGACAAATCTGGCTCTGGTGCAGCAGCTGCCACTACCACCACAGCACCCCAGCATGAGTTGCCAGAACCGACGGCAATGAAATCTTCACCAGACACGACAGGAAATCCAGATGATTACCGGGAGATGGCCAAGGAAGTCAATCCCAGAGCGTAATGAGTAAGGCTAAGTGGCAGAGTTAGCCAATAAAGAAAAAGGTAACTGTTGCTCAACCATCTCCTTGGTTGAGCTTTAGTTGTTGGGTTGATTTGCCTCAAGCACCGCAAAAATTTGGAGATGTCACTTGTGTACTGCTGAATGAGCCGTATGGCGCTTATCATAGACTTCAGGCTTGATGCTCATGTATTCCCTATCCTCAAGCCAAAGTCACTGATCAGCAACTATGCGAACTTATTATTGCGGCGCAGTTAGAACGGAACAGATTGGAGAGACAGTTACCCTGTGTGGATGGGTAGACCGTCGCCGCGACCACGGAGGTGTGATTTTTTTAGATTTACGCGATCGCTCCGGAATTGTCCAAATTGTCAGTGACCCCCAGCGCACCCCCGATTCTTATCAGGATGCAGAGGCGCTGCGGAATGAATACGTTGTTAGAATTACCGGGCGAGTCACGGCGCGTCCAGAAGACTCCCTTAATCCCAAACTGCCTACTGGTGAGGTAGAAATTTACGCCGACAGCATCGAACTGCTTAATAGCGTCCGTAAGCAGCTACCCTTCCAGGTTTCAACAGCTGATACAGAGACGGTACGAGAAGACTTGCGGCTGAAGTATCGGTATTTGGACTTAAGACGCGATCGCATGAGCAGTAACCTCCAGCTGCGTCACCAAGTCGTCAAAGCGATGCGTCGCTACCTTGAAGATGAGCAAGGCTTCATTGAAGTCGAGACTCCCGTACTTACTCGTTCCACCCCCGAAGGAGCAAGAGACTATCTTGTGCCTTCGCGTGTTAACGCTAGTGAGTGGTATGCCCTACCTCAGTCGCCCCAACTGTTCAAGCAACTGCTGATGGTGTCGGGATTTGACCGATATTACCAGATTGCCCGTTGCTTCCGGGATGAAGACCTCAGAGCTGACCGACAACCAGAGTTTACCCAATTGGACATGGAAATGAGCTTCATGTCCCAGGAAGAGATTCTCCAGTTGAATGAAGGTCTAGTTTGCCATATCTTCAAAACTGTTAAAGGCATCGACTTGCCGCGCCTCTTTCCTCGCCTCACTTATGCCGAAGCGATGGAACGCTACGGGAGTGATAAACCGGACACGCGCTTTGGTTTGGAGCTAGTTAATGTTTCTGATTTAGTCAAAGACTCTGGCTTCAAAGTCTTTTCCGGAGCGATTGCTACTGGGGGCACTGTTAAAGTGCTGCCTATTCCTGGCGGTAACGAAGCGATTTCCAATGTGCGGATTAAGCCAGGTGGCGACTTATTTAAAGAAGCCAGCGAAGCGGGTGCAAAAGGTCTTGCTTATATCCGAGTGCGCGATGATGGTGAAATCGACACTATCGGAGCGATTAAAGACAACCTAATAGAAGCACAAAAACAGGAACTTCTAAGCCGCACGGGAGCAAAACCCGGTCATCTCTTACTATTTGGCGCTGGTTCAGCTGACACAGTTAATAAAACCCTAGACCGACTTCGCGGCGTGATTGGTCGTGAACTAGGGTTGATTGACCCAGACAAGATTAACCTGCTTTGGGTGACAGACTTCCCAATGTTCGAGTGGAATGCTGATGAAAAGCGTCTAGAGGCGCTTCATCACCCGTTTACGGCTCCCCATCCCGATGATGTGCATGACCTGAAGAGTGCGCGGGCGCAAGCCTACGACTTGATCTATAACGGTTATGAAGTGGGCGGTGGTAGTTTGCGGATTTACCAACAAGAAATTCAGCAGCAGGTGTTTGAAGCGATTGGCTTGTCTCTAGAGGAAGCTCATAATAAGTTCGGGTTTCTGCTGGAGGCGTTTGAATATGGTGCACCGCCTCATGGTGGGATTGCCTACGGCCTAGACCGATTGGTGATGTTGCTCACTGGCGAGGAGTCAATTCGGGATGTTATTGCCTTTCCTAAGACGCAACAAGCACGCTGTTTGCTAACCGACGCCCCTGCTGGTGTGGATGCAAAGCAGTTGAAGGAATTGCACGTTGCTTCTACTTACAAGCCAAAAAGCTGAGAAAACACCCACTCAACAATGGGTGTGGTCATAAGTGGTTGGTAAGGGAGATGAGGGAGATAGGGGAGGTCAGGGGGTGTTCTCTTCCCCTGCTTGCCTCAACGGATAACCTTCCATAATCCGAGCAGTATTAGAGTTGGCTAGTTCATTACGATGGGATCACCAGTCCTAGTGAAGCCGATCATGTTACAGTACAACCCGCTACACTGCTTACCTTCTTCAGAAGAGCTACCCGACTCCGACGATTCCCCCGTGGATAATCAACTACAACATCTAATTCCTGGACTCTTAGAAGCGATACTAGCT
The DNA here is from genome assembly GCA_965364435.1 of uncultured bacterium. GTDB lineage: Bacteria > Cyanobacteriota > Cyanobacteriia > Cyanobacteriales > Coleofasciculaceae > CBDTXL01. The sequence continues at coordinate 9,306 of CBDTXL010000160.1, forward strand.
CTTGTCTGGTCAGAGCGGATGGATTGGTATTTTGGCGTTGACATGGGGATTTACTATGACCCTGATGAACCCGCCATTGTGCCAGATGGATTTTTGAGTTTGGGGGTAGAGCGGTTTATTGATGAAGACTTGCGCTTAAGTTATGTGCTTTGGGAGGAAAATCGTGTCCCAATTTTGGTATTAGAGGTTGTTTCCCAAACGTATAGAGGAGAATACAGCAAAAAGAAACAAATGTATGCGGATTTGGGTGTACTCTACTACGTGGTTTACAATCCCCGTCGCCGAAAAAAACCCCCCTTAGAAGTGTATCGGTTAGTTAATAACGAATATGTGTTGCACTCAGGAAATGTAGTTTGGCTAACAGAAATTGGTTTGGGGATTGGTAGAGAACGGGGAACTTATCAGGGAATAACGCGGGAATGGTTGTACTGGTATGACGAGCAAGGACAACGGTTGCTCACTCCAGAAGAACGTATCCAGGAATCTGAACAACGCCGTCGGGAAGCTGAAAAACGGGTTGAAAGGCTAGCCGAACAACTGCGATCGCTTGGGGTAGATCCAGACTCTCTGGCTTGAAATTTCCCGCACTAACTCTCTCATTTGTGATCAGTAAGATTTGGCGAAGCTATGTACTTGGACATAGGTCTTGGAGTAGGG
>CBDTXL010000161.1:0-9885 GCA_965364435.1 uncultured bacterium
TAAACCGAGGCGCTGTCTATATTCTGCTAGTTCATCAAAAAGATTTGGCGTTTTACTCAGATCTTGCACCATTCTCAGTAAGTGACAAAACCCGCCAAGAACTTAAGTTCTTGGCTAATAGCTCAAGTCCATTTTAATGGACTGAAATCCTTGTTCCGTAAGCTTTTAGTCCTCTTAAGAGGACTTGAGCTATTAGCCAGGGGTTTAAACCCCTGGCGGTTGTTGCAACTGGTGCAAGATGTCAGTTTTATCCTTACCTTTGGGGTTTTGCCCTGATTTGCCTTTATTTTGATGCGTTCCCTCTTTTATCTTGACCCTGGTACGCTCAGAGGAGAAAAGCACTGGCGCAACTTCATCCCCCACCTGGCATCTGCGTCAATCTGCTTTAGGAGCGATCGCATTTCACTCTCTGTTCGGGTTGGTTGAGGATGCGTTAGCGAAACTCACCGCAGTGCATCGCTTGCGCTGAGTTTCGCTAACACAGCTACCAGTCTACTTAGTTCTACCAGTTCGCTGTTTAGCCTTTTCATAGGCTGGGTCATGTTCATCAAAGCTAACGACAAACACACGTTTAGGAGCTGGGGATTCATAGATCCGGTACACTAGCCGATAGGAAATCCCTTCCCAGTCTATTTCCAGGGTGCGATAGTCCTTTAGCCGCCCGGTTAAGGCATGGTTTGGGAAACCACCGCAACGGTACGGATCAGCCATTAGGATAGGTTTGTAGAGTTCGCTGAAATCCTCTTGTAACTCGGCTGGCAAAGCTGGTAAGTCTTCGCTTTCAATCTTCGGGTGTTTCTGGAAAAGATAGTTGGATTTGGTAGCCACGTTCCTTTAACCGCTTGTTCATCGCATCTACGTCAATGTCTTCCCCAATTTTTCCCTCGCTTATCCATTCCACACTGTTGAGAAATTCTAACTCCTCCTCAGTTAGCTCTTGTGTCTCCCCTTCAGGTAAGCTTGGGCTTGTGGGGTACGTTTGGGCGGGTATCTGAAGTCCTTTCTCTGAAGCTTGGATGATACGACGTAATAAATCTTGGTGTGCTGTTCGGTCAGTTGGCGCTACATCAAGTTCCATCTGTAGTTTTTCCAAGAGGGACTCTAACTCTTTAGCTACAGCTTCAAGAGGATGCTGAGTTATCTGTTCTTCCTGTGGTTGACTGACTTTTGACATGGCTTTATGCCTGCTACTGTGCAAAAATAAGGTTGCCAAAATCTCCTCTCTCACTTCAGGAGCTACTTTAGCCTTATTGATGCAGTCAATCAGCAACTTATTGGCATCGTAATATTGCTTAATTAATTCTTTTTGCTGTTCGCTGAACTGCAATTCATGACCGATGGCGTCTTTTATCTCCTCAACCCAATCTTGACCCTTATCTTGTCGCCAATCCTCAAATTTTTCTTTGTCTTCTTTAGGATTGGGAAGTTCAGCTTGGAGTTTTTGCAGTACTTGCTTCAGTCTAGGCTCGATGTCAAGGGCGAAGATAGGGATAAGAATGTTTCCTGGATCAGTATTGTGGTTAAGCTCGAAGGCAAGGTCAAGGGCAAGGTCATGGGCGCGATTAAAGCTAAGGGCAAACTGACGAGCCTGGTTACGATCCTTAGCCTTGGTACGAGTAGGGTCAAAGTTACGGAAAAAGGCACGACCAAGGATACCGACGAGGGCAAAGTAAAAAGCTCGAACTTTAGCTGGCTTGTAAGAACCTCCAACGGAAATAGCTTTCTCATTTACCCAGGAGAGAAGCTGCTGAAATTCCTCATTCTCAGCTACCAGTGCATCAGCTTTTTGCTTCATCTGCCACAGTTGTTCAGCAGCTTCATCAGAATTCATTAGACTAATTGCCTGCACATCGTCTGCTAACAATTGCTCCTCTGAAATAGGAGTATCTGTCAACAGGTCATCAACAGCGCCTGCGATGAAGTGCTCAACGAGCCAGTTACGGGCACGAGAGAAATCACGCTCAAACTCCAGGTATATAGCACCCAGCAAAGCCTCAAACATCTCACCGAAGAGTTGAATCTGCCCACTTTCATCTCTAAATTTCTCGCCTTGTCCAAGCATACAAAGTCGCCTCAAATTCAACTTCCGGGCAAATTCATACGCCTTGTTCCGCCTTACAAGGTCACTTTTCCAGTTAGTAAGCGTACCTTGATTTTCAGCAGGTAGGCGATCGTACAAGTATTCGATAACAACAGTACCGAGAATGGAGTCCCCCAAGAGTGCCAGCCGTCTATACTCACGCTTCTGTTGATCTTTTTCCGACTGATTGAGGTTGTTGTTCTCATAGATGTACGAAGGATGAGCCAGGGCAATTTCAAGTAATTCTGTTTTTTTGAAGTTGGGGATACCGATTGCTTGTTTAACAGTCTCGATACTCATGTTTAGAACCACACTTATTGAGAAATAATCTGCTGACTGCCTGTATACACTGTCTCCTGATAACCGTCTCCAAGCAACAACAGGATACTCACCTTGTCTTAAATCGTCGCTTGATTATGCTATTTTATCTATCACCCAAGCTCGAAAGGATTTCAGCAAGGCAATTTCACCCATAGTTTTACTCTGCTCTATGAATCGGCTCATATCCGTTACCGATACTAGGGGGAAAGCAATGCTAAACTCGCACTCAACATATTGCCCTTCTACCAACTGATAGAACTTCAAATCTCGCCCGTTATATCTCCAAAGTTCAGGTACACCTAACGTTGAGTAAATCCTAAATTTGTTAACAGAACTGCTGGTAATGTCGATTTCAATCGCTAAGTCAGGTGGCGGGTCGGTTTCCAAATCGAGTTCTTGTCTACTTCTGACTGCTGGCTCATTCTGGATGTAGTAGCAGTTATCTGGTTCTATTCCTCGGTTAGCTATTCTTCGCTTTAGGGTTGTGGAACCAGCGCTTTTGATTTCAATTTCTAGTTCTTCAGCTAAGACCAAGATGAAACGGTCAAACTGAATTTTGGGGTTTTCATGTTCATAAAGAGGAGTCATTATTTCTAAAGTGCCGCCGTCATAAGCAAACCTCGAACCTCTATCTTCACCTGTCTCTTGCAGCAAGGCTTCAAAGGTTTGCCAACTAATGTTGTGGAGTACGGTTCTTTGCTCGGCTAGAGTTGAGGTAGTAATCATCTCGCTCGTTGGGTCACAGATAGACAACTTCTGAAGGAATTCGCTCAGATCTTGCACTATTTTCAATAAGGCTGTAGGGGCGGGTTTCACCAACAGCCTATCAACTCTCAAGAGCAACTTATGTGAACCCGCCCCACTTACTTACGATCAATACACATTTCCCCTAATTAACGTCCATCCTCGTAACCTAGGTAGCTGACTCTTAATTTCCCGCAGATGTCTAGTACCAAATCCGGGGTGACTACCCCCTTTTTTAAGAACGAACCACAGAGGCACAGAGGACACTGAGAAGACAAGAGGAATAAATTAAAGATAAAAGGGGTTATAGAGCCGGATTTGGTATAATACGTGGCTTTGGGCGGGTTTACCAAATTTGTCTGATGGATGCAACATTAATCGGAAAACCCGCCCCTACAAACCTTTTAATGAGAATGCGGCAAAATGCCAGTTTTAGCCCAAGATGCTGCCGAAAAAGTCGATGGTTTCCTTGAGGGCAACAATGAAAGCGTCTATTTCTTCACGGGTATTGTAAAAGTACAAACTCGCCCGTGCTGTACCCGATACGCCCAAAATTCGGTGTAAGGGTTGAGTGCAGTGATGACCAGAACGGATGGCAACACCTTCGTTATCCAGCATGGTAGAAACGTCACTGGAGTCGAGTCCGGGAACTGTAAAAGAAGCTAGTGCTGCCCTACCTTTACCATCTGCCGTGGGTTGCGGTCCATGAATTTTAATGTCAGGAATGCCGCGCAGTTGTTTGAAGAGATAGGCGGTTAGTTCTTCCTCATAGGCGTGGATTTTGTCCATACCTATCTGTGTTAGATAGTCTACCGCAGCACCTAACGCGATCGCTTCCCCAATTGCTGGTGTCCCTGCTTCAAATTTGTGGGGCAACTCGGCATAAGTAGAATGATCAAGGTAAACTTCCGCAATCATCTCGCCGCCACCCATAAACGGAGGCATTGCTAGTAATAGGTCAAGTTTCCCATACAAAAAGCCAATCCCAGTAGGAGCGCACATTTTGTGACCAGATGCAACTAGCCAATCACAGTCCATTGCCTGGACATCAATCGGCATGTGAGGTACACTCTGGCAGGCGTCAATTAATACTTTTGCTCCGTAACGGTGCGCGATCGCAATAATCTCTTCCACCGGGTTAATACAACCCAATGTATTAGACACATGAACCACACTCACCAGTTTGGTTTTATCAGAAATGAGCTGCTTGAACTGCTCTAAATCAAACTCATCGGTTTCGGTTAGTTTCACATACTTCAGCACCGCGCCAGTCTTTTGAGCAATCAACTGCCAGGGAACAATATTGCTGTGGTGTTCCATTACCGTGAGGATAATCTCATCTCCTGGCTGTAACGTATTCAACCCCCAAGTGTAAGCCACTAAGTTAATCGCTTCACTAGCATTCCGGGTGAAAACAATCTCTTGCCTTGAGGCAGCATTTACGAAAGCAGCAACCTTATCCCTAGCTCCCTCATAAGCCTCTGTGGATCTTACGCTAAGAGTATGAGCGCCCCGGTGGACGTTAGCATTATCTCGCTCATAGTAGTGGCGCAGGGCATTCAGTACCGCTACCGGCTTTTGAGAGGTGGCGGCATTGTCGAGATACACTAAGGGTTTGCCGTTAACGTCCTGATGCAAAATCGGGAAATCGCGGCGCACCTTGGCAGCAATGGTTCTTTCCTGAGCAATGGTCATTGGTTATTGGTTATTAGTTATTGGTTATTGGTCATTGGTTATTGATTATTGGTTATTGGCAAACAACAAACAACTAAGACGTTCTACACGCAGCACACCGAGAAAGCCTTTGGCGCAGCGAAGCAACAGGAATGCGGTTAACAATCTCAGCCACAAACGCTTCAATCAACAAATTGCGGGCGTCGGCTTCGTTGAGTCCACGGCTTTGCAGGTAGAAGACTTCCTCGGCATCCAGTTGGCTAACCGTTGCACCGTGGGAACATTTTACGTTGTCAGCCGTAATTTCTAGTTGAGGTTTGGTATCAACGCGGGCTTTGGGCGATAGCAGTAAGTTGCGGTTCAACTGACCGGCATTTGTCAGCTGGGCAGCTTGGGGTACAAAGACTTTGCCATTGAATACGGCATGAGCGCGGTCATCCACAATACATTTATGCAACTGATTGGTTATGCCATTGGGATGATTTAGTGCGATCGCACTATGAGTATCCGCCAGCTGTTCACCGCCAATGATCGTCAGTCCGTTGAGGGTAGTTTCCGTCCCCTCACCAGTCTGGAAGACCTCTAAATTATGCCGAGACAGTTTAGCACCCAAGCTAATCGCATTGCAGGTATAGCGGCTATTACGGGCTTGCGCGATCGCACTCTTGCCAATGTGAAACGCCTCACCAGCTTCCCGTTGATTCCGGGTGTGGTTAACTTGGGCATTTTCCTCTACCCAAATCTGGGTTACCTGGTTTGTGAAATAGGGGTGATTCACTGGCATATCTGGACAACCCTCGACATTTGCCACGTAATGCTCAATCAGACTCAGTTTAGAGCCTGCTTCAGCCACTACCAGAGAACGAGGCTGGGAAATAATCGGCACCTCGCCAGTGGTAGAGATAAACAGCAGATGGATAGGCGTCTCTACGACTGTGTTCTTCGACACCCATACCACCGCTGCATCCGTTAAACCAGCGGTATTGAGAGCAGTGAAGACTTCTGTTGCTCCTTGTTGCTGGGCGAGATATTTCCCAACTTTCGAGCGATGAGTTACAGGCAATCCCGCCAAGTTACTGACAACTAACCCCTCTGGCAAGTCAGCAACAGCAGACAGTTGGGGTGTATAAACACCATTGACAAATACCAATCGAATCGGGGCTTCTGGCAGAATAAACGCAGCCACCGCTGACTGGGGCAAATCGACCTTGTCAGGCGTCTGAAAATTGACCTTTAATAGAGGCGATAGGTCAGTAAAGCGCCATTCCTCATCCCGCTTCGTGGGGATGGTGAGTTTATTAACCCACCCAGAAGCGCGATCTGCTTGCAGCAGCGCGCAAGCGCTATCGCGCAGTTCTTGCAATAATGCAGCTATTTCCGGGTCAATGACTTGTAAATCTAGCGATTGACACTGATTTAATAACCCCGTGAGATAGGCATCTTGGCGATCGGGTACAGCTGTTAATCCCAACTCTTCTGGGTTAGGAATCGTGCTGGCAGAAACTTGAATCGTCATCTTGCTGCCACCTCAGTTGCTTCTTGTTCCAGCACCCAGTCATAACCGCGCTCTTCGAGTTCCAAAGCTAGTTCTTTACTACCACTTGTAAGGATACGACCCTCTGCCATGACATGGACAAAATCCGGCTCAATATAATTGAGTAGACGCTGGTAGTGAGTAATCAAAATCGTTGCATTCTCTGGACTGGTTAGCTGGTTAACACCATCGGCAACAATCTTCAATGCGTCGATATCCAAACCCGAATCCGTTTCATCTAAGATGCCTAGCTTTGGCTCTAATAAAGCCATCTGGAGAATCTCATTCCGCTTCTTCTCACCCCCAGAGAAGCCTTCATTTAGACTACGCTCCAGGAAACTGGGGTTCATCTTGACAATTTCCAGTTTTTCCTGTATTAAATCTTCAAAATCAAAGGTATCAATTTCTTCTAATCCCTGGCTCTTGCGGCGGGAGTTGTAAGCGACACGCAAGAAATCTAAATTACTGACGCCGGGAATTTCTATTGGGTATTGGAACGCCAGAAAAATTCCTGCGATCGCTCTTTCTTCTGGTTCCATTTCCAGCAGGTTTTCCCCCATAAAAATCACCTCGCCTCCTGTGACTTCGTAGGCGGGATGACCGGCTAAAACCTTGGAAAAGGTACTTTTGCCAGAGCCATTTGGCCCCATGATGGCGTGAATTTCTCCCGCCTTGACTTCTAGATTCAATTTTTTGAGAATCTGGTTACCATCGACATCTGCCGTTAAATCGCGGACAGATAGTATCACTTCGCTGTTTTGAATAATCATTTCGACTGACTGTAACTTCGCACCAACTTCTATCAAATTTTTAACCACAGATGGACGCTGATGGACGCTGATGAATCTGCGTTTATCTGCGTTCATCTGCGGTTCTTTATCCAACTGTTCCTTCTAGTTTGAGACTCAACAACTTGTCGGCTTCCGCCGCAAATTCCATCGGCAGCTCATTGAAGACATCTTTACAGAAGCCGCTGACCATCATGGATATAGCATCTTCTTGTGAGATACCTCGTTGGGAGAAGTAGAACAATTGGTCTTCTCCAATTTTGGAGGTAGAGGCTTCGTGTTCTACTTTTGCAGTATTGTTCTGCACCTGGATGTATGGGAAGGTGTTGGCTTGAGCGGTATTGCCAATCAGCATTGAATCACACTGAGAGTAGTTTCTCGCACCTTCTGCTTTAGGCCCGATTTTCACCAAGCCACGATAGCTATTTTGAGAACCACCAGCGGAAATTCCTTTAGAAATAATCGTGCTGCGGGTATTCTTGCCGATATGCACCATTTTGGTGCCAGTATCTGCTTGTTGTTTATTATTAGTTAGCGCTACAGAGTAGAACTCACCTACAGAATTATCGCCTACCAGCACGCAGCTGGGGTACTTCCAGGTAATTGCCGAACCCGTTTCTACCTGTGTCCAGGAAATCTTGGAATTGACGCCCTGGCACAACCCCCGCTTGGTGACAAAGTTGTAGATGCCACCTTTGCCGTTGGCGTCTCCGGCGTACCAGTTTTGCACGGTGGAATACTTAATTTCGGCGTTATCAAGGGCAACAAGTTCCACGACAGCGGCGTGTAACTGGTTGGTATCGTACATGGGTGCGGTGCAACCTTCCAGATAGCTGACGGAGCTGCCTTCTTCGGCGACAATCAGGGTACGCTCGAACTGTCCAGTGTCACCATTATTAATGCGGAAGTAGGTAGACAGTTCCATCGGGCATTTGACGCCTTTAGGAATGAATACGAAAGAACCATCAGTAAATACGGCTGAGTTGAGGGCGGCGAAGTAGTTATCTGCAACGGGTACAACGCTGCCAAGGTACTTGCGGACTAATTCTGGATGCTCTTGCAGTGCTTCGGAGATTGAGCAGAAGATGACGCCGTCTTTCGCTAGCTTTTCTTTAAAGGTGGTGGCTACGGAAACACTGTCAAAAATGGCATCCACCGCGACGTTAGATAGTCGCTTTTGCTCGGATAGGGGAATACCTAGCTTCTCGAAGGTTTCCAGTAGTGCGGGGTCAACTTCGTCGAGACTATTGAGCGTTTCCTTTTTCTTTTTGGGTGCTGAGTAGTAGATGATGTTCTGGTAGTCAATCTGCGGATAGCTGACATGAGGCCAGGTTGGTTCTGTCATCTTCTGCCATTGCCGGTAGGCTTTGAGACGAAACTCCAGCATGAACTCTGGTTCATTCTTCTTGGCAGAGATCAGGCGGATAACGTCCTCATTGAGACCACGAGGAATTGTGTCGGCCTCAATATCGGTGATAAAGCCGTACTTATAGGGCTGATTGACTAATGTCTTGACGTTGGCAGTCATTGATTCAATGTTCTCTCGTGTTCTAAACGAATCTTAAGGATGGCAGGTGGGTGAAGACCGGCGTCATGCTGCGGCTACCACCAGTGAATGTCTTTAGACACTAAAACAACACGCTTGTTGTTTAACTCTATTGTAAGATATATTAACAACTAAGATGTTGTCAAAGTCAAGTTGAATTTTTCCGCTCGCCTTTCAACACAGATTTCTCCGAAAGCCGATGACAACCACTCAACAACCTTCTACCAAGCAAGACATCTTGCAACATTTACTGAAACAGGATCAAAAGACGGCGCACGAGTTAGCCGAAGCCCTAGAGATTAGTCCGCAAGCAATTCGGCGTCACCTAAAGGATTTGGAGGCGGAAGGGCTGATTGAGCATCAAGCGGTGCAAGTCGGGATGGGGCGTCCTCAGCACGTCTATAAGCTTAGTCGCAAGGGGCGCGATCGCTTCCCAAATCGCTATGACGAATTTGCTGTGTCTCTGCTGGATACCCTGACAGAAACAGTAGGTCATGACCAGGTTAGCTCAATTCTGCGTAAACAGTGGGAGCGTAAGGCAAAAGAATACCGCGATAAGGTCGGCAGTGGTTCTGTGCAAGAGCGTGTTGCCAAGTTGGTAGAACTCCGCCAAACAGAAGGGTACATGGCAGAGTGGTATGCTCTAGAACCCAACCATTTAAACCATAGCCTAAGTCATCAGTTCATGTTGAGAGAACACAACTGCGCCATTTCCAACGTTGCGGAATCATTCCCCAGTGTGTGCGGGCATGAATTGGAAATGTTTGCAGCGGTACTACCGGATTGTACAGTAGAACGCACCCACTGGATTAATAATGGAGAACACCAGTGTGGCTATTTGATTAAAGCTGGGCGACAAGCTGGGTAGAGTGTTGTTTGTGATATATCTACGAGCGATAAGCCTGACGGCTTGGGGTAGTGCAGCGCTTGTTACCCTAAAAAATAGAAATACTCAATATATAGCAACAGCCTCGGCAGTTAGGACGTTCTTATACCAAGTTGCATTCAAACGTATCACTCTCTCTTTCTCTTGCCTCAGCGTCCTCTGTGTCTGGAGTGGTTCGTTAAATTCTACGTTAGACTGCAACTCAGTATTAAGTCCTGAAACCCTTGATTCTAGACCTTCTTACCCTAGCCCCTAGCTATAAATATTCATGGTCGAATCACAGCAACCGTCACCGCAATTTTTAACCCCGGA
>CBDTXL010000162.1:0-9788 GCA_965364435.1 uncultured bacterium
CCGCTAAATATACGCGGATCGTGCAAACTAGATTAAGATGCAGCCTGCGGATTGTTAGGCTTACTCAGATAACTTAAAACAACTCAACAGCTCATGCCCTGGCCTTTTAAGCCCAAGTCTCGTAAACAAATTGCTCGAATTGAAATTACTGGTGCGATCGCGGCTGGCACTCGCAAACAGGTTCTTGACGCCCTTAAAACGGTTGAAGAGAAGAAGTTTCCTGCCTTACTGTTGCGGATTGACAGTCCTGGCGGTACCGTTGGCGATTCCCAGGAAATCTACTATGCACTCAAGCGCCTGCGAGAAAAGGTGAAAATTGTTGCCAGCTTTGGTAATATCTCGGCGTCTGGGGGGGTTTACATTGGCGTGGGAGCCGAACATATCGTGGCGAACCCCGGTACGATTACTGGCAGCATTGGTGTGATTCTGCGAGGGAATAACCTGGAGCGGTTGTTAGAGAAAATTGGCGTTTCCTTTAAAGTCATTAAGTCTGGTCCCTACAAAGACATTCTGGCTTTTGATCGCGAACTGACAGATCCAGAAAAAAACATTCTTCAGGAAATGATTGATACGAGTTATCAGCAGTTCGTCCAAACCGTTGCCGAGGGACGCAAACTGGCAGTAGAAACGGTGAGAAGCTTTGCGGATGGTCGCATTTTTACCGGACAGCAAGCTCTAGAACTGGGTGTCGTTGATCGGCTGGGAACGGAGGAAGATGCCCGTCGCTGGGCGGCAGAACTGGTGGGTCTTGATCCAGATAAAACCAAGTGCTACACCATCGAGGAACCCAAACCGTTCTGGAACCGTCTGGTACCAGGCAGCCGTAGTCGGGCGGTATCAGGGCTATCGGCTGGGTTAGATTGGGTAGAATTTGAACTGTCTACCAGTGGTCAGCCTCTGTGGCTATATCGACCCTGATTGAAGGGATTAGAGTGTCGGGCGTCGGGGGAAGAAAGCGTATGCTGGTCAAACCTCTTCCCGACGCCCTAGTCCCTAGTCCCTAGTCCCTAGTCCCTAGAAGTGGAGGATGCAAGCAGTGGAGTGGCGAGTTCGTGCGATTCGTGGGGCAACGACTGCCTCGGAAAATACGGTTGGGGCAATCCGAGAAGCCGTGACAGAACTGCTAGATGAGCTGGAAGCACACAATCAGCTCGACCCTGATGAAATTATCAGTGCGATCTTCACAGCCACACGAGATTTGGATGCGATTTTCCCCGCCGCGATCGCACGAGAGCGTCCCCACTGGGACAATGTCGCCTTACTTGATGTGCAGCAGATGCATGTGGAGGGTAGTCTGGAACGCTGTATCCGGTTTTTAATCCACGTCAACACTCCAGCCTCCCAGGTCAAGATTCACCACCCCTATCTGCGTCAAGCTAAAAATTTAAGACCCGATTGGAGTTTAGCTCAAGTCAGTTCGACGGTGTCGTCTGTTGTTCAATCCCGTCGTCGATGAGTAACGCACAGGTTAAGTGATGGGACGCAGCAGCGCAACGCGATCGCATTTATCTCAAATTCCTCCACGTCTCTCCTCAAAGAAAATTAGGAGACTCAAAGACCAAGAACCTGCATTGATTTTTTAACCACTTCATCTGGGTCAAAAGGCTTTGTCATATACAGATCAGCCCCAACTTCCTTACCTTTGAGTTTATCAAACTCCTGACCCTTAGCCGTCAGCATGACAATGTAAATATCTTTAATGCCGAGTTCATTTTTGACAGCGTTGCATACATCAAATCCGTTCATTTTCGGCATCATAACGTCAAGAAATACGAGGTCTGGTCTTTCTGCTTTGATAGTATCAAGAGCCTCTTGCCCATTGTCAGCCGTCAGTAACTCCACTGCCTCATCTTCAAGATCTTCAAGGGTTTGCTCTAGGAGAATTCTTATATGAGGCTCATCATCCACGATCAAGATCTTTTTATTCATCAATCCTCTTTATTCTTAATAAACTACTTCAAAAATTTCTATAGCTTCTTTTTTGCCTTTAACTTTTACCCAACCAACTTCCTTAAATTCAAATAGGTCTTTGGTGATATCGTATATCCTACGGCTAACAAGTATCTGTTCACCCTTCGCCATAGATTGCAGTCTAGACGCTATATTGACTTGATCTCCTATTGCCGTATAGTCCATGTGCTGTGGAGAGCCAACATTACCAACAACCACCTCTCCGGAACTTATTCCAATTCCTGTCATAAAGTTATCCCTAATCCACGGGACTGGAATTTGCTTGATCCGCTTTTGCATTTCAATAGCTGTTTCGATAGCCCGTCGTTCACTATCAACAAGCCGTGAAGGTGCACCAAACATAGCAACAATCATATCTCCAACAAACTTGTTTACCGTTCCTCCATGACTAAAAATTACCTCTACCATGTGAGTAAAATACACATTCAAGTATTCGACGATTTTTTCTGGCTCTAGTTCCTCACATTTAGTTGTAAAGTTTCTGATATCAGAGAAAAGGATAGTGATATCCATTTTGGCAGGAGCCAATGAAATGTCACTTTCCTCATTTAAAATAGCTTCAACCAATTGTGAATTGACATATCGTTCTAGATGACTCTTAATCCGTTCTTGCTTAAGTTTATTTTCATGGAGAATAGCATTTTCAATGGCGGAGGCTGCTTGAGCTGCTAAAGTCATGAACAGTTTAAGATCGGCTGCTGTATAGTTGAAGGGTTCCTCACTGCTGATATTAATAACACCAATAGCCTGCTCATGGATCTGTAGGGGGGCACAAATCAAAGAATTAACTCTGTTGTTACCTTTAACAAACCTAGGATCAGAGCCTACTTCATTGATTATTTCTCCCTTGCCTGTAAGTACCACATTGCCTGCGATACCTTGACCCATCTCTATAGGGGCTTTGGGTTCATATTTTTGACCAAAGGCTGATATAACCTCAAATTTACCTGTATCTTTATTCAGTAACATAACTGAGCCACTATTTGCTGCTATCAGCCTTCTAGCTTCATCAATGACTAATTTTGCCACTTCTTTGAGATCCAAACAAGCAGTTATCTTGCCAGCAATGTTGTATATGAGGTTGACTTCCTTATATTTATTCAGAGTTTCACTCGCAAGGGTCTTTTTTTCAAGCTCATTCTTTGCTAAATGGGAGAGGAGAGAAGCTACAGAAGATGCTTTTTCACCTCCGATTACCCATCCAATTACCTCACCAGCAAGCTCGACTGGATATTTTCCTAAGGCTTGAGTCTTGTCCTTATCTATGAGTACCTTTCCTTCGGCATCCTGAATACTTATAGGAGTATCGATCGCTTGGAGGATTTCCTTCAAAATAGATAAAACTTCTTTTTTATCCAGAAGCCTTTTAAGACTGATTTTAGCCATCTTCTTTTCCTTCTGATAAGAAAAGGAAGAATACATTTGCCAAGCCATTTTCAAATCGCACGGCCTTGACAATATCGTGTTGCTTTGAAACGATAGCATTGACAATGATCATATCAGGGTGTACTGATTTTATCTTTTCCAAAAGCTCTTGATCATTGGATGCTTCAAAAACACTGTACCCTTTTGCCTGTAGAACATCGGCTAGTGTCTTCAAAGTTGACACTTTTTGATCGACTACTATAACTTTTTTATTGGAAGTTCCTTGGGAGATGAGAGATTTGACCTCATTAATCAGCTGTTCTGCGTTAATCGGCTTTGTCAAATATCGGTCAACCCCAAGACGATAACCCCTTTCTTGTTCCTCTTCTACTGACAGAATAATCATGGGTACATCCATAGTTTGAGGGTCATTTTTTAGCACAGCTGCTACATCAAAACCACTCATTTCTGGCATCCTTACGTCAAGGATGACTAGGTCAGGGGTTTGTTTTTTCACCTCGGAAATGGCTTCTCTTCCGTCTTTAGCTTCCCTGACGTTATACCCCTCTGCCTGAAGTTGCTGTTTAAGAAGTTCACGAATAGGAGCTTCATCATCCACTATGAGGATAGTTTTATTACGGTCAGCAGGAGAGGATTTTGTATGGGCTACCTGCTCTTGCAATTGCCTGACAAGAGTATCCACATCAATAGTTTTAATTCCCTCTACTTCTGATACATCAATAGGGAGGGTGAATGAGAAAGTGCTCCCCTTACCCAACTCACTTTCTACCCAAATTCTGCCACCATGATGCTTCACAATTTGTTTACATATCGGCAACCCTAGACCAGTGCCTTTGGGTTTATCGGTCAGAGTATCTCCTACCTGCTTAAATTTATCAAAAACCTTCTCTTGGTCAGCTTCAGCGATGCCAGTACCCGTATCGATCACACTGATAGTAATAATATAATCATCCGTCTTCCTAGCCTTACAGGTGACAGAGCCTTTTGAAGTGAATTTGATAGCATTAGAAATCAGATTAATCACTACCTGTATCAGTCGATCACGATCGCCTACAATCTTTGGCAGCTCCTCCTCCACGTCGAGGATTCGTTTTATATTCTTTTGTTCAAATAGGGAGCGTGTGGCAGATGTTGCCTGTTCTATCAGTTCATAAACTGAAAAATACTGCATCTTCCAATCTATTTTTCCGGCTTCCATTTTTGCGATATCCAGGACATCGTTAATCAGGTTTGTCAGCCGCTCACCCTCCGAGACCATGATGTTAATGTTTTCTGATACCTGTAGAATCGCTCGCCGAGTTTTCTCGTCCTCAACCTGAACCCTAGGGAATATTCGCTCTTGAAGTTTTTTATTGACAATTTTGGCAAACCCAAGAATTGATGTCAGGGGTGTTCTCAGCTCATGGGAGACAGTGGAGATGAAATCGGTCTTCACCTGGTCAACTTCTTTTTCTGCGGTGATATCCCGGATTAAGACGACCGAACCGATCGATATATCGCCCACACGCTCTGATTTAGAGTCTTTAAGAATTGCCGTTGCCACTGCTTTACCAAAGCGGTCACCAAAAAGCTCTACTTCTGCCGTGAAGATTTCTGTGGGTCGTTCCTCCGTCATTGCCACCAGTTCTACCAGTTCACGGCTAAAAATATCCTGGCAATCTTGATTAATCAGGTTGATTTCTTCCAGATTAAACATAGTTAACAGGGCGGGATTCCAGCGACTGATCTTCCCCCTGGTGTCGGTCACAAGCAGGCCATCTGCTAGGTTGTTGATGATCGCACTCAGATAAGCAAGAGTCTCCTGCTGTTGGACAGTGGCTTGTGCAAGGCGTCTGGCTTGTTCACTGACAGTCTGGAACTGTTCCTGGGTCTGGGCATGTAGGCGGGTCTGACGAATAGCGATCGCCAACTGGTCAGCAACGGAATCGAGCAGTTCAATTTCACGAGGGGTCCAGCGTCGGGGCTTACTATGGGTGCAGACAAGATATCCAGGGGTATTGCCTTGAACTAACACTGGCATCGCCAGATAGCTGGATATTTTCAGCTGCTTGTACGCCGCTTTGACAGCAGGGGGCAAGTTGCGGTTTTTGGCAATATTGTTCAGGCACAGCGATTCACACCGGCTGAAGCGATCGCCCAAATCCCCAAAAGGTTCGATTGAAAAATCCCCCAGCTGCGTCGGCAGGTTTTTCTGTCGGTATTCGCAGACCACATCCACCACCTGCCGGTCACTGTGATACCAACCGAAGCTCACCCGGTCAAGATTCAACAGCACCGCCACTTCATCAACAGTAGTTTGCCAGATCGCTTCGAGATCGATAGCCTCCCGAATCTGAGAGGTCAGGCGGTTAAGCAGCGCCTCTTGCGCTGCGCGGGCGCGGATCTGATCGAATGATTGCATTTGTCGCAGGGCGATGATCACTGCCACAACCAGGATCAACCCTAGAACCGACGCCAGCAGATTGAGTCCCCTTAGCTGTTTTTCTAAATTTTCAGAGGGAATAACCAAGGCTAGAGACCAATTAGCCTGATTCAGCGGTGAGTAGGCAACATATACCCACTTTCCTCCTATTTGCACCTCCTTAACCCCATAGTGACGGTTCACCATTGCTTGAGTAATTGTCACCAAAGCTGGGTCTTTAGCGTCTAAAAAACTTTTGCCCTGTTCAATCAGACGATTATCAGGATGGGCAAGGGGAACTCCTTTAGAATCGATGGCAAACGCATAACTACCCTTTCCCAGCCGTGTTTGAGTCACAACATTGGATAGGTGCCCCAGTGAAATGGGAGCAGCAAATTCTCCAATCGGTTGACCCTTTTGGTCTTGTTCAGAAGGCAGCTTGTAAAAAGTGAGGCTGTCAGTACGTTTGGAGATACTCTCAGGAGAGAGTTGAGGGCGATTCAGGGGGGGGATAGACCAAATGGGGGCTGCGATATTAACTTGCCGGACTCCAGTGGTGCGGGAAACCACTGGATCATCGACCAAGGTTTTTCCTGCCAAGGCTTGCTTAAAGTGGTTGCGATCGCTCAGAGTGGCTTTTGCTAATCCAACCTTCGTTGTGTAGTAGGAGCCATCAGCTTTTGCCATGACAAACATATGAAAATCTGGCAGCCGATCCAGCTCTAGCTGCAAATAGGGTTCAGCAACTGACCAATCCAGGGTGCGGACCTCATTGCTATTGGCCAAAGCCTCCACCTGAGAAACCAGGGTTGCTAACCATTGATCAATTTGATTTCCTGCCTTCTGAACTTGCAATAGAGAGTTTTCCTTCAAGTTGTCGAGGATCAAACTCCGAACGACCCAATAGCTAACTATTGCGGTAGCACCTACAGCCAGAATCATACTTCCTACCAGCATCAAAGAAAGAGATTTTTTTTGAAAATCCCATCCTTTCTGATGTTCAATTCTACTTGATCGAACTATTCGTATTGGCTGGTTTTCGCGAAACATGATTCTTCCTACTAGTTCTAGATTTTTCTATACACTGTTTCTTCTTTGAATGGTTTGATTGATTAAGAGGGCTTCATTACAAAAAAAACTGACGCATAGGGTCGCTTTTTTCCTTTTACATGCAGGTAAAGGTTTACCTGTACAGGAAATTCTAGCTGGAGGAATAGTATAACCTCCTCCTTTAAACTTCTAAAAGTTTTGTTCTCGTCAGGAAATTTATCGGCGGGATGTTGAGCAATAATTGTTAATTTCTTCCGAAGTAGAGAAAAATTGATAATAAGGTTAATATCCTGCAACCCTTCTGACTGTAAGCGATATTCTAAAAGTAGACCCAGAACTTGTAAGTTAACCTGATTTAATGCGGGTTCTATAGAGCTATATTGTTCGTCTATGTTCGGCAGCCGAGGAGCATCCAACATTCTAGTTGCTGACCTAAACTGGGGGGTCGTATTGAAGGAATCCAAACCATTAAGCTGCTTTTTTTTTCCTAATTTAAAAGAAAATTCAATTTCAAGATTCCCGGAAGAGCGACGAGCAATATCTGAACCCAATGTCAGTATACCAAATGCAAACCAAAATGCAGTTCCTACTAGTCCCAGGTGTAGAGGAAAGCTAAAAAAAAAGCGGTTAGAGCAAACAATTAAATTTACGAAAATTGAAAACGGCAGGGAGATTGTCAATAGACCCAAGGCAAATTCTGTGTCAAAAATTCGTGGCGTAGGAGGTTTATCCTTTTCTGAGGAAGGCTGCCCTCGTGCATTCATTTGCGTAGCATGTAAAAAAGGCCACATACTACATCCAGATTGGGGCAAAATAACAGCCAAAGCTGTTGTAGTTGGGTCAGGCTTCAGGAAGGCGATCGCCCCGGCACTAAACCAGAATCCTGCACCGGCTCTAACGAACAGAACACTTAAAACAGTTTTTAGGTTAAACGTTTTTGGATTGAAAGAAATTCCGACAAAAAATAAAATTAAAGGAGTTGTGCAAGCTGCCAGTTTTGGGATAATATCAAATAGAGGTTTAGGTAAATCATCTACAGTTAAATTGAAAGCCATCAGGAAAAAAGCTAAGATAATAGCAGCATTAGCGGGTTCGCCAAAGAAAACTAAACCGAGCATCTTCAATTGCTCGGAGTAATTGGGAGAAGCAGAAGACACTTTCTGATACCAATACAAGGCTAGGGCATACAGACCAACTAGGATAAATAGTTTGTTGCCTACGTCTGCCAAAGCCGCCCAAGCTAGACTCTTACTTCCCAAAAATTCTTCGATAAAGGGATAAGCGGTTAAACCAGGAGCCAAAGCAGGGAACATCAAAATAAATGAAAAAAACCGAGCTTTTTCCTCTGGCTTAATTACGAATGGAGCCACCAATAAACCTATGAATAGCAGGTAGAAATTAAGAACGAGTGCTAAGGCAGGTAAAGCAAATAAACCGAGTTTTGTATCAATATTGATAACAGACAGGAAAATCGTTGCTGGGAGTGCCGCATTGATAATAAGATTCTTAATGGCACCTCCTGCTGCTGGTTGTTGAAATTTGCCTCTCAGCAAATAGCCAACTACAATCAACAACAACAGGGGAATTACTTTTTGCAAACCCAAATTCATTCCCAGCATTTCCTAGGGTTTAATTGATGAGTGAAGCATCCCAGACCCCAGATGACTAGCTCAGGAGTGGGATGTGAGCCAATTCCATTTCGACTTAAGCAACCCACCTCCTCTCAGAGTTCTGCTGCTTTTGAAGCTCAAATAGAGAGCTGTAGAAGGTTTGACGATCAGATCTCTGTTGGTTTTGAAAGTCAAATAGAGAGCTGTAGAAGGCTTGACGGGCCGTTACTGCCATTTCGACACCCTGCCAAACTTGCTGGATGGTTTCAGGGTCATCCGCTAGCTGTTCAATCACGCTAATAATTTCATCAGCATGAGCCTCATCACACTCACAGTGGACTGCAAAAAATTCCTGACCACTGTCGGATACACCCAGCTGATTCAAACCCTCTAAAATCAGCTTGTTTTCATAGGGCAGGATGGCTTCTGTAAAGCTGATTGCCCCTAAGCCAACCAGAGCAGGAAATTTGAAGCAAGCGTCTGTGTAGAGTTGGAGGTAACGCAAGGTTCCCGGTAGCAACTCAGCAGGAGAGCTGGGTAGCGGCAGGGGTTCTCCTGGTGCCACGACTTCTAGTTCTTCAAATAATTGCTGCCACATCTGAGGATGAGGCTTCCCATGTCCAGAGCTTAGACCATGTTCTTCATGCAAATTCATCAGCAGAGGAATACGGGCTTCGGGGGTGGGTAGCTTAGCCACGATACTGAGCAACCAATTGGGAAAGCACCAGCTGATTAAATACCTCTGCTTGAGCCAAGTCTGCAATGTGCTGGGACTCAGCTGAGCCTGCCGAAACTGATTCAGCAAAGGGTGAGCCAAGAGTTCATGATGCTTGGCGTAATACTGGATTTCCCGTGGTGAGCGCCTGCTAGTGGCTTGGGACGGTAATGGCTGCATTGCCTTCCCGTCCTGCCAAACCTCCAGATACTGCATGTATTCCAAGAAATCCTTAATTGGTGCTGAGGGAGAGGTGTTAATGTTTTTCACAGAGGTCAGCGAATCCTACTAGAGGACGCGATTATTGATTTATACAGAGCTTCCTGCGGGTCATCCGGACAAGTTTGCGGTTGACACTCACATGCGCCCGATAACTGGGGCTTTTAGTGTGTGTGGAGCAAACGGTTTGGTTCTGCTGCATGCTTGTCGCTGTGTGAACGGAACAACACCCTGAAAAGAGCTTGGCGAGGTTTAGCCTTGCTACCCCGAAAGCGTGCCGCGTAAAGCAAGCAGACAGGTTCTAGATCGTTGCACATACCAGGATTGAGCCATCACATTCCCCTGTTGTGTCACGCCTAAACCTTGCTCCATAGTAGGAGTTAGTAGGGTGATGGTTAGTAAAGAAAGTGAGAAGGTAGGATGAAGTTTCTGTAAT
>CBDTXL010000163.1:0-9787 GCA_965364435.1 uncultured bacterium
TAGTCCCTAATTATGAGTCGCCGACGTTCTGCTCCCTGGATTCATCGCTGGTCTCGTCAGCTGATAGGCGCGATCGCTCTTCTCGGTGCCCTTGACACTGCCTATCTCACATTAGTCGAGATTGGGTTTTTTAAAGAAGCTGTTTGCCCGACTGGTGGCGTTATCAACTGCCAAGCTGTCATTTCTAGCGCCTATGCCAAGGTGTTTGGTGTGCCTTTGAGCTTGTTTGGCTTTTTGGCCTATGTTGCTATTGCCGTGTTTGCTTTTGCTCCCCAACTGCTGAAATCACAAAATAATAAAGAAGTCCGTTCCAAGGTGGAGGACTGGACTTGGCTACTGATATTTGCCGGTTCAACCGCTATGGTTATTTTCAGCGGCTACCTGGTGTATCTGATGTCCTTTAAAATCAAGGCATTTTGTATATACTGTTTGGCGTCAGCCATATTCTCCACCGCCTTGTTCGTGCTGACACTAATCGGTCGTGCCTGGGAGGATGCTGGGCAACTCTTGTTCACTGGCATTCTGGTTGGGATGGTATCGCTCATTGGCAC
Source organism: uncultured bacterium (assembly GCA_965364435.1). Lineage (GTDB taxonomy): Bacteria > Cyanobacteriota > Cyanobacteriia > Cyanobacteriales > Coleofasciculaceae > CBDTXL01. Next base: position 552 of record CBDTXL010000163.1, read on the forward strand.
TCTGGGCGTCTATGCCTCAACTGACCAAAAGTCTGGACCAGAGCTGGCACAGCAAGATAGTACTGTAGTATCCAGTCCCACGACACCAGCAAAACCGGGCATTGGTTGGGAGATTACCACCACATCTGGTGAAGCTGAAATTGCTCTAGCACGTCACCTTAAACAAGTCGGTGCTATAGAATACGTTGCCTACTCGTGCCATTACTGTTACCAGCAAAAGCAACTGTTTGGTAAAGAGGCATACCGTGAACTTAATGCCGTTGAGTGTGCCCCTGATGGTAAAAACGCTCAGCCACAAGTTTGTCAAGAGGCTGGAGTTCAAGGTTTCCCCACTTGGAAAATTAATGGGAAATTAACCGCTGGCGTCCAAACCCTGGAGGAACTCGCTGATGCAACTGGCTATAAAGGTCCTCGCAACTTTAAGTACTCTTTACAAGGACGTTAGTGAAGGATGAAGTGTGAAGGATGAAGGATGAAGTAGCACACATCAATCGCTCGCAAGCCCCTAGATCTAAAGGTGGTAGGTTTCTTTTGGGGGCTTAAATCCCCAGAAAGAAACCTTGGTCACTGGTAACTGATAACTGCTCACTGTTAACCTTCAACCTTCAACATCGCCTCATGCCCCAAACGATTGTTGTCAAAGTCGGCACGTCCAGCCTGAGCCAACCAGCAACAGGTCAGCTAGCACTCTCGACAATTGCCAAGCTAGTTGAAACTCTCACCGAGTTACGCTCCTCAGGTCATCGCGTCGTGCTGGTCACTTCTGGTGCTGTGGGAATTGGTTGTGCGCGGTTGGGGCTAAAGTCACGACCTCAAACAATGGCACTAAAACAAGCCGTGGCAGCTGTAGGTCAGGGACGCCTGATGCGGATATACGACGATTTTTTCACCAGCTTGCAACAACCGATCGCTCAAGTTCTCCTAAGCCGTCGTGACTTTATACAGCGTAGCTGCTACGTCAATGCCTACGCTACGTTTCGGGAACTGTTACAACTGGGCGTTATCCCGGTGGTCAATGAAAATGACACCGTAGCAGTAGAGGAACTAAAGTTCGGAGATAACGATACATTAAGCGCCTTGGTGGCAAGTTTAATTGAAGCAGACTGGTTGTTTTTATTAACCGATGTGGATAGGCTTTACTCAGCAGACCCCCGTGCGGTGCCTGATGCCCAGCCAATTACGTTGGTGAACCGTATTGAGGAGTTAGCAGAACTACAGGTACAAACAGGTGAATCAGGCTCCCAGTGGGGTACAGGCGGCATGGTTACAAAAATTGCGGCTGCCCGTATCGCTACAAGTGCCGGTGTGAGAACAGTGATTACGGAAGGACGACGCCCTGAAACAATTGAAAAAATCTTACAGGGAGAACCCCTCGGTACCCAGTTTGAACCTCAGCCCCGGACTGACAACGCCCGCAAGCGCTGGATTGCTCACAGTTTAGTGCCAGCAGGGAAGCTCTATCTCGATAGTGGAGCTGTAGCGGCAATAGTCCAAGCAGGTAAGTCCCTGTTAGCTGCTGGAATTACCAGCATCGAGGGTGATTTTCGCTCATCAGATGCCGTACAGCTATGTGACAGCAACGGCTCAGAAATTGCCAGAGGGCTGGTAAACTACAGTAGTACAGAACTACAGCAGATTCGGGGGCGTAAATCTGAGGAAATTCCTGCCGTTTTGGGCTACGCGGGTGCTGAAACGGTTGTTCATCGCGATAACCTCGTTCTGAGTAATTAGTGCCAAAACGGTTGAACGTTAGCATGTTGAAGGTTGAAAGTTCTCGCCCTGCAACCTGTAACCCTTAAAACGGCAACGCTTCCGGGGGAGCAATATCTGATCCAGCTTTTACGCCAGTTTTGCTAGATTTTTTTATCCCAGGCTTACTAGTAGGTTCTGCACGATCAGCTTTAGGAGAAACTGATGTTTGGGGGGGAGCAGTTGGCTCAGGTGCAACGGACACCCCGGGCGTCGAGCGGTCCGACATCCAGCTCAGCCCTCCTACAGCTCCTGCGATCAGGGCTGTGTAGCCGAGATACAGATGAACTGAATTCAGTTGCAATCCCGGCACTGATACGGAGTGATACCAGGAGGGAACCACAGATTTCACGGGGTCAGGTTCCGGTATGGACTCAGCCATCGCCATACCATTTAAACCTAAGGCATGGGCAATCCGACGGATAAAACCCCGAATGTAGACATCCTCTGGCAGGTGCTCTAAGCAACCAGATTCCAACGCCTCAATGTGATGGAGCGGCACAAGGGTTTGACGATGAAGTTGGATGACGCTGATCGACCGGGCTTCACGCGCCTGTCGCAGTTCTTGACCAACTTGACGCAGAAGCTCCTCCCGCTCTTTTATTACCATTTGCGCTGCCAGTTCCGCCTTGGTGAGTTTTTTGGGCGGTTTAGTCTCACCAATCGGTCTATTGACTAGACTGGGGGGTTGGATAGCCTCCACTGAATTAGTAACTTCTTCCTCGGAGGTTGCATAGGACTGTGACTCGGTTTTAACTGGATTATCTTCTACCATCTCTGGAGAATCTGACTCTTCAACTCTTGCTTGATTGGTTCCATCGGCAGCGACAGGAACTACCTTATACTGTCTGGCAAACTGCTGGAAGGTCAACCGCACGGCTTCTCGCCCCACTGCTTTGACTAAAATTTGCGCGGTGCCAGACGCCTCTCCTAACATCGTCTGTAACCCAGCCATTGTCCGGCGGTAAACTTCGCTTTCGAGAAGTTCAGCTTCTATCTGACTGAGGATAGACCGCAATCGTTCCTGAGAGATTTCAATGGTGGGGCTTTCGATAACACCGTTACCATAAATAGGTTGCATTACCATAGCTTTATCTTGTTTCCGTGCCTGAGTAAAACTACTTTGAATAAGCCACACAAGGGCTGGGATAGGAGTGCAATCATCCCACCCATAAAAGTTGCTAGTGAATTTATAGCGGCTTGGGCTATCTGAGTAACCTTTCGGGCAACCTAGGAAAAAATCCGGATAGTTATGTCAAAAAAAGCCGTTCAGAACTCCCTCATTGCCCTCTATACTCCCTATACCTAATTTTTTGTGATAATAGCAACCATGAGGAGCCGCTGGGCAAGATTGGTCACGGTAATCGCGTTACTAGTTCCATCTGTAGGGTGTCAGAAGTCTGACTCTGCATTCATTGCAACAATTCCCACTCCAACAACAAGACTAACTCAAACAGCCAGTTCTACTTTATCCGTGCCGTCCCAGCTGCCTTCAACTCCATCCCAGAATAGTGCTAAATCTCAACTCCCCTATGAGGCTCGACTAGTTGATATTCGTTCGGTTAATGACAAGATTGCGATCGACATCCGCTACGCAACGACAAATAATTTTTTAAAAAGAAAACTGTACCCGGTGGGGCGATGTGTGCTAAGGGGGGCAGCAGCAAGAAGGCTATCAGAAGTTCAAGACGATTTGGCAAAACAGGGACTAGGGCTGAAAGTTTATGACTGCTACAGACCCCTATCCGTGCAAAAGCAGATGTGGGAAGTGTTGCCTGATTCTAACTATGTGGCAAATCCAGCAGAAGGCTCTCGGCACAATCGCGGTGCAGCAGTAGACATTACGCTTGTTGACCACAACGGTAGAGAACTGGAGATGCCAACTGGATTTGATGATTTTACAGAACGAGCGCATAGAAATTACAGCGGTGGCAGCGCCCAAGCTCGGAAAAATCGCCAACTGCTTGAAGATGTGATGAAAAAATATGGGTTTATACCACTGGCAACAGAATGGTGGCATTTTGATGCGCCCGGTTGGGACAAGTTCTCGATTCTCGATGTACCTTTTGGGGAAATTCCTTAATGTGCCGGGATAGGTGGGGTGCGATCGCTCGACTCTCCCTAATCTCCCCGCTTGCCATAGAAAGTTATCTCTCGGACAACTTCAATGTCAAAAGGATTTTCCCCATTCTCATCTTCAAAGTTACCTCTGTACTCAATATCTTCCCATTCTTCGCCCATTCTGACGAATAGATATTGATCTGAAAGATTTTCATTATCAAGTTGATTCATCCATCTCTCAACCAGGTCAACTTCCTGGCATTGGGGATGCCATTTTATATATCTCCAGTAGTAGAGAGCATCACCATTTTCTGCTATTATATGCTGCTTGCACTTTTCCCAAAAATACTTTAGTTCTTGCTCTTCCGCATAGTAAGAACCGATAATTTTATCAAAGGATTCAATAATTTCTGCTTTAAGAACGAGAGCAACATCAGAACAGTAACCCATGTCTATTGAATTTCATTTAATGATTGTGTTTTCCAGAAAGAGTCGATAAGTGTGCCGATTTAGAACTACAACAACATCTCCAGTATCTCTACTTGGTTCTACACCTTCCCACACCACAAGTATTGCATGAGGCATCTTCCCCGATGTAAAGCACTTCTCAAAGTCTTTTAAATAACCCAGTACTTTATAAACGCTATCCACGATATAACGCTTATTCTGTGTACGCTTGACTTCTAAAAGCTTAAAATCATATGTTTCAGCATTAAACTCCAGGAGTATATCAGGTCGTCGCAGACTCACGTCAATTTTATACTTTCGTAGTAAGTTAGTATAAAGGCTATTTTTAGCAAAGCTAGCGGGCAACGTCTGATAATAGACTTGTAATGTTGTATTATCATGTTTGTAATGTAGTATTGCGCCTTTACCGTAACCAATAAGTCTGAAGTGTTCTCGAATCCAACCTGTTTGCTCAAGACTTGCCATTGTGACGAATAAAATGTACACCTCATAGAGTGTGTCACGGTTTAAAGGTTTCAACACTCCCTGAGAAAAACAGTCTCTCAATGTCTCTTGTTCTTCTTGAACAAATAGTCTACGGTAAAGGCGTAAGCTTCTATAGATATTTTTAAATTGAGCATTTCTCGCACAGCGTACTTTCTGAAGCATTAAATCAGTAATTTTTATAGGTATTTCAATTTTACTCAGGTAGGTATTTCTTAAAAAAATACTAGTGGAGTGATACAAAGAGCGAATTTGTGCTTTCCATTGATTGTTTGACTCGAAAGATAGGTTTTCCTCTTCCTCTGGTTCTGAAATATTACCTAAAACTTCTAGGCATAATTGGTTAGTCTGACTCAACAGATACTTCAGTGCTTGAGTTTCAGGGAGATCATAAGTTTTGACAGGAAGCCGTGTAACAAAAGCTGTAGGGTTACTGAAACCCGTTCTCAATCGCTGCTTCAAAGTCAGGTTCCAATCCACATTGCCTCGGACTGAACCTTTTAATTCAGCAGTCATCCTGTCAGTTGACTGTGCTAAGCGTCGCAGGAGGTGTGGAGTAGATTCTTTAACACTTTTTTGAATAGATTCAGAGAGGAGAAAGTAGATAAGTTGTAATAACCGCAACTCGCGCTGATTAAGTTGAGCTAGATTGCAGATAATCTGCTCTGGTTTATGGATAGCAGCGTTTTCCTGAACAAAAATCCATAGATACTTTTCGACAAAGCTTAGGACTTCGTTATAGTCCTCATCTGTCCAACAATCACCCATTGTTTATAGTGTGCTAACTAGACTCCCATGCTCCAGACTCTATTTCAAACAGTTCTGTTAGATACTGCTTGATTTGGAATTGGTGTTCTTTATCACCAAAGTCACTAGCAGCTTTATCAAAAAAATCGACAATTGCCTCTACAGCTAAGCCCTCAAACTGAGGTAGAACATAGGCAACGAAGCTTTCAAAGAATGCCTCTGGGCTACTTCGTTCTTTCATGTAATTTAAAATATCAATAAGAATGGCAGCACCTAGTTTCCGTGGGGTAATACTCAGCAATCGCTTAATTTTATCTGCACTAGTCGCATTCAAATGTCCGTCTTGGACTCGTCCATCAATAATTTTATGTAACTCTGCTGTAGAGGGATTATTGACATGGACAAATCCGAAGCGGCGCATAAAGGCATAAGAGAGGGAAAACAGAGAGTTTTTATCGAAGGTGTTCATCGTTCCAATGATACGCCAGTTATCCCCAACAAAATAAGTTGCAGACTGCTCATCATAGTAACTGCTCAATCCTAGAGCGTGACATATGTTAATTGGCTTTCCCTGATTATTGTAGAAGGGTAACTCAACTTCCTGTCCGGAAAGGATGGTGAGTAATTGTCCAAAAGATTTGTCTACATCAGCACGGTTAATTTCGTCTATAATCAACCATTTGTTTTCGCTGATAGCTCGTAACACAATACCAGGCGTAAAAACCAGTTCTTTTTCAGGTTGCGGCATATAGCCGCCAATAGTATCAAAAGTTGTCCAGTCAGATGTGGCTGTTGTAAGAATATAACCCGATATGAACTTTGTTTTAACCGCTTGGTCACTTGCATTGATAGCGATAGTAGTTTTGCCAGTTCCCGGTTGTCCCGTCAAAATCAAATGCCGACTTGCGTTGATGATGGTAATGATTTGGTGAATAGGTGTGTCTTCAATTAAAATTTGACCTTTGATTGCTTCAAGTGATTCAGGGGCAAATTTTTCGACAAATTCCTCTCTAACCTCTTCCTCAACTATCTCGGAGTCAACTACTTCTACATCTGATGATGTTGTTTCGGTAATATAGTTGTTGAGGTTGAATTGGTTCTTGAAACTATCCCACTCCAACCGAAGGCGCTCTCGTCCTTTCTCTGTGATTTTCCAAATGCCTTTTTGCGAACCATCCATCTCCCCTTGCTTCCGAAGCTGAGATGCTGCAAATTGTAAGTCTTCAATCCAGAGGATACGACCACTAGTGGGATGACGTTCCATCCTCATATCAGCAAAACCCATTGTTTCAGCAACAAGACTAAGCAATTGCTGAGAAAATTTTACAGCTCCACCAAGTTCTACAAGGCACTTGAGTAAAGGAAGTTGGTATTCTTTGCGTGGAATCCTTGATACTTTGTAGGTCATCAGAGAAGCTAACAAAATCGAAGTGTGTCATCACCTTGCATCATCCCAGACTTTACTCGAATGCGATCGCTCTTTCTCATTCAAACTCCACAGGCAGTCAGGCGATCGCGTTATCTCTCCCCACTCTCCTTATTACTCCATATCAATATTAAAAAACTTGTTTCAAGGTATTTAACTTTGAAACAAATTTATGTATACTAAATTTATCGACTCTAGTTATCACAGTGTCGTGATTGCAACTTAAGTTTGTTGCAATTTTATAGTTAGAAGCCAGCAGAGAGCCTAGGAAACTTAGCTGCTGACTTCTGACTCCCCAAAACGAAGGAGACATTAACAATGGTAAAACTAGCCAACGATGGGAGCCAGTGTTCCCATCCTGATAAACAAACCTCAGAAAATTTCTCTGTGTTGACAACTCTTACATTGGAGGTAGCCTCATGAGCAAGCCGCGTCCTCTGACACAGCGAGAGAGAAACCTAATCGAACTGTACAGCTACTGCCAAGTCGGAATGACACCAAAGCAGTTTTATGCGAAGTGGGAGGTGGATTACGAGATAATTGCGACTATATGCGATCGCTCAACGTCTACTGTTCAGTGCTGGTTCGTAAGAGGTCGTAACTATCGCCGTCCAACTCCTACCGATTTACGCCACTTAGCCCTAATGGACTTTCTCTTAGAGCATTTCGAGGAAATTCCTGGAGAACTCAGAAACTTGCTATGTTCCTCAAATAGAGAAATATAGCGATTCTCAGTTACATACACCACATGGTAGGGGCACGAATACCGACGCCCTACCAACGACCTGTAAATTAAGATTTGCTTAGTTGCTCAAAATCCGCCCAGCCCTAGGTGATAGAATCCTCAACCATAGCTAGGGGTGCCTGTAACAACCAGGCTGAGACAGTCCCTTAGAACCTGAGACTGGGTAATACCAGCGGAGGGAAGCTGTTTATTCGAGGAATTCAATATGCGAAGTGAATGGATCGCCAAGCGGCGTGGGCAGAGTAATGTTTCTCAAATGCACTATGCCCGTCAGGGTGTAATTACCGAAGAAATGCACTACGTCGCCCAGCGGGAAAACCTTCCAGCTGAGCTGATTCGGGAGGAAGTGGCGCGGGGACGAATGATTATCCCTGCGAATATCAACCACACCAACCTAGAGCCGATGTGCATTGGCATTGCCTCTAAGTGTAAGGTGAATGCCAATATTGGAGCCTCTCCCAACTCTTCCAATCTGGATGAAGAGGTCGATAAGCTGAAGCTGGCGGTGAAATACGGTGCCGATACCGTCATGGACTTGTCCACCGGCGGCGGCAACCTGGATGAGATTCGCACTGCCATCATCAACGCCTCGCCTGTGCCGATTGGAACCGTGCCAGTGTACCAAGCCCTAGAAAGTGTCCACGGCACGATTGAAAAGCTCACCCCCGATGACTTTCTCCATGTGATTGAGAAACACGCCCAGCAGGGGGTGGATTATCAAACTATCCACGCGGGGATTTTAATTGAGCATTTGCCCTTGGTGAAAAGCCGCCTGACGGGGATTGTCTCTCGTGGTGGTGGCATCCTGGCACGGTGGATGCTGCATCACCATAAGCAGAATCCCCTCTATACCCACTTCAACGACATCATCGAAATCTTCAAAAAATACGATGTCTCGTTTAGTTTGGGAGATTCCCTGCGTCCCGGTTGTACCCACGATGCCTCTGACGAAGCGCAACTGGCAGAACTCAAAACCCTGGGACAACTAACTCGCAAAGCCTGGGAACATGACGTACAGGTGATGGTGGAAGGGCCTGGTCATGTGCCGATGGATCAAATTGAGTTTAATGTCAAGAAGCAGATGGAAGAGTGTTCCGAAGCACCCTTCTATGTGCTGGGTCCATTAGTGACGGATATTGCCCCCGGTTATGACCACATCACCTCAGCGATTGGTGCAGCAATGGCTGGGTGGTATGGTACAGCAATGCTATGCTACGTTACGCCCAAGGAACACCTAGGGTTGCCGGATGCTGAGGATGTGCGGAATGGGTTGATTGCCTACAAGATTGCGGCTCATGCAGCAGATATTGCACGGCATCGTCCGGGGGCACGCGATCGCGATGATGAACTCTCGAAAGCGCGTTACAATTTTGACTGGAACCGCCAGTTTGAACTCTCCCTTGACCCCGAACGCGCACGGGAATACCACGACGAAACTCTCCCAGCAGATATCTACAAAACTGCTGAATTCTGCTCAATGTGTGGTCCTAAATTCTGCCCGATGCAGACTAAGGTGGATGCGGATGCACTGACAGAGTTAGAGAAGTTCCTGGCAAA
>CBDTXL010000164.1:0-9777 GCA_965364435.1 uncultured bacterium
TATAGCCCCAGCTAAGGAAGAGAATAAGCCAAACAGGCTGAGCATTGTGACTACTCCCAGGACAAATGACCCAGCTTTGACAAAGGCATCCCAGCGAGACGTAATCTCACGAGTGCCAATGTAACTCAGGTTCACGGGTAGTAGGGATAGGATGCAGGGAGAGATACTGGCAATTAGGCCCCCTGCAAAGGATAAGGAAAGCAGAACCAGGGGGTTATTGGTACTCTGTTTATCAAACCATTGCTGATAGCGATCGCCCAGCCCGAAGGCAAAATTATCAATCGCCTCAGATAACACCCCTCCATTGAACTGGCTGGCAGCTAGAATCAGTAGAACCGTTCCTCCGAAGAGTAACCCAGGTAATAGAAATTTTGAGAAACCCGGTTTAGCAGAGTTTGGAGTGAACGGTTTGGTGCGTCTCATGAGGTCACTGCATGTATTGAATCCAATCCAAGGTGCTGGCATTCAGTTGCTAAAGTTGCGGGAACCTTGATAACCTGATAAATCAGCCAGTGTCTCTAGCGGCATACCCCCTTCATAGAGCTGACCGTTAATTTCCCAGGTTGGATAGGCTCTGATTCCGGATTCGCGGCAGAGTTTTGGTTGGGCATTTTTGCCACGAGGGTCGCACTCAATAATGTTGATTAGACTCAATGCCTCTTCACCAAACTGTTGCTCCTGCCTGCGGCAAACGGAACACCAGAAGGTAGCATACATCTTCGCTCCTATCTGTTGGAGGTGCATCGCTAAAGCTACTGTTGCCGAAACAGAAGAGGGCCCAGTCGAGGGTGTTGTTGGCTGGGATGGTGCTGAAGCAGGGGGGCGCTGAGTTGGAGAGGCTGGTGGCTGGGATGCAACTGAAGTAGAGGGTGGTGAAATTGGAGAGACTTTTGGTTTTGAGCCGACTACTGCCTGCTGTTTGGCATAAGCCAGTTTGCCCTGATACTCTGCTATCTTTTGTTGTGCTAATGCCCTTTTGGGGTGGGAAGTTGGCACTGACTTCAGTAGTGCGATCGCCCTGTTCCACTGACTAGCGATAAGATTCCAGTCATCCTGAGATACAGCCGATTGTGTGAGAGTTGCTGCACCCATTGCTGTGTCCATCGCCTGTGGGAAGGGATCAGCCTGAGGCGCTGGCGTTGCAGACAATGCGGACGCGGGTGACGCTTTGCCTGGTGCAGACGACTCTGGTGATGTTGCTGCTGCCGGTGTAGACGGCTTATCCGATACGGCACTAGTTTGAGGTGACTCAACTTGGGAACACCCAGCGGCTATAGCTAGCAGGGCGATCGTTAGCGTCCGGGAGATGAGTACTAGGCCGACTCTTTGGGGTTGCATGGCTCTTTTCGGAGGTAGATACTCAGCAATCAGTGGCAAGAGGCTATATATGGCGTATAGACAAGTTTAGTGTTAATCTGACGACACCCATAAAATTGAAATATATCGAAATCGGACTAGATCTGTAAAAACAGCAACGGCTTGACCATCCCTTTGATACAAATATCAACTGTTATCAATTAGGGGTTCAGGGGGATGACTGATGAAACCCATTAAAGGGCTGTTAATTAGGAGTGCGGGAATAGCACTCAGCGCGAAGAAGCCATTTTGAGATTGCATAGCTGGTGATGGGATAATATCAAATCCGGCTTTAATACCCCCTTTTTCAACAACCCTCAAAATTTTGTACAGACGTTCCGCCGGAACGTCTCTACGATTGGAAACAACAAGGGGGTTATAGAAGCGGATTTGGTATAAGTTCCTATTTAACGCATATCTCTCATCTGCAAGGAAGTACGCACTAGGGAAGGCTATACCGATTCTCAGGATACATTCAGCTGAGAGTGTCCTTAAGATCGAGATAAAGAGATATTTTAAGCTTAGGACATGAAACGCATCGTACTGATTGCTGGCTTTGAATCCTTCAACGCTGACTTATACCGCAAAGCGGCTCATCTGGCACAACAGCGCTGTCCTGAGTTGGATATTCGGGTATTTAGTGATCGGGCTTTGCCCGGTAGCGAAGCTAATCGCTCCCTCAGCACCGAACCCGCCGTCATAGAAGAAGCACTCAAAGATGCTGATGTCTTTTTCGCTAGTCTGATATTTGATTATGACCAAGTGGTTTGGTTGCGCGATCGCGTTTCTCACATCCCTATTCGCTTAGTCTTCGAGTCCGCCCTCGAATTAATGAGTCTCACCCAGATCGGTGCCTTCAAAATTGGGGATAAGCCCAAAGGCATGCCCAAACCCGTCAAATTTATTCTCGATAAATTCAGCAATGGGCGAGAAGAAGACAAACTTGCCGGTTACATCAGCTTTTTGAAGATTGGCCCCAAGCTACTGAAATACATTCCCGTCCAAAAAGTCCAAGACTTGCGGAACTGGCTGATTATCTACGGTTACTGGAATGCTGGCGGTTCAGATAACGTGGCGTCGATGTTCTGGACGCTGGCAGAAAAATACCTGGGTTTGAGGGTGGGAGAAATACCGCCGCCAGTGGAAACCCCTAACATGGGATTGCTACATCCTGAGTATGAAGGTTACTTTGAGTCGCCTCGGCAATATTTGGAATGGTATCGGCAGCACGTAGGGCGTCAGGCTTCCATGCCCCTACAAGGGGTGGTAGGAATCTTGCTGTATCGCAAGCATGTTGTAACCAAGCAGCCTTACATTCCTCAACTGATTCGCCACTTTGAGAACGCTGGACTGGTGCCAGTGCCTATCTTTATTAATGGCGTTGAAGGGCATGTCGCTGTTAGGGATTGGATGACATCCCCCCACGAGACGCGATCGCGGCAGCTAGGTAATGTTGAAACTCCCTCCCTATCCAGTGAGGCGGTGGAAGTAGATGCGATCGTCTCTACCATTGGCTTTCCGCTAGTGGGTGGTCCTGCGGGTTCGATGGAAGCGGGGCGTCAGGTGGAAGTCGCCAAGCGCATCCTTACCGCCAAGAATGTCCCCTATATTGTTGCCGCACCGCTACTGATTCAGGATATTCATTCGTGGACGCGCCAAGGCGTTGGGGGGTTGCAAAGTGTCGTGTTATATGCATTGCCTGAATTGGATGGAGCAATTGACCCAGTGCCGCTGGGTGGTTTGGTAGGAGAGGACATTTATTTAATTCCAGAACGGGTAAAACGACTGACTGGACGGCTGAAGCGTTGGATTGCCCTCAGACAGACAGCCGCATCTCATCGGAAAATTGCGATTATTCTCTACGGGTTTCCGCCTGGGTACGGGGCAACAGGGACAGCAGCTTTATTGAATGTACCGCGATCGCTCCTCAAATTTCTCCACGCCCTCAAAGACCAAGGCTACACCGTCGGGGAATTACCAGAAGACGGCGAAGAACTTATTCGCATGGTGAAAGAAGCGGATGAAGGAACCGCAGATGCACGCGGATTAACGCAGATGGAAGGCGAATCTATCAGCGTCCATCAGCGTCCATCTGCGGTTAACATCAAAACTCTAGAAAAATGGCTGGGTTACCTCCTAACCACTCGTATTGAGAAACAGTGGAAATCTCTAACTGGCACAGGCATCAAAACCTATGGCGATGAATTCCAGATTGGGGGTATTCAACTAGGTAACGTCTGGATTGGTGTACAACCGCCTCTCGGTATCGCGGGTGACCCGATGCGGTTGATGTTTGAACGTGACCTGACCCCTCATCCCCAGTACGCCGCTTTTTATAAATGGCTGCAAAACGAGTTTCAAGCTGATGCCGTGGTTCACTTTGGGATGCATGGCACAGTGGAATGGTTACCGGGTTCTCCTTTGGGCAACACGGGCTATTCTTGGTCTGATATTCTTCTGGGAGATTTGCCCAATCTATATATATATGCGGCGAATAATCCCTCCGAGTCGATGCTGGCGAAGCGCAGAGGCTATGGTGTGCTGATTTCTCATAATGTGCCGCCCTATGGTCGGGCTGGTTTGTATAAGGAATTAGTGGCACTGCGGGATTTAATCTCGGAGTATCGGGAAGACCCAGAAAAAAATTACGCCCTCAAAGAAGCGATCTGCAAGAAGATTGTGGATACTGGCTTAGATACAGATTGTCCGTTTGAGGATGCCAAGAAATTGGGCATTGCCTTTAATCCGGAAAATGCCCGGATGTTCAGTGCCCATTCTTTCAACGACTATTTGGTGAAGTTGTACGAATATCTGCAAGTGGTCGAAAGTCGCCTGTTTTCATCTGGGTTGCATACGCTAGGTGAAGCACCGAATGCAGAAGAGTTGGCATCCTACCTTCAAGCTTATTTTGGAGAAGAGTTACTAGAAGATGTGGTTGGTGCGATCTGCGCTAGCTCTTTCAGAGCCGCTCCGCTAACGCAGCAGCGCTTCGCTATCGCTTCTGGAAGAGAGTCTGCTTTACCCCCCCAGAGTTCGGGGGGGCAAGAGGCATCATCATCCCCCCTTAGTTCGGGGGGACACAGGGGAGTTCAAGAAGCCTTACAAATTCGTGACCTATTGATGCAAACCACAGATGAGATAACCAATCTGTTGCGGGGATTAAACGGTGAGTATATTCCACCAGCACCAGGGGGCGATTTATTGCGAGATGGTTTGGGTGTGTTGCCTACGGGGCGAAATATTCATGCATTAGACCCCTATCGGATGCCTTCACCCGCAGCTTATGAACGGGGAAGAGAAATTGCTCAAAAAATTATCGCCCAGCACTTACAAGAACATAGCGAGTATCCGGAAACTGTTGCTGTAATGCTATGGGGGCTAGATGCTATCAAAACCAAGGGCGAATCCCTCGGTATTCTTCTGGAATTGGTGGGTGCAGAACCCGTGAAAGAAGGTACGGGGCGAATTGTGCGCTATGAGTTGAAACCTTTGGCAGAGGTTGGACATCCCCGCATTGATGTGTTGGCAAATCTCTCCGGTATTTTCCGGGATAGCTTTGTCAATATTATTGAATTGCTGGATGATTTGTTCCGTAGGGCAGCTGAGGCAGAGGAACCGGAAGACCAGAATTTCATCCGCAAACATGCTTTAATGTTGCGATCGCAAGGAGTGCAGAATTCATCTGCCCGGTTATTTTCTAACCCTGCTGGAGATTTTGGTTCGCTGGTGAATGACCGAGTTGTGGATGGCAACTGGGAAACTGGAGATGAGTTAGGGAAGACTTGGGCTAGCCGAAATGGTTTCAGTTACGGTAGACAAGACAAAGGGCAAGCGCGTCCAGAAATCCTCACTCAGCTATTGCAAACCACCAGTCGGATTGTCCAGGAAATCGACTCGGTGGAGTACGGTCTTACCGATATCCAAGAATACTATGCCAATACGGGCGGCTTGAAGCGGGCAGCAGAAAAACAACGGGGCAAAAAGGTAAACACCAGTTTTGTCGAAAGCTTCTCGAAAGACACGACACCCCGCAACCTGGAAGATTTGCTGCGCCTGGAGTATCGCACGAAGTTACTTAACCCCAAGTGGGCGGATGCGATGGCAAATCAAGGTTCTGGCGGTGCTTATGAAATCTCGCAACGCATGACAGCGTTAATTGGTTGGGGCGGTACGGCTGATTTTACTGATTCCTGGGTGTATGACCAAGCGGCGGATACCTATGCTTTAGATGCAGAGATGGCGAATAAGTTGCGAGAGGCAAATCCTGAAGCGTTCCGCAATATTGTCAGCAGGATGTTGGAGGCAAATGGGCGCGGTTTCTGGCAACCGGGTGAGGAGAAGTTGCAGAAATTGCGCGAGTTGTATGAGTTGACGGATGAGGAATTGGAAGGTGTAACAATTGTGTAGTGTATTGAATATTGCTTCAGGCACTAGAAATAACTGAGGCTCTAGCCCTTAATCTACAGGGCTTTAAGCTGTTCGTAACAACTAACAACCGATTCAAAAACCGAAATAACCTTGGAGGGAACTCAATTGCCGGATACTTATGATAGACGTTGCCAGTTAGGTGCTTCTCGCCGTCGGCTGGAAGATGCTCAAGTCTTACATAATCAAAAACGTTGGACGGGTGCCGTCTACCTTGGTGGCTATGCTATTGAATGCTCTCTAAAATCGCTTATCTGCTATGAGCAGGAAAAAAATAATTTTAAGGATACTTGGATATTTAAAAAAGGATTGCAAGGCTCAGAATTGCATAGTCTGACCAAGTTGCTTGGGAGTATACCCACATTACAACGTGCCATACAATTGGATCGCACTAATACTTATCGAGATGCATGGAATACAGTTTCATCTCTATGGCGTAACGATGAATTGCGTTACTCAGAAAAAATGGGTAATGAGGAAGAGTGTCAACGCTTTATAGAAGCAGTACAGATCTTACATCGATTCTTATTGATTAAACAAGACGAAGCCTCATGATCAGTTCAACTGCATTACCTCAACAGATTGAAGAACACCTAATCCATGAATTAAGCGCTGAAGACCCAGAAGTACAGGTAAAGATTAAGCGTAATTCATTGGGATGGCTAAAATTAAAGATTATTACGACTTCTTTTGAAGGAAAGCTATTAGATGAGCGAGAACAAAAAATTGATAGCTTTCTAGAAGGTATAAATACTAATCTTGGTCAGTACCCAATTGCCGACTATGATTTGTTAACTCCACAAGAAGCCACTGAACAACCTCCAGAATATATCCAGTTGCCTCTTCCTCTTTGGTCAGACATCTTGATGGCTCCGGAACCTGACCAACCAGTTCAGCTAGATGAAGACAGCCTTAAGCGTCCGTTGGTTGTTACTTTTTACTCTTTCAAGGGAGGTGTAGGTCGCTCTACTGCTTTAGGGTTGGTAGCAAGTATATTGGCAAGCCGCAATCGTCGGGTGGTAATGGTAGATTTCGACCTTGAAGCACCTGGAATTTCGATTATGTTTCGGTCGGATACTGAACACTTCAACGGAGAACAATATGGTGTACTAGATTACTTACACCAACGCTATCTAACTCCCGATCAAAATATTCCAAGCATTGAGAGCTGTATCTCTCAGGTTAACTTACCTACTCGTGGTGAACTCTTCTTAGCTCCAGTTGGAGCGTATGACGAAAATTATATTCATCGGTTAGCTGACCTTGATAGACGAACTTTAGAAAAGTTCTATCAGGGAGGGGTTAATCCAGTCAATCAGCTAATGGAAGATATCAAAACTCAGTTAAATCCAGATGTAATTTTAATTGATGCACGTCCTGGGTTTAATGATACAAGCGCGATCGCCCTATTCGATCTAGCCGATACTGGCATCATCTGCTTTTCACCTACTGACCAGAGCTTTGAAGGACTGCGTTGGGTTGTGCAAGGTGTTCGGAAACGACGTGAGTATCAAGGGAAACCCGATCTTCGCTTTCTTCTTACACCTATGCCACTGGTTGCACCTGAACAACGCCAAACTTGGATAACTAAAGTTGAAGATTGGATTGTGGACAACTGGGGTTTACCTGGTGAGACAACTGTTGGAGAACTTTACTACGAAATCCCCTATAATCCAAGCATTACGACTTTATCCAGTTTGGTCAATCTTCCTAAAAATTTACTGAATGGCTATCTACCGATTGCTGATGCTATTGATGCTAGTTTGCCAGACATTAAACCTAATATAGAGACAACTACAATTCTCGAAAACCGAGAAACCATCTTGAATGAGTTGCAGTTTGAAGCAGCAACCGCACAAGAAATCGAAGCGGATAAAATACCGAATATATTTCACCGTACCGAGGATTTTCCTAAATTCTTAAGTAATAGAAATTGGCTGATTAGAGGTGCTAAGGGAACAGGAAAAAGCTTGTTGTTCAGGCTATTTGTGGAGCAGCCAGAAACAGCAAAAGAATTGGCTCATTCTGAGGTTAATTTAAGTAATTTTCATTTTTTGGCAGCTCATGGTCAACCGAGATTGCAAGGACCAATCTTAGAAAGTAATGATCTATCTAGTTATGAACAACAGGTAGGTGAGCATAGTTGGTCTATATTTTGGCTCAATTATGCTCTATTGCAATTATGCCATGCTCTACCTGAGTTACGTTCATCCCTTGATTTAGATGAGCAGTTAGTTGCATTAAGCGCTCAAGACAGTCCCCCACATGTTGATATCGTCTCATGGTTAGTACATCGCGCTCAATCTCCACAAGCTAGTTCACAGGCTGCGGATGAACTACGTGCTATTGACCGTTGGTTACGAGAAAATAATCAAGGTGTGTGGCTTCTTTACGATGAATTAGATGCTGGCTTCGGTTCTACGCAGAAAGACTATACCCGTCGAAGGCAGGCACTTGAGGCTTTGCTTGCCTGGTGGCTGGAAAGCGGTACAAGTCTGAAGTGTATTGTACCCAAAATATTTTTACGTGAAGATATCTGGAATCAACTTAACTTTACCAATAAAGGACACTACACGGGACGGTCACTTCAATTGCGTTGGGATGAGGCTGATCTCTGGAGACTCGTTTTACGCCAAGCCCTAACGAGTTCTGATACTTTGAGTAAATTTCTGGAGCAGAAATTGGGGGTAACAGTGGCGCGACTCAATGCAATTGAGCTAGAACAACTACGTACTAGCTTGTATCCTCTATGGGGTGAGCGAATGGGTCGTACAAAAAAAGCTTACACCTATAATTGGGTTCGCACCCGTATTGCTGACGGTCAAAAAAACTGCTTCCCTCGAAGTTTAGTCTTACTGTTACAAGAGGCAGTCAAACGTGAAAAAGACTTCTCTACAGAATATAGTCCAGAGATAATTCTACGACCAAAAGTCTTGATTGATGCTTTTCCTTTTGTTTCTGAGCAACGTGTAGATGAAGTACGTAATGAGTACCCTGAACTTAAAGAGTTTCTGGAGAGATTACAAAATGAACGCTCTCCTATTGATGCTAATCGACTAGCTGAAATATGGAAAGTGGAAGATAGTCAATTAGCTGATCTCATCAGAAATATGATAGAAGCTGGTATTCTCACAGAACGTTCCCGTCCAAACGATCCTCCTCCTCGTGTCTATGCTGTTGTTGAACTGTACCTGTACGGATTGAATATGGTTCGTAAAGGACAAAGGTAGGATGTTGAAGTGTACTTGCAGCAGCGGCAACAAGGCGCAAATGAGATTTGCAAGCAGAATGAAGAAAAAACCTAACCCCCAACCCCTTCCCTACAAGGGAAGGGGAGTAAAAATCAAAGCCTCTCTCCTTGTAGGAGAGAGGTTTGGAGAAAGGTCAGAGTGTACCGCATCCAATCGAGAACGGTTATAGGTGGATTTTTGAGCCTGCTTCGTTGCAGAAGCATCATACACGGCGGTGAAATCTGCCATTCCTCAGTATCCATGTTGAGTTCTTGCGCTTCGGCAGCAAGCTCATCAAGGACTTAGGACTTACGCACTTGAAGTCTGAAACCTCGTTAGCGTTAGCGAAGCGAGACGAAGTCTAGCGGGACGCGGCAGCGTCCTTCCCCCCTAGCCCCCCTTAAAAAGGGGGGAACATTCATTGCCCCCTTTTTAACTCTGTTGGGGGATCTCTTCTGCGTAAGTCCTGGACTTTCATTCGTTCAGGATCATTCCGATTTTTATAGTCAATCACATCCTCACCCCCTTGACTCTCCAGTCAACTGGAGCCTTCAAAATAGTCTTAGTGGCACAAGACAGCTTCTTTTTGCCCTGAAGCCTGTGACACTCCCATACAAAAATCAAATTCATCGGAATTTGTAATTGAGCAATCTGAAACTGCAATAAAAGCGGCAATTCTTTTGCGGAGACTTGTCGCGATCGCAGTAGCTGAATACACCGTTGCGTGAGAACTAGATATCTTAAAAAGTGAGGTTAGTCATGGATA
>CBDTXL010000165.1:0-9772 GCA_965364435.1 uncultured bacterium
CCAGGCTTGAGCGTTCCGTAAACAAAGATTTTTAGGTGATTCAAGAGACCTCTTGTTCTGAACTGAACGATCGCATCTCGGTAGGGCTTTGCCATCTCTTTCCAATCTGTTGCACCATCCAGGTTTGGTACTGGAGCCAGCACATACCAGCAGTCACAACGCCGATAGCCCACCAAAGCCAATTCCTATTACAACAATCTTCATGAACTGCTCTCAAAGCCTGCCAAATTCATTAAATCAGAAGCCACATACATCAGACAGCCCAAACTCACTGTTGTAGTATTGCGATTAACTTAGCAATAACTTCGTTTGTTTTTTCTGTGGTTAGTTTGCCTGCTTTGTAAGCAATCAGTTGTTCATTTGCCGTAAATACTCGGTTCGACTTGGCGTAACTGGTTTTACTGAGACTTCCAATCTCAAAATCGTTATTTTCAATTAGCGTTGTATAGTTGTCATTTGCTGCTTGGCTGGTAATCAAACAAAGAATCAAATCATTTTTGGTTAATCCGGCAAGCACCAATGCAGGTCGTCTTTTAGCGTTGGTTAAATCTGAGAAGGGAAAAGGAACAACTACGACATCGCCTTTTACAAATGTTGCCATGCTTCATCCTCTTCAGGGGTTAGCCAATCTTCCGCTAAACTGGGTTCACTCAACAGGCTGATTTCTAATTGCTCTTGTTGAAGTTCTCTAGATTTGATAAACAGCAAGAAATCTAGCACTTCTTTCAGCGTAGAATCAGATGTTTTCTCTATCTCTTTTAGCAATTGCTCTTTTACACTGATATTCATACTGATTTCTCTACATTCAACATTCATTGTTGCTAGTTCAAGATATTAAAATTGCTTCTCGGCTAACAAGTTCAGTGCTTTCACCTTCTTCAATTGCCTTTGTCGAAGCAATATCTTCCATCGCTTCAATAATCAGATCGGTAAATACTTCTTGTTGTTCTTGCAAAATCTCAACGAGCGCAACTTTGAGAAGTGTTTTCAGTTGTTCCGCATTCAAAGTAACTTCAGACATTAGGGTTTCCTCCGTTATCTATTGCTTTTGGACTGACCAAGGGTAGGTTGCCTGTTTTACTGCTTCATAGTTTGCATCTAATTCAGGTTCTAGCAACAAAATTGCTGCAATGCACCGTGCCATTTGGGTAACTTCAATGACTTCTTCTTGTTTGAGCGATCGCCCCAACAATTTCTGCTCTCGATAGCTCAACCATTTTTTGATGACTTGATACCCGCCGATTGTATAGTTCCACACGCGATCGGGAATGTTTTTCCAATAGGCGATGTCGTTGAGATAAATGTCATGGGTGGTTGTGCCTAGTTGCTCAATGACTTGTGCGATCGCAGTTTGTTCTTCTGGCGTGTAGGGGCGATCGTTCGCTTTTCCTTTTCCCGGCATGGTGACGCCGTTTTGCCCTGCATATCCCCAACCTGCGGTTAGCGCAAAGTCGGTGTTAGGGTCAAGGTTGCCAGTGCCGACACGGGAAACAACGGTGATCATTTTCAGTTCAGGACGAAGTTTGCCGGAAGTGACACCTGCAACGGGAGTCTCTGGATCGAGGAGTGCGGCAATTTGACGACCAAGGCTTGCAGAGGCAATCAGGGTTTCTAGATTGTCGGGTAAGGGAATTCGAGGAAAGTCTTGTCGTAAAGCTCCTGCGTTTTCTATGCGATAGGCAGAGGCATGAAGGATAGCGATTGTGTGGTAAAAGACATGTTCTGCATTTTCTATAGTTCCAATATTAAGGATATATTCAATCGCTAGTGCAGAGACGTTGAACTTGGCACCACTTACTTCCGGATTACTATCATCGTTAATAGAAAATAGGCTTCTCTGTTCCGTGACCTGAGTACGAAGAGGAAATAAAGTTGTTCCGCGCTCAATAATATGCATTGAACAAAGATACCTTGAGACAAGAGGAGGATCAAAATCTTTCCGATTTTGTTGTGTCGCTACTAGCCAAATATTTTTATCAAACACCTGCGGAAAATATTCAGCTCTCTTTTCATCTAAAAGTTTTGTTTCTGGTTCCCAATAAAGCCAACGTAAATCGAAAGGACGATAGCAATACTGAACAATTTTGTCTGGCAGAAAACCCCGTTTCACCAGATAATTGCGAACTCTTTGAGGCTCAAACCTTGCTGTTTTTCTCATTAATACAGGTGCAATATGCTTAATTTCATCGTTGCTAATCGAAGAATTAAAATATTGCTTAATTCGTTCTGTTAACCTTGTATTATCAACATCTACTAACGCACTATCTCTACTTGTGTTAATACCTGGAAAGGATGTAGGAAAGATTTCTGGTAGGAGTGGATACCGAGTATAGTCAGTGTTAAACTTTCTTGGCTTAAGTGGTAGACCTAGTGCGATCGCAGGCTTCACTACATGATACAAACTTTCGTTATCTTGCTCTTGTGACTCTAGAAGCTGTTGTCGTTTGGTCACACCCCAAAGGTCACGGAATTTAACAATATCGCTCGGTTGATGATTTTCTTTACGGAGAAGTAGAGCTATAGCAGTGCCAACTTGAATACCTTCTTTGTTCCATTCCGTTGAAAAAATACTCGGATCAGGTTCTCCTTCCGGTGTTACTTTTCCAGTGGCAAACTTATCTCCGTTTAAACAATCAATCCAGATGTCATCAAATACTTCTAGATATCGCTCTCGCATTCCCGTAAACGAAAGTCCATCCAGATAGGAATAATTTGATATGAAGCAAACAAGCCCTTTCCCTGTATTCTCTACAATGCGTCGTTCTGCCATGCGAAAGAACCGCGTGTAAAGATCATTCAATCCCTGACCTTGTGGTTTTGGTGCTTTCTTAGTGGTGCGATACGCATTGGATAAATCCCGTTCTTCATCCATTGCTACACCCGCAAAACTGTTGTAAGGCGGATTTCCCAAAATCACCAAAATTGGTCTTTCCTGCTTCACCTTGTCCGCTGCATCCCGTTCTTCTTCCAACTCAGGAAACAGCAGCAATTGTTTCGGTTGCTTCGGTGGTTCCCAACCCGTGAGCGCATTCGTCAAATACACGCCTACCCGTTCCTGCTCATCACTCAACGGCACACCCAAATTTTGCAACAGCAACCCTAACTGCAAGTGCGCTACCACAAACGGAGCTGTCAAAAGTTCAAAGCCAAACACCCGATTCATTGCTGCTGCTTTTAGTTGCGAACCCACCAGCGCACCCATGCCCTTATCTTGCAAATTGGCATCAATCCGCCGCAACACTTCCACCAAAAACGCACCTGTCCCACAACAGGGGTCAAGAATATACACATTCGGATCGGCTAATCCATCTTCAATCTGCAACTCCTCCCGTAACACAGTATCCACCCGCGCCACCATGTATTGCACAATTTCCGGCGGCGTGTACCAGACTCCTAATTCCTTGCGTAACTCCGGATCAAACGCTTCCAAAAACGGTTCATAGAAATACTGAACCGCCTGCCCCTCGTCAAATTTAGAAAAGAAAGAGGTGCGATCAACCCGATTTAACGCATCTCCTGTCCAGTTCAACACTTCCTCTAAATCCAGCCTGCGAACATGGGTAGGAGTTGCGACCTTCTCAAACAACGCTTTAATCATTGGAACGTGCAGATAGTAGCCCGCTACACGCCAGTCAAACCGCCCCCGTTCCTGCTGCTTGTGCCACAACACCCACGCCGAAAAAATGCCATAAAACAGGGTTTGAATCAGAGTGGACTTAAAAAACCGCTCTCCCTTCTTGGGATCTTTTTTATCCCCCGTAAACGTAATCCCTAATGCTTCTTCTAACGCCTTACGCAGCGTCTCTAATGCAGGTATATCGGTTTTCTCAATCCGTGCCTTGGCATCCTTGGCATAAGAAGCCAGAAACCAGGCAAGATCCTTCGGCGTGGCAATACTGGCAGACTGGAGCATTACCCGTTTCAGATATTCCGTGAATTGTTCCTCCTGCTCTTGGGCAAATTGTCTGGGATTCTTCGCCTTTTCCCAAAACTCCGCCTCATTCTTGGCTAAACGATAGGTTTCCAGAGTGGAGGGTTGTCCATTAGCATCTTGCCCAATCAGCACAAAATCCCGATAGTTCGTGACCAATACCTGACGATACTTGTCCCAATATTTAGAAACTTGCTTTGTTTGTGCAACTACCCAAGCATCATCCCCAGTACCCTTAATCTCAATCACACCCCGCTCTGGATTGGTGGGATTCGTGGGCGCGTCAGGCGATTTCCTCTGAAACTGACTGGCAGTAAACAAACCGCCATCTGGCATTCCTGCCCCGCCGATATTCTTCAACTGCATCACACAGCGCACTTTCGGCTTCAGTTCCTTGGCATTGCCTAACTCATTCAACAGTTTCTCTAACGCTCCGTAATATGAAGTCTCCTTAACTGCTGCTCCCGTCGCCCGAATTTCGTGCAAATCTCGGATGTAAGTTTCAAAAGCACTCATAAGAATTTTCTCGGCGACAAGCTTTAAGACCAGGCAAAGCTGAACTTAATGTTCAGTATTCCCACTTAATTCTCCATCATTTACCCGTAAAGCCTGGAATGTCAGCCTCTACACAAAAAACTTTGGCTTTTAAACTGTTGTTCACTGAACCATAACACTTCCTTACTCAAGGTTTGGCGCGAGAGGAGCGATCGCATAGCGTCCACTTCACCGAATCAGCGACAATAGAAGCCTCAACTCGAAGATTGCCGCTACTTTCTCTAGAACCCCGAATGGACACCATCAAATACCTCCTGTCGGAATACCTTTTGCCCACTGCCTGGTATAACATTCAGGCGGATTTGTCCACGCCTCTACCGGGGCAGCAACTTTGCCGGAATCGCCTTTCCGTTTCTGGGCGCAAAGCTACGCGGTGAGCGAGATGTTGAGATTATTGCCGTGGAACCCGCCGCCTGTCCTTCCCTAACTCGTGGCAAGTACGCCTATGATTTCGGCGATACAGCACACCTGACTCCGTTAGTCAAGATGCATACCTTGGGAAGTACATTTGTCCCGGAAGGCATTCATGCGGGTGGTCTACGTTATCACGGGATGGCTGCGCTGGTTAGTCATGTGGTTAACCTGGGACTCGCACAACCCCGCTGGGAATATCAGTTAGGTTGTTTCGCAGCAGGATTGACCTTTGCTCGTGTCGAAGGTATCATTCCCGCTCCAGAAGCCAACCATGCAGTCAAGGCAGCGATCGACGAGGCATTGAAATGCAAAGAGTCTGGAGAGAGCAAGGTGATTTTGTTTAACCTATGCGGTCATGGGCACTTTGATATGCAAGCGTACATGGATTATCAGACAGGAAAACTGGTAGATACTGAGTACAGTACAGAGGAAGTAGCGATCGCTCTAGCAGGATTACCTGTTGTCGGTTAGAGCCAATGTTTATGCTCGTGGAATAGAGATTTAAAACCACAGATAAACACAGATGAACACAGATGGAAAGTCATCACCGCTCGTGACTTTTCGGATAGGCTCTTAGTAGCGAGAATTCGATAGTCATAAACGCCCGATTCTAAATCGGAGATGTGTCAAAATACGGAAGCAGAAGCGCAAGAGCGAGTCCAGTAGGAGCAAGTTTCGTGGAGTCCCGTTACAACCCAGCAGCGATCGAGGAAAAGTGGCAACAGACTTGGGCAGAACTTGGCTTAGACCAAATCCCCACAGATAGCGACAAGCCAAAATTCTACGCTCTATCCATGTTTCCCTATCCATCGGGAAACCTGCACATGGGTCACGTGCGTAATTACACAATTACGGATGTCATTGCCAGGATTCGCCGGATGCAGGGTTATCGGGTACTACACCCGATGGGTTGGGATGCCTTTGGCTTGCCTGCCGAAAATGCCGCGATCGCTCGTGGGGTTCATCCTGCAAAGTGGACGTATGAAAACATTGCCCATATGAAGGGGCAGTTAAAGCCGTTGGGCTTGTCTATCGACTGGAATTGTGAACTTGCCACTTGCTCACCAGAGTATTACAAGTGGACACAGTGGATTTTCTTGCAATTTTTCCAGGCAGGATTAGCTTACCAAAAAGAAGCGGCAGTTAACTGGGACCCCATCGATCAGACTGTGCTGGCAAACGAGCAAGTTGATAGCGAAGGGCGTTCCTGGCGTTCCGGTGCTAAGGTGGAGCGCAAACTCTTGCGGCAGTGGTTCCTCAAAATTACCGACTATGCAGAGGAATTACTCAACGACCTCGACAAGTTGAAAGGTTGGCCTGAACGGGTGAAGCTAATGCAGGCAAACTGGATTGGTAAATCCGTTGGTGCCTATTTGGAATTTCCGCTCGTCGGGTTGGATGAAAAAATCGGCGTGTTTACAACTCGCCCTGATACGGTTTATGGCGTGACTTATGTAGTATTAGCGCCAGAGCATCCTTTAACGCCAAAAGTCACCACAACTGACCGGCAAGCGGCAGTTGACGCTTTTATTAAAGAAGTCTCAGAAGAAAGTGAACTGGAACGCACGGCTGAGGATAAGCCGAAACGAGGTATCCCCACTGGCGGTAAAGCACTCAATCCGTTCACTGGGGAAGAGATACCCATTTGGATTGCTGACTACGTGCTGTATGAGTACGGTACTGGTGCAGTCATGGGTGTACCCGCTCACGACACGCGGGACTTTCAATTTGCGACAGAACAGAATTTGCCTATCAAAGTGGTGATTGTACCTGCCGATGCGGCAGATGCAAAGGTTGCCCCGAAGCAGGCTTATACTGACCCTGGCATTGTGGTGAATTCTGACCAGTTCAACGGGATGGAGTCTACACATGCTAAGGGCGAAATCATTAAATACGCAGAAAAACAAGGATGGGGTAAAGCACGAATCCAGTATCGCCTCCGGGATTGGTTAATCTCGCGGCAACGCTACTGGGGTGCGCCAATTCCGGTAATTCACTGTACGAACTGCGGTATAGTGCCAGTTCCTGAGAAAGACTTACCAGTGCAGTTACCGGAAGATGTGGAATTTGCTGGTGGTCGCGTTTCTTCCTTATCGCAACTAGAGGGTTGGGCGAATGTACCTTGTCCAAGCTGCGGCACTCCAGCGAAGCGAGAAACCGACACAATGGACACGTTTATTGATTCATCGTGGTATTTCCTCCGCTTTACCGACGCGAAGAATGAATCTCAAGTCTTTGACCCCGCGAAGACGAATGACTGGATGCCAGTCGATCAGTATGTGGGTGGGATTGAACACGCGATTTTGCACTTGTTGTACTCGCGGTTTTTTACTAAAGTATTGCGCGATCGCCCTTTGGGCGGTGCCGAAGGCAATCGCGGTTTGTTGAATTTTGACGAACCCTTCCAACGCCTCTTGACTCAGGGCATGGTTCAGGGCTTAACTTACATGAATCCTACAACAGGTAAATGGATTCCCTCTGACCAGGTAGACCCTGCTGACCCCAAAGACCCCGAAACGGGTGAAGCGCTGGAAGTCTCCTATAAGACGATGTCCAAGTCTAAGTACAACGGCGTCGCGCCTGAGGAAGTGATTAACAAGTACGGGGCAGATACTGCACGGATGTTCATCCTCTTCAAAGCACCGCCAGAAAAAGACTTGGAATGGGACGATGCCGACGTGGAAGGACAATTCCGCTTCCTCAACCGCGTCTGGCGTCTCGTATCGGATTTTGTGGATAGTCGGAGTGCAAAGCCTAGTGCCCCCAAGAATGGTGATTTGACGAAATCTGAAAAAGACTTGCGACGGGCAATCCACACCGCAATCAAGGCAGTCACCGAGGATTTAGAGGGTGAGTACCAATTCAATACTGGTGTCTCAGAGTTGATGAAACTGAGCAACGCTCTAACTGCTGCCGACTGCAAAGACTCACCAATCTATGTAGAAGGGATTGAAAGCCTGATATTGCTCTTAGCACCCTTTGCACCCCATATTGCCGAAGAGTTGTGGCAAATGACGGGTCATACTGAGTCAGTCCACACCCAAGGTTGGCCCAAAGCTGACCCAGGGGCTTTAGTTGCTGATGAAATTACGCTGGTGATTCAAGTCATGGGCAAAACTCGTGGCACCCTAGTTGTACCGGCTCAGTCTGATCGTGGGGAGCTGGAACAGTATGCTCGTGAGTCGGAAGTTGCCCAGCGTTATCTCGAAGGCAAGGAGATTAAAAAGGTGATTGTTGTGCCTGGAAAGCTGGTGAATTTTGTAGTGGCTTGAAAAAACTTCTCGTCTAAAAAACCCAAATTGCACTTTTGAACTAAAGTTTTAGCGCCTACCCCATTTTAGCTCATGGCTAGAATGGGGATTAAAACTTTACATCATTCCCTAAAAAGACTCAATAGCAGTGAATGTGCGTTGTGCAAAAATTTCTGCGGCAACTTGGTGGCACAAGAATTTGGGGACTAACAGCTATCCTCCAAATCTTCATTTTGTTAATCTTTTTCATCACTTGGCCGACTGCGCCACCTGTGAACCTTTCTTTGGTGGTTCCGGCTTCTGAAGCTACCTATTGGTCATCGTTAATCAAGGACTTTGAAGTCAAAAACCGAGATATTCGCATTAGCCTTGTAGAAGTAGAAAACCGCCAAGGTGACCTAACAGAAAAGCTTAAAGAGTTTTATACCATTAACTTTCGGACGGGAAACCCCTATGACCTAATTTATATGGATGTCATCTGGGTGAGCGAGTTTGCCAACAAGGGTTGGCTGATGAATTTGTCCGACCGAATTTCAGCGAAGGAATTGGCAGAATTCTTAGAGAGTGATGTTGCTGCTGGACGCTATAATTCAGGTCTGTATCGTATTCCCTTTCGCTCCGATATCGGTCTGCTTTACTACCGCAAAGATTTATTAGAGCGAGCTGGATACCAGCCTCCTGAAACGTTTCAAGAATTGCTAAAAATCTCGCAAGCTTTACAAAAGCAGAGGGCTGTTAAGTCGGGCTACCTGTGGCAAGGGCGGGAATATGAAGGCTTGTCTGCAATGTTTGTTGAAGTACTGCATGGTTATGGTGGTTTCTGGATTAACCCAGCCACACGCGAAGTAGGACTTGATAAACCTGAATCCATTGCAGCGGTTCGATTTTTAGTCCGCACGATTGAGGAAAAGATTTCTCCGGCAGAAGTAATTTCGTACAGTGAGGACGAATCGCTGGCAGAATTTCAGCAAGGGAATGCCGTGTTTCTGCGGGGTTGGCCTTACATGTGGGCTGTAGCCAATGCTAAAGACTCTTCAGTTCGGGGTAAAGTTGGGATTCAACCGATGAGGCTTCAGGCTGGAAAAGGTAGTGGTGGGGGTTGCAATGGTAGCTGGGGTTTGGGCATTGCCAAAACTTCCAAGCATCCTAACGAAGCTTGGAAAGCGATCGCGTATCTGACCAGCGCTCGAACACAGCGTCGATTTATTCTGGAGACAGGTCACGTACCGAGTCGCAAGATGCTATTGAGCGAGCCAAAACTTGTTGATAAATATCGGCATTTTCAACAACTCACCAAGGCAGTTCAGCAGTCGGTCTTGCGTCCCCCCGTTCCTGAGTACGAGCGAGCCTCCGAGATATTGCAGCGCTATCTGAATGAAGCGCTGAGGAAGCAACGCAGTCCCGAACAAGCGATGAAAGCCGCAGCCGCTGAAACTCGCAAATTACTCGGTAAGAACTAAGAAAATCAAAAGATTGGAACTTAGGAAGGCAAGCATTTTGGTGACTCCCTAAGTGTAAATTCAATGCACAACAGCTTAATAGTTTCTAATTTGAGAATTCTCTTGACGTGGAACCTGCCATTGATTCTCCTGTTGCCTTTGGAACCATAGCAACCCGCTTA
>CBDTXL010000166.1:0-9752 GCA_965364435.1 uncultured bacterium
GGGTAATGGGTAATGGGTAATGGGTAATGGGTAATGGGTAATGGAAAGAGTTTTTACGTAGTGTATGTAGTAGAGGTTACTAATTTTCAATTTCCAATTGCGTAAAAACCTCCACAAGCCAGTCGAGGGAAAGAATGTAGGCTACAAAGCGAGATCCCCCCTAGCCCCCCTTAAAAAGGGGGGAACATCTTGAGGATTTAAAGTCCCCCTTTTTAAGCCGGAGCGAAGATTACCCGACAGGCTTCGACTTGAACTTGCCTTAATTCAGTCCAGTCGTGGGTGTAGATGTATTCCTGGATGAAGGGGGAAAGCCTGTCAAAAGGCTGTAGGCTCATACACAATGCCGTGGATCTACAGGCTTATTTTTCTACAAAAATACTGTGCATATTCTGGTGCAAAATAATCAACTTCTTCAATCGCAAACCCAGCCTGTCTCAGCATACCTTCGATGATCCAGCCAAATGTGCTGTGTTCTTCCCGAATGTGCATCTCAAAGTCTTGCTTCGTGAATCCTTCACCGGGAGGCTTTGCAACTCTTTCGATCCAAGCATTGATACTGGATTGATAGTCAACGGGATTGAACGAGAAGACCGCATCTCTCAAATAAAGAATCCCTCCATCTTTAAGCATGGCATTCATCCGTAACAATGCCACCATCTTCCAAAAGTCTGGAAGGTGATGGAGGGCAGACTTCGTGACAATGAAATCAACCCGATCAGCTTTGTGTTCATAGGTTAGGAAACCACTGTGGTGGAATTCAATATTGAGAGCCTTCGCATCGCTAGCTTTCTGTTGAGCGTATGCCAGCATAACCTTCGAGACATCTACAGCATAAACATGAGCGCCTTTTCGTGCTGCCTGGATGGCAAATGTTCCAGTACCTGCTCCAATGTCAATTAGAGTATGTCCTTGTGAAATACCAAGGCGGTTAATTAGCGATCGCTCAGCTTCTACGCTGGATGACTTCTGATTACGGTCAAACGCTTCGACCTGTGACGAATCCTCGAAATCAGTTCCAATCTGTTTGAGTTCATCGTAGAACCATGCAGGAATAGTACTCATATTGCTGCACTATCGAACTGTCGCCTCCAGTGTATCATCCGGCTTGGAGCTGGAAGGTGGTGGGTATGGCGAGGCAATCTGACTTAAGGGTTTTAAAATACTCGCATACGCTATACAGAGAAGGACTTTTGGCTAATAGGATAGGATTAACTCAAGTTTCTTACAGCAGAAAACCCCTGTCTGAGCAAGACTGACTCAGATGTAGGATGAAGATAACTTGGGCATTGTGAGATTAGCCATGCAACTGGACGATTATTTTGTTTTTCTTGCTCCTAACGATATCCGAGTTAGAGGGACAAGAGTGGGAATTGAAACCATCCTCTATGATTTTATCCATCGTCAGCGGACTCCAGAGGAAATTGCTCAAAGTTACCCAACCCTCGAACTAGAGCAAGTCTATGCCACTATTGTCTATTACTTGCATAACAAAGAGAGCGTCAGTGCTTACATCGCCGATTGGTTAGAACAGGGTCAGAGAATGTTAGAAGAACAGCAACGTAACCCCTCTCCCGTTGTTGCCAAACTGATGAAACTAAAAGCTGAACGAGAGGCGATGAAGCAGGCGAATGGCACTCAAGTATTTACTGGATGAAAATGTCGATCACATCTATCAAACTCAACTCCTTTTGCACAATCCCGATTTAGTTGTGTTGGTGGTTGGTGGTGCTGATGCTCCTCCGAAAAGAACGCTCGATCCAGAAATTCTTTGTTGGTGTGAGGAAAATGACGTTGTACTGGTGACAAATAACCGCAGCACTATGCCAGTTCATTTGGCGGAGCATCTTGCACAAGGTCGTCATATCCCTGGAATTTTGATTCTAAATCCCTCTGACAGCTTTTCGCCTACGCTAGTTCGACACTGAGGTGGTTCTTCTGTGCATACTCCATCAGTCGAATCATCTCGTCGAGCATTTCCATTAAGACCATGAGGTGAAGGTGTCGGCTGACGAAGTACAGCCGTCCCAACTCGTCTTTTTCGGTGAGCGATGAGGCATCAAGAGAGCGCCCCTCCTCGTTATCATATGGCCTCCCGTCTTTATCGACTGCACCTTCCAGTTTGTCTCGGATTTCTTTGAAAATTTCGATTAAGGTGGTGAGGTCTCCATCACGAATGAATAAGTCCTGGTCTTCGTCTCTGGCATCGATTTCGTTGACGATTTTGACCGCCGGTTCGATGTCTACGAAAAGTAAGTCTCCGGCGAGGATGCCGTGATTGATGTAAAGTCCGGCACGCTCAATGCCTGCCGGGATGGTTGGCGGTAAGTCGCCTTTTTCTAAAGGTTCACCGAGGTTTGACGGTGCGTAGAGGTTCAAGTTACTGTAGGCGGGCATGTGTTGTCTCTCCTTTAGGTGCTTGCTCACGGGAGATGATGAAGCTGTTTGTAATGTTGGTTCTTCAGTACTTAGTATGTCAAATCCGCCCAAAAGCCTTACTGGCCAAGGAATGTTATAAACTTACAGCTTTTTTCAACTCTAAGCCTTGCCCAGTAAGGCTTACAGAGTTACTGTATTTAATTCCTGCATAGCAGGTACGGGAGAGCGGTAATATTGCCAGAGCTGATGGGCGATGTACTGGACTTCCTGAAATGTATACGGCATTTGCCCCGTGAATTGAGTCTGTCCTTGGAGACCGATTGTGTGCTGTCCTTCGGATTGTTCAGGGTTTGTGTTCGGGCGCGGATTTCCGAGATTGAGTTGAGTGTTTTGTTGTACGTTATAGCTGGTTCCGTCCTGAACATTCTCGCCGAATACTTGATTTACCTGCACATAGTAATCCCCTATCTTAACTATCTTCTTTTCCCTGTATGCTGTCAGGGCGGTTTGGGCGTCTGCGTTCTGATTGCGCGCTGACTTCGCCTGACTGGTTGCACTACCATTCTTGACGGCTTTGACGTTGCTCATGCTCACAATGGTAAGGATTCCATTATTGTTCTCGATGCGCATAAGGTCTAGCTCCGCACAGACATCGGTGTTCTGTCTATGGAGGTTGGTTGCGTTCTCGTCCTTGTAAAGGTTACCGATGAAATGGACGCCAGAAAGGACGATATACGCGACATTTTGCGCCGCGTTGGTGGGTGGGGGCACGGATAGGTTGAGATCCTGATTGGCCAGATATTCGCCGACGACGCCCGTGAATTCGCTGTCCACACGGGCGGACATCCAAGTCGCGGAGTTGAGAATGTTTGTATTCCGGAGTGCGAGGCAAGCGTCCTTGGCCCTTTGTGTTTGGTTACCCGCAACAGTCGGACCGGCACTGTCCAGGCTTTCGGTAAAGAGGATAGGAGTATTGTTAATTCGGATTTGTTTGAAAGGGCTGTTGTTCTGCTCTTTGATAACTTGATTTTTGATTCTGGGTCGAATAGCTGTGTCTACTTTTCCTGTTTTACCCCAGCCGTACTGGTAGGTGAAGTTGTTCTGGGAGCTTACCCCACAATCGTTTGGTAGCACTGCGACGATTTCTTCAATGAGTTGAGTGCTGTTGAGTCCGATACGATTATTGATCTGCTGTACGGCGTCTTGCACAGACTGAACAGGGTTGGCTTCTGTGAGCGCGAGAACCGTGTTGGTGTCGTCTATAATTTGCTGAAGTTGGGTCTGGTACTTGGCGAAGTTTTCGCTGTTGCGGTTGGCGCTGGCAGCAAGTTGTTCTAACGTCGTAATAGCTTGAGTGACATTGGTGATGAAGGACGCTGGCTGAGCGTTTGCTTGATAGGTGATAGTTCTCTGAATGGCCAGTGAGGGAACTGATAGGGTGCTTTGGAAAGGCGTGATACCTGACGTCGTCTGAGCTTCAGCCGTTGGCTGCTGCTGGACACCACGATCCGAACTTACTGCCAAACTAATTTGCTCAGAATGTGACGACGAAGAACTCGTGCGGGTCGCCAACTGTTCTACCGCAGTTCCATTTTGCTGCACAACATGAGTCAACTCATGAGCAATCAACTCCTGCCCTCCCCGACTTCCAGGCTCATACGCCCCCTGCCGAAAGAAGATATCCTGCCCTGTAGTGAAAGCCTTAGCCTGGATTGATTGATTGAGCTGGTCAGATTGGGCATCGGTGTGAACCTTAACGCCGCTGAAGTCAGCCCCAAACGCCTGCTCCATCGGTTCTCGAACACTGTCCCCCAGTGGCTGCCCGCTACCCCTTGCTTGTTGAATCGACGCTTCTATGTCCGGCGTAGCAGCCATCCCATCCTCACCAGGCTGACGCTGCACTATTCCTACTTCCGGCTTCATCATCAGCTTCTCTTCTTCTGGCTGTTCCTCGCGCTGGACAGACTCTCCCATCGCTGACTGCTGTGGTGCTGGGGCATTAATCTGATTTACCACCCGCGCCGCTACCTGATCAGCCTCCTGCTCATACTGATCTCCTGGCTCTCCAATCGTGAGCTTAGTCTGAATCATTGGGAGTGGTTCATTCGTCCGGGTGCCACCCTGATTGAGGAGTCTTTGCAAAATGTTACCGCCTCGGCGCTCTACATTTTCCCTTCGCTGCTGCCAGAAGGCATCCATCTTCGCCTGTAATACCGTCAGGCGTTCCTGCCCCTGTGGCGTTATCGTGCCATGCTTCGCCTGTAACTCTAGTCCGAAAGCCTCAAGCTTATTCTGTTGAATCGCTTCATTCTCTATTTCCTGCTGTGAGGGAGCTTGAGCTGGGACAGTAAACGGTCGTCGAGCAAACTGAGAGGTTTTCTCCTGGGGTTGGGAACTCCAGGAAGAAGCTTTTTGCACTCTTTCGTAGGTCATAATAGCTTCTCAACACAGCAGTGGATAATTTCAGTTCCAATCTGTTTGAGTTCATCGTAGAACCATGCAGGAATAGTACTCATATTGCTGCACTATCGAACTGTCGCCTCCAGTGTATCATCCGGCTTGGAGCTGGAAGGTGGTGGGTATGGCGAGGCAATCTGACTTAAGGGTTTTAAAATACTCGCATACGCTATACAGAGAAGGACTTTTGGCTAATAGGATAGGATTAACTCAAGTTTCTTACAGCAGAAAACCCCTGTCTGAGCATCTTTCTTGCTTGTTGAATCAATGCTTCTATGTCCGGCGTAGCAGCCATCGTTTCATAGTTCCTAATTTCAGGGAAAAATACGGAAATCAGTTTGTAAGACTTCAACCCAACCTACGGTCTGAAAAACTCAGATTTCGGTGATCAACGTGGCAGTAGGTGGTAGCATTTTCTGATTTGCGCTCGTGGCTCCAGCTAAATTTTCGGTACTGGCGAGCCCACCCAAAGTCGTTCTCGTTGCCCCTCGTCGAGCAGGGCGGCAGGCTGAGCCATGGGTGCCAGATCCTTCAGCACCTCGGCAAAGCGCAGCAATTCGTTCAAGTCATCTGTGCCACCGTCGTCATCCTGGGCAGCGACTACTGCTTGGGCTAGATCCTGCGGTGTAGAGTCACTGCTGTCGATAGGTTGGTAGTCGGGGGTTAAGCCCGGCCCCCAAGGTGAGGTGTTGCGCTCGTACAGGTAGGTGAGCAAATCGGGTGCGCTGGGCTGTTCGCGAGTGTGATCCGCCGCCTGTATGAACAAGGGCTGAGCCGGACGGTGGTGTATCAGAAGAGTCCGCAACTCCGGGATGAGGTTACGGGCATCGTAGACCACTAGCAGACCTCGCTCGTCCTCACCATACCAGGGGTCGGCCTCGCAGCCCAGCAACGCCGCCGCCGCTCTCGCTGTGATCTCGCTGTTCCTTTCCGATGGGAACAGCACCTTTGGCACAGATATGCTCCAGGTTTCGAGCACTGCCAGGAGTCGGCGCAAGCCGTCCTTGACCCTTGCCAGCGAGTCCCAGGTCTCTCCGTAGCGGCCGTCTGCTCGTTCGGCTGAGCGCTGGAGCAAAAGCCCTCCCGTCAGGACGAAGTGCCAGGTACGCAGATCTTTCTTATCCAATGCCGAAATCTCCCGCACAGCCTGTGCACGCGCCAGCATTCGTTCGATGCGTCTGGCCATAAAGCGGAAGCGCTCATTCTCAGCTTGCTGCAAACGAGGCAAAAGCCGCTGGGGTGTGTCCAAGTCCGCCACCATGAAGGCATTGAATGCCCGTAGGTACAGCAGCAAGGTATCCGATTCCACCAGCTTCGGTGCCGCATCCAGCGCTTGGACCGCTTCGTCATTGCGTCCCTGTAGTTCCAACGAGGTCACCAACTCTGCCAAAAATCCCGCCTCTTGCGGGGCTCGCTCACAAGCTCGCTGCAGTACGCCCACGGCTAGGTCTGGCCGTTCGGCATCTACTAGGGCGTGCCCAAGATTGTACAGTGTCTGTGAATCGTCAGGCTGATGAGCGGCTGCTTTTGCTCGCGACTGGAGGGCTTCACCGAAGTCTACTTTGGCGATACCTGCCAATAGCTCAAAGGTTTCTGCCCAGTCCTGTGCCTGGGTCTTGGAAGCTCCGCCGCTCAGCCAGGGAGCCAAGAGCCGCAGGGCCTTGCTCGTTTGACGATCGGCGAGGGCCTCGTTCACTGCGATGCGCGCTTCGAGCCAATTTGAACTCATTGTTTCTCCTCAATCATTGGAAGCCTTTGCGGGCGCATTCCTGCCGCTGCTTAGTCTTGGATGCCTTCCGTCGCGTTGTTGGAGGCCGGGAAGTGCTGGATGGCATCCCAGGCGGCGGTGTCAATCACTAAGGGTTTATCGGATGGGTCAAAGATCTTGCCGTCTCCGCTCCGTTTGAAGTTGGTGAAGCTCTTGGTCAAACCCCCGGCATCTTGGGCGGTCTTGTAGATCTTCCCACCTTTATCGGCTTTTGCCTTCACGGTCACAAGATTCGCCTGGTCATTCAGGTAGTTGGCGAAGTCGTTCAGGTCGCCACCGATACCGATTGCCGTCAGCGCACTGCGAATGTCACCCAATGGCTTCGGCATTGGGTTGGGCGTGGTGGGGTTGTCGGCCACCGCATCCAGGAGATCCTGTAGCTTGATCACATTCGCCTCATCGCTATTGAAACCGGAACCGATAGCCTTCTTATGATCTACCACGATGGAGTAGCTATCTACGAGCTTGACGTTATCCTCCAAGGCTCCTGTGTCCGCATCATTGCCGATGTCCAGGCTAACCTTGGTGAGGGTCGGTCGGAGCCGCTTCAAGTTCTTGCCGGGGTGGTCTTTCTCATCTCTCGCCATCGCCTCAGCTTGCTCGGTCGTTTTCTTTTCTCCCGTAGCCGTATCGAAGGCTCCTTTCTTGACATTGAAATCTGCTACCGCTGCATCTAGCTCCAGCTGCTTTTGGCTTCCAGGGAGAGCGCCTTGAGCCGCTGTCTGTTTTTCCTTCTTTGTTTTGCCAGCCTCTGCCA
Organism: uncultured bacterium; assembly: GCA_965364435.1. Lineage (GTDB taxonomy): Bacteria > Cyanobacteriota > Cyanobacteriia > Cyanobacteriales > Coleofasciculaceae > CBDTXL01. The sequence continues at coordinate 7,359 of CBDTXL010000166.1, forward strand.
TCTCATTCTTTTTAATGTTCCAGTCTGCGGTCTTGGTAATCACATCATTTTGTGCCGCTCCATGAGCTGCATCCAAGCCGGGACGTTGCGTTATCAGCCAATTGAGAACCTTCCCTTGTGCAGCAACGATCTCGCCTTGTAGTACCTGTGCCGCCTTTTGACGGGTATCGATCACATCCTTGTAGCTATTGAAACGAGAGCTAGCTCCGGGTGCAGGGGAGAGGTGGGCATCGGGTGCTATCCCGGTAAACAGTCGGCGTTTGAGCAGTTCGTCGCTGACCTCCGGTCCATGGCGGCCTAAAGCGTGACCTCCCTCAGCCACTTCCTGGCGCTGAGCCTCGGACTTCTTCCCGCGCTCGTCGGTGATCTCCACGTTCAGATTATTGACTTTCTCTTCCACCTTGATCTGATCTGTTTTGCTGGCGTGAAGACCGGCTTTTAAGTCTTTCACTAGATCAAGAAAAGGCTTGTTCTTTTCCTTGGAGATGTCAAGCTCTCCGGCTTTCGTTTTGATGTACTCCGCGTCACTATCAGTCTTTTTTTTCTTAATGCCCTTACGCTTGAGTTTGCGGAAATACTCTTTAGCGTTCTTCAAAAGCGTTTGTCCCGCCTCGGAGATCGGTTCGCGCTCCATTTGAATGACCGAAGCGGGCGGTGCCGCAGCTTCCGGTTCGGTGGATAGGAGATTCAAGGGCTCTTTTCCTGAATTCCCGCAACCACCTGCTCTTTGAGCTGTCGCCTCTACTTGCCCCATTAGCTGCGGCTGTGCTCGCTGCATCTGCACTGCCCTTGCCCCCATCACATCTGACTCTCGCTCCAGTGCCGAATCATCATTGACGGCGACCCCCCGCAGCTGCATCGTCGGCTGCACCCTCCCCTGCTTTTGCTGCACCACGTGCCAAGCTTCGTGAGGAAGATGTTTTTCCTGCCCCTGCCCCACATGGATATCCGTCCCCTGCGTGTACGCCAACGCCTGCACCTCGGCGGGTTTTGCGGAATTGTAGTGGACTTTCACATCATCCATGGACATGCCGGAGAGGTTTTCAATACTGGTTTTCAGGTTATCGGGCATGCCGGTGTTGTTTTCTTGATGCACCCCAGACGCACCTGCCTCCGATTCCTCCTTTATTGAAGTTGCAGCCTGAAGCACTTGCCCCGTCGCCTGCGGCTGCTCCCGCTGCAACTGACTGCCCTTGTGCTGCTGTCTGAAATTGGCTTGCCATCGCTGCACAGACAGACTCGGAGGCTGACTCATGTCCACAGGATTTTGATAGCGCTGCACTATCCCTACTTCCGGCTTCGTCATCAGCTTCTCTTCTTCTGGCTGTTCCTCGCGCTGGACAGACTCACCCATAGCTGAGTGCTGTGGCACTGGCGCATTAATCTGATTTACCACCCGCGCCGCTACCTGATCAGCCTCCTGCTCATACTGATCTCCTGGCTCTCCAATCGTGAGCTTAGTCTGAATCATTGGGAGTGGTTCATTCGTCCGGGTGCCACCCTGATTGAGGAGTCTTTGCAAAATGTTACCGCCTCGGCGCTCTACATTTTCCCTTCGCTGCTGCCAGAAGGCATCCATCTTCGCCTGTAATACCGTCAGGCGTTCCTGCCCCTGTGGCGTTATCGTGCCATGCTTCGCCTGTAACTCTAGTCCGAAAGCCTCAAGCTTATTCTGTTGAATCGCTTCATTCTCTATTTCCTGCTGTGAGGGAGCTTGAGCTGGGACAGTAAACGGTCGTCGAGCAAACTGAGAGGTTTTCTCCTGGGGTTGGGAACTCCAGGAAGAAGCTTTTTGCACTCTTTCGTAGGTCATAACAGCTTCTCAACACAGCAGTGGGTAATTTTAAGATATCCTCTATTCCTCAAATTGTCTCTTTCAATAACCTCTCCAAGGGCTGGCTTCCAAAATGCCGTTGCGGGTAAAGACCACACGAAAATGCGCGATCGCTTCTTTGGGATTGGGGGCGCGATGAGCATGAGTGCGATCGCACCACCATTGGGATTCGTTCTCGTGGCAATGTTCCCCATCAATTCCCGATAAGTTGCCACACTCTGATTTTTGCTTCCTGCAAGGCGGCGTTCGGGAGATAAGTCAGCATCAGCTACCACAAAACCTTACTCCATCGCCTGATTACGAAGCAACTGGAGAATAAAGCTTTTTCCTGAGCCATAACGTCCAACAATAAAACGGAATGCTGCTCCACCTTCACTAATATTTTCGAGGTCTTGTAATAGATCTGCAATTTTCTTTTCTCGACCAACAGCAATATGTTCTAAACCAATTTTAGGTACAACACCCGCACTGAGGGCATTAGAGACTCTTTTCGGATTTTTTTGCATTACCATCCGCCTTAACTATACTCATACTTCCAAATCTTAATTGTTCCGTCCTGA
>CBDTXL010000167.1:0-9723 GCA_965364435.1 uncultured bacterium
TAGTAGGGTGATGGTTAGTAAAGAAAGTGAGAAGGTAGGATGAAGTTTCTGTAATCTTTAGCTATCAACTTGATGACTTATCCCCTTGGGACTTTAACCGCCAACCCGGTTTAAGCACTTGTCGCGAACGAGCAATCACTAGGCAATCATCCGGCACATCTTCTGTCACTACAGACCCAGCGGCGACATTGACATCTTCTCCGAGCGTGACGGGTGCCACTAGAACGCTATTAGATCCAGTTTTGGTGCGATCGCCAATCTGCGTTGGATGTTTGTTCACACCGTCGTAATTGGCAGTAATCGTACCGGCACCGATATTGACCCGATTACCAAGTGTCGCATTTCCCAGATAAGACAAATGAGCGACATTCGTGCGATCGCCCAGCGTGGTATTTTTCAGTTCGACAAAATTTCCTACCCGACAGGACTCCCCCACCTCTACAGGAGCGCGTAGGTGGGCGTAGGGACCAATCTGGGTGCCGTCTTTGATCACGCTGCCACTCACCACCGAATACAACACCGTTACATTCTTCCCCAACTGGCTATTTTCAATCAAACTACCCGGTCCAATGCGGCTACCGGAGCCAATCACTGTCTTGCCCCGCAGATGGGTTTGGGGTTCAATAATCACATCGGGTTGCAATTCCACCGTGTCATCAATGGTGATGCTCTCTGGGTTAATCAACGTCACCCCTGCACTCATCCAGGCATCCTTCACCCGTGTTTGCAAAATGTCGTCAGCCGCCGCTAGCTGTTTGCGGTCATTGATGCCGATAATTTCCTCGTAATCCTCAACATCCACCACCATCACTTGCTCCAGGTAATTAACGGCGTCTGTTATGTAATACTCCTTCTGGTCATTGTTTGTGTGCAGTTGCGGCAGCACTTTTGCCAGTTGGGGCCAGTTGAAGCAATAGACACCGGCATTGATCCGACGATTTTGCTTTTGAGCGGCTGTGCAGTCCCGGTCCTCCACAATCTGTTTCAGACGATTTTGACCGTCACAAAAAACACGCCCGTAGCCTTGGGGATTGGGCAGTTGGGCGGTGAGGAGGGTTGCGGCATTCTGATGGGCTTTATGCGTCTCCAACAGCTGTTTGATCGTGTTGGGTCGCAACAGAGGGACATCGCCATTCAAGATCAGCAAGTCGCCGGTGAACCCTTCCAGGTGAGGCAGGAGTTGTTGGGCAGCATGACCCGTTCCCAGTTGTTCGGACTGTTCAACAAATTCTAGATCTGTGAACCCTTCCAGAGATTTTTTTACTCGTTCACCCTGATAACCGACGATCACGAGACGCCGAGAGGGGTTAATTGAGAGACAAATATTCAGAACTCGTTCGACGAGTGAACGTGAACCCAACGTGTGGCAGACCTTAGGCAGGTCAGATTTCATCCGCGTCCCGCGTCCCGCCGCTAGAATCGCTACTGCAACCATGTTTAGGTATCAGCTTTCAGCTACCAGCTTTCAGATTTTCGCTCACTGATGATAACACTTGCTTTGCCTGGATCAGCTAACTTCTTACCGTTCACAGAGTGAGCAGATGTCGGTGCCTCCACCAACTGAGTAGATTTGATAAATTCAATAAACTGCTGGATGAGCTTGGGATTGCGCCAACCCTTTTTGGTTTCCTGGTCAATAATTTCTAAAGCTTCTGCTGGGGTAAAGGCACGTTTGTAAGGGCGTTCACTCGTCAAGGCGTCGTAGATATCGATGATTTGGAAGACTTGAGCCAGATAGGGGATTTCATTCCCAACCAGACCATCTGGATAACCGCTACCGTCCCAGCGCTCGTGGTGATAGCGAATAATCGGGATAACACCCCGCATTGTTCGCAAGGGCTTGCAGATTTTTTCGCCAATCGTGACGTGGAGGTTCATGATCTCCCGCTCTTCAGGAGTGAATGGTCCTTTTTTCAAAAGCACCGCGTCTGGAATTCCGACTTTGCCAATGTCGTGAAGATAGCCACCCCACATCAAATTCCGAATTTCTGCTCTTGATAGCTGGATATATTCACCAAAGGCTTTACCGATCGAAACCAGACGCTCACAGTGATCGCCGGTGTTGGGGTCGCGGCTTTCAACTGCTCTGGCGATCGAGAAAAGAACCTGTTCAGCGTGGTCTAAATCTTCATTGAGACGCTTTTGGTGAACAAGGGATTTGACCCGTGCGGAGAGTTCCAGGCGGTCGAAGGGTTTGGTCAGAAAGTCATCTCCCCCGACTTCAATCCCCATGATACGCGATCGCCTGTCGTTGAGCGCTGTGATGAATACCACCGGAATTAAGCGAGTTTGCTCATCGTCCTTAAGACGCCTACACACCTCAAAGCCATCCATCCCTGGCATCATCACGTCCAGGAGAATCAAATCTGGATTGCTCTCAATGACACGCTTGAGCGCCGTTGGGCCACTGTCTGCCTCCAACACCTCGTAGCCCTCCACGGATAAAAGAGCTACTGCCGTCATCCGGCTAGAGGAATGATCATCAACAACAAGGATTTTGGGTTGATCAGAATCCTGAAAATTCACTGACGAAGAAATTGTTTCAGAGCGGGATTTGGTCGAAGCACCTGAGAAATCAAACATGCTCTAACGCAGGCATAGGCGTTTAGTAAGCTCCGAGAGCTTGGTTCTGCAATCAGGGCTTCTACCACCCTAAGAGTGCAAATATCTTTAAATAACCTCTGTATTTTAAGCTTTAGTCGGTCTAATCTCAAAGCCCAAGTTAGACATTGTGGCAGACTTCCCACGCAGCCGTTTAGATAGGATCGGAGGCTTCGCCGAGCTTTGCTTACAAAGACCGTACTCGCGGTTTAGAGATGCGCCCTGACACGTCTCTAACAAAAACAATTGGTAGTACCGAGAAGCAAGTTCTACAACATCATCATTCATCCTTCACACGTCTTTAGTCAAGAAGTTGACCAACGCTTATGCCAACGAGAGGTTTGCTCTAGGGAAGATTCCTGTTGCTCAATCCGACGCCGATGTAAAATGACGTCAGCAGGGTCACATAGCTGAGGGTCGCGGTAAGGAACGGCGGCACGAGTTTGCAAATGTTCCTGCGATCGCACTGAGAGAGGGGGTAAATCAGCAGTGGTGAAGCTTGCCACAGTTCCCGGCTGTCTACCTCCCACCTCTAAGGTCGCACCTACCTTTAACCCAGCAGCAATCAAGGCACTTCGCACAGACGCTGCACAGGAGTAGGTGGCAAGTCTCCCATCGGTTGCACAGCAGCCAGCTAACTGCTGGAGAAATTCAACTGTCCATAACTGAGGGCAACGGGGTGGAGAAAAGGGGTCGAGAAAAATTGCGTCGGCTTGATAGTTTGATTGACGCAACTGCCCAATTGTTGCTCTGGCGTCGCCGAGGTGAAGTTGAGCGTGGATTCGGTTAGTTTGAACTTGGAGAGATGTCGCCAGAACTTCTAGTAGTTGAGGGATAGGCTGACTCCAGCTACCGAGTAAATGATAGGCGATCGCGGCTCTTGGCACAGTTGGGTCTAATTCCAGGGCAACTAGTTCGACACGGCAGTTAGGATTGTTCGCCCAAATTACTTCAAGGGCAGCAGCAGTGTTGTAGCCCAGACCATAACATACATCAAGCAGCCGCAGTACCGGCTGTTGGGCTTTCTGTGCTAACTGGCATGGCTCTACAAACTTCAACTGGGCTTCTTCTTTGGCTCCTTGAATACTATGAAAAGATTCACCAACCTCTTGTGAGAAGAAGGTGAATGAGCCATCAGCTGTTGGCTGTGGCGTAAAGACGCTGGTGTCTTGCATCGTTAAACAGAATCCCCAGTATAAGATACAAAATGCTGTACTACATACTACAAAGCCGTCAGTAGTTATTGAGAACCAGCTCAAATCCTTACATAGCCTGTATAATTATTTTTGCCACGTAATTAGCAAATTGACAAAGAGGTGTTTGGTAAGAAGCTAGTTTATTGACAAACCCCCCGCAGCTGGGAACCACTGCGCTAGATTGTGGGGTCAGCACTGCCCACAAAACTTTCCTGAGTTCAGCGACATAAAAAAGGCAGCGCTGACCACGCTAACGCTCCACAATCTTTCCCAGCTGCTAATCTTCAATTCAGTCCACTCTCTAATTCGTTTTTTAAAAAAAGATGGTTCTTCAGTACTTAGTATGCCAAACCTATAGCAGAACGAAGAAAAGAGAGACAAAATAACTGAAATTAATAGTAGGCAAAGCCTGAGTGGTATTGACATATGATGCGAAATAATTATTGACTGTAAGCAGAAGCAAAAAGTGAGTGAGATGCATTTACAGTCATGACAGCGAAAAAGGGAATTAAACTTCTAACAGAGCTTCTAAATATAGAAGGAATAAAAGTAATTTTACAGCGTCAGCATGAAGGGATTGGGATAATTTTCCAGATTGAGCCAATCCGAAAAGAAAGCGTTTGTCCTCGATGTCAAACAAAAAGTCATAGAGTTCATCAAAATCATCGATACATAGTTAAGGATTTATCTTGGGGAGAAAAGCCAGTATTTTTAGAAATTAACAGGCGACAATTCAAATGTGAGAAGTGTCGTAAGCCGTTTAGTGAAGACTTAGATTTTATCAGAAAAAGAAGGAATTACACAAAAAGGCTAGCCACTCAAACAATAGAAGAAGTTCTAAAGAACGATATCCACATTATAGCGAAAAAAGGGATAGTGACAACAGAAGAAATAGAAAGGATGTTGAAAGATGCAGCCGAAGAACTCTTGAAATCCAAACCCACCGAATTGAGGAGATTGGGGATTGATGAAATAGCGCTGATCAAAGGAAAAGGAAATTACTGCGCGGTATTAATAGATTTAGAGAAGTCTAAATTAATCGGTATAATGCCTGCCAGGACACAAGAAGAAATTAGTCGAGTACTGAGAGGATAGGGAAAAGAGGTCTTAGAGTCAATAGAAGAAGTAAGTATAGACTTATGGAAAAAGATTTTTGAGCAAACTAATAACTGGTTAACGGGATTATTCAACTTGGGGATATGGCTAGCAAGCGCGAAAAAATAAATATTTTCCCGCTAGTCAGAACACTATTATCCGTTGGCTTGATGAAATTATTGCTTATTTCGACAACAGGACTACCAGTGGTGTTGTGGAGGGCATCAACAATAAGCTCAAGTTGATTAAACGTTCTGCTTATGGTTTTAGGAACTTTGAAAATTACCGAATTAGATGCTTGCTTAATTGGCACTTTAATTATTGATTTAGCATACTAAGTACTGAAGCACCGAAACATCAACTCACAGACATCTTAGTCATTGCGATTCTGGCAATAATCGCGGGAGCGCAAGGATGGGAAGACATCGAAAATTATGGCATCAGCAAGCAAAAATGCTTAGAAGAGTTTTTGGCATTACCAAACGGTATTCCGTCAGATGACACCTTTCGTCGGGTGTTCGAGTTCATTGACCCAGAAGCCTTGAATCGATGCTTTATGCAATGGGTAGAAACCCTGGTCACTCAGATGGGAGGAGAGATTGTCTCCATAGATGGTAAAACCATTCGCGGTTCCTCTGACCGCAATCAAGGCAAATCAGCACTCCATGTTATTAGTGCTATTGCAAGTGAACAACGTCTGGTTTTAGCACAAGTAAAAGTGGAAAATAAATCTAATGAGATTCCTGCCATTCCCGCATTATTAGAGCTGTTGGATTTTACAGGAGCTATCATTACTATTGATGCCATGGGCACACAAACCGAGATTGCCCAAAAGATTATTGACAGGAAAGCCGATTATATCCTAGCGCTCAAAGCCAATCATCCTACCCTACACCGTCAAGTTAAAGAATGGTTTGAGCAAGCTCAGGCACAGGATTTTGAAGGGATTGATGTCAGTTACGAAACGCATCGAAAAAGCCCATCATCGCACTGAAATCCGTCAAGGAAAGGTCTGTGTCCGTTTCTGCCATCAGTGACATTTACCAACCTCGATTGTGGGCAGGACTCCAAAGTGTTGTCATGGTTGTCCGAGTGCGTCATCTGTGGAACAAGACTACTCGTGAAGTTCAGTTTTATCTGACTTCTTTACACAGTGACGCTCAACTTCTCGGTCGGGCTATCCGCAAACATTGGGGGATTGAAAACGAGGCTCATTGGACTGTTGATGTCACTTTTTCTGAAGATGCTTGCCGAAGAGAGCTCCTTCCATAGTCCTCGAAATGAGAGCTCTCCTGAGACGCCTTGCTCTCAATGCCCTCAACCGAGAACAGACCTACAAACGTAGTCTTCGACAAAAAAGTAAACGAGCCGCTATGGATAATGATTATATAATTCAAGTTCTCAATTGTTGTTTTCTTGTCCCTAGCTTAGATGTTTCTGCTCCTTGTGTCAAGCATCTTTGAGATGCTCTTACCCTGCAGTTACACCGAAATCACAATTAATATTAAAAAAACAGCGGTTGGCTTTGTTTAAGGTAGACAATAGGTTCGCGTAAAATTTCCGCGAACCAACTCCGTTGACTTTATGCCAAAAAGCCGTAAACAAACACCAATAGAGGATTTGACCAACCGTGCCGAGAAATTGGAATTAACTCTCAAGCGCTTGGAGCAAGAGATTCAAGAGATACTAGCTTCGGGAGAAGTTGCTCCAACTGGTTGTTGGATAGTACGTTATCAAGCTGGCATGTCGAAAAGGTACTTATTGGTATTACAAATTACAGGCATCTGAACCGATATTTCCCACTAAAAACGATACAGCTAAGTGTTCTCGATATAAACATTTAGGTAAAGCAGGTAGTCAAGCTTACTTGGATGCAGTAGAACAGGTAGCTCGTCGCGCTCAAATTGAAGGATTGCTCAGGTCAATTGAGACACTCAAGCAAGGTTGGGCTGACTTGACTGAAGAGGCATCTAAATCTAAAAAACACTAAGTTAGTGGTTCGCGGATAAATTACGCGAACTGTGCTCTTTTTCCACATCCCGTGAAAAGTCAGAACTATTTGTCGGTGAAATAGAGCGCGGCTACCAGAGCAATCATGAAAACTGCGAACATAAATCAAAGCCCCATCGTGAATAATTTGGTCAGTAAAATCATTATTCCGTGGAATGCTAATGCTTGGCTAACTGCGAAAAACAAGGGATAGGGAAATCCTCCTAGCACCTAGGGAATTACATGGATGACAGTCACCAGTTCTTTGCAAGGCGCTAGGCTATCAATAGGAATTTCGGCTGAATTCAACAGCGCGTAACACTGCTCGGAATGTTGAAAAAGCTGGACTACATCCATAGACAAAAATACTTATAACGCACTCGCTAAAAAAGCTAACGCGGCTGGCATGACCGCTGAGGAACTACTTAGAGAATTAGTTGACAATTACAATCCTCAAGACCCAGAAGACTCAGAAGACCCAGAAAACCCAGAAAACCCAGAAAACCCAGAAGACTCAGAAGCTATTGAACCTTTTACAGCAACACAACTACAAAATTGGTTGCTAGATATGCAACAGCTCCTGGCTGAACACTACGCCCGGATTTCTCACCAGCTCCTTCAAATCAACTGAATCTACTCTTGTAAGACCGGGTTTTTTCTCTATGTAAGAAGATGAGTCTGTTGTAAAGCTTTTCAACTCGTCAATCGACTGATTTCTCGGGGATTAAGGAGGTTGAAAACGCTACAGAAATGAATGTCTTACAGTTTTAAGCCAAGAAAGCCCATGAGGTGTCCTTGGTCTGAGTGGATAGACCCACAAGGTAGGAGAAGATAGGATTATATGAGCAAGTATATTAAGCTAACCCGTTGTGGGTAGGCTCTGTAATCGTGCGTAGGCAGTAGCAAAAACATCCTGGTAGGGACAGCCAGTACTAATGGCAATCAGGATACGTCGCACACTGATGAGGACTCTAGCGCCGAGTTTGAGTAACTTGGTGCGGATGCTTCCCACCTGAGCTTGGGCGAGTTCCGTTGTTGCCAGACAGAACTGGCGCAAGTTGTGCATCAGTACATAAGCTAGAGAAGAGAACCACAACCGGAGCTGATTACCCTGGAAAGTATGGGTGGAAGTGCGATCGCTAATCTGCTGGACAGTGTTCAATTCGATTGAGAGTACTTTTGCCTGCCATCGGCGCACAGCCGACGTTAGTTGCACTCAGTTTCCCTAGGGCTACTGCAAACGTTGGGTCATAACGCAACTGGTCATGGTCATTGAGATCTTCATACCCCTGCACTAACCCATAAACTCGTTGTGCAATTAAAGTCGAGAGTGAATGTTCTATGCGATTCGGTTCTCGGTAGTCTTGAAAACACTTGGTAAATCGTGAAGTGATTTGTCGTTTCTGGTCTAATTCTGCAATTAGCATTAACCCCGCATCTGAGGTGATGGTTCCACCTTTGAAATTGACGATTACTTGCCGCGATTCAACTCGGCCTCTCATTGAACGGCTCTGGGATACACTGTGTAGATATAGGGGTCACTTGCTAAAACGGCTAGAACTATCTTGCTAACTATATTCTGGCAGTTTTAGTCCCCTTTTTTTTGTCGGCTTGTGAGAAATCCGGGTGCTGCTCTCCCAAATCTACCCTATCAGTCGATTTGATTCTCAAGGTAGTTTTAAGCGGCGTTTGGGAATGGCTGGTGATGAGGATTCTAGTGGGGATAAGGTGAGTTGGAAGCCCGGTACTGGTTCTAAGATGTGCCGCACTGAACTTTACTTATGGATTCTGTGCCGTATTGCTCCTCACAAAGCTCGACCTAAAACGCTTATTGGTAAGAAGTTAGGTCACTTTTATGACAAACGCCTGCAACTGTTCTATGAGAACACTGATGTAAATCATAGGTTTGGCAGTTTGATTATCTGTCAAACTGCTGCTTATGGCTGTCGGTTGTTGTTCCGTGAACTCAAACGCGCTCTGGCTCTTGCTTAATACTTCAGCTCGATTGTTGAATCTCACAATCGAGCTTTTTTATACTACATTAACGTACTACGCTCACATAAACTAAAGTGAAACGCTTTTTGCCCAAATCATACCGGATACCACACTAGGTAATGAATTGGGTTACACTTGACCCGCAGGGAGAGAATCGCACTGAAAATGCAACTTCTGGCACACCGGATAGTTCTGCTGCCGCTGCAACCAGCGGGTCGAAATCTCCGGTATTATCAGAAGCTCAAGGGTAGGTCTTTGGTCCCAATGATGAGATGATTCTCACTGCCTCTGCACCTACTATCACATCCCAAAGTCCTTCACTAATGCCATTCGCCTGCCGTGGTTCCTATAATTCGTCTGAGCCAATGCCCATCCTTATTGCCTCTGAGTCTAGTGGTATTGGCGAGTAGCTTAAATGTTGGGCTAGTAAGAGCGCAGACGGTTGACCAAGAAGGAGTCAGGAGTCAGAATCCTGAGAGCAGGGTTCTCCCTAATGGTTCTGAGAAAGCGGATTCATCCGTTGGGTCGATTGGGAGTAGTGGCCGAAAAGGGCGTCGGGACTTGGAGTTAGGGATTGGGGAAGAGGCTAATAGTAGCCCCTTTGGTGGTTTCAAGCCCCTGTCTTTAGACATGGAAAAGAAAACAAATACCTGTAGGTCGCACAGCGTTCATACAGGGCATCCTTACTTCAATCCCACAGATGAATCTCTGGGGTACCCTAGTCCCCAGTCCCTAACCCCGACGCCCTCTGAATCGTGTATTCTGAGTTCTAGTTTTGAGACAGCTCAAGCCCCCAGCCCAGTCACACCACCTCCCCGGTTACCGAACACTCCTCCTTCATCAGACA
>CBDTXL010000168.1:0-9672 GCA_965364435.1 uncultured bacterium
ATCCTTTCTGAGCAGATTATGGGAATTTTTTGCTCTCAATAGCGCGATTTTTTCCCTTGTGCTGACTAGGATTAATTTCTAGGATGGTGGTTACATACTTCTTAGCAGACGCTTTGAACTCGTAATAGTCTAGCTGCCACGGCTTATCTGTTGATCTATTGACCAAAACGAACGGACGCACTACAGACTGGAATTGGGTAGGAAAGCAAAAACGGCAACTTTAGCTAACTTCCCCACCTGGATACCACTTCGTAACTGCGTACTGCAATACTCAGTTGAAATGACAATCACAACGCAAACTGGAGGATCGGCGATAATGAGCAGACCACAGTTTAAGCCTCATTTTCACATCGAAGTTGTAGAACCAGAGACGGTGTACCTGCTAAGTGAGCAAGGGCATTTTGCCCTTAGGGGTCGGATCTATTGCCAGTTAGCTCCGCTGTTAAATGGTCGCCATACTGTTAACGAGATTGTCAACCAACTACAAGGGCAAGTTTCCACCGCCGCAGTTTACTATGCGTTAATGCTCCTGAAGAATAAGGGCTACATTACTGAAGCGGATGACACCCTCTCTGCGGAAGTTGCTGCCTTTTGGAACTTACTGAATGTGGATGCTAGGGTAGCTACCAGTTGCCTGCAAGAAACCCAAGTATCCGTGACGGCCTTCGGTGCAGTACCCACAGCACCCTTTATTTCAGGGCTGGAATCGCTTAACATTCAAGTGTGCAATCCAAAATCCAACTCCCCCTGTCCTCCCCTTCCTAAGGGGGAAACGAAAGAGGAGCGGCACAACGAGAAGTCTGAATTGGCAGTTGTCCTGACAGATGACTACTTGCAGTTGGGTCTAGACTCCTTCAACCGGGAAGCTTTGCAAGCGGGGCGTCCTTGGATGCTGGTCAAACCTGTAGGGGCTGTGATTTGGATAGGACCGATTTTCCATCCCGGCAAAACAGGTTGTTGGGAGTGTCTGGCTCAACGTCTTCGGGGCAACCGAGAAGTCGAAACTGCTATCCAACAGCAGAAAGAGATTTCGACCCCTTTTTCCACCTCCCGTTCCATCCTGCCCTCTACCTTGCAAGCCGGGTTGAATTTGGCAGCAACGGAAATTGCCAAATGGATAGTCTGCTCAGATTATGACCAATTGGAAGGTAAGCTGGTCACCCTCGACCTAGTCTCCCTGAACCTGCAACGTCACATTTTGGTGCAGCGACCTCAATGTCCTGCCTGTGGTAACCCAGCCTCTTTCTCCAACCAGGAACGGCAACCTCTGGTTCTAGTTAGTCGCAAGAAGCAGTTTACCACAGACGGCGGGCATCGGAGTTTTTCCCCAGAGGTGACCCTCAGGCAATACGAACATCACATTAGTCCGATTACTGGGGTCGTCAGCGCCCTGTTTCGTTCATCTGAGGCAGAGAATGACCTGGTTCACGTCTACTTTGCGGCTCACAGTTTTGGCAGTGATGCTGACAACCTAAAGAGCTTGCGTTATGCTTTAGGCCATAAAAGTGCTGGCAAGGGCAAGAGTGACCAGCAATCTAGAGCCAGCGGCTTGTGCGAAGCGATCGAGCGCTATTGCGGCCTCTACACTGGTGATGAAATCCGGGTTAACAGGACGTATGCCCAACTGGGAGAAAGTGCGATTCACCCAAATGCCTGTATGCAGTTCAGCGCTGCCCAATACGAAAACCGCCGGGAATGGAACCAGCAGCATCCCGGCTTAAATTGGGTACCGGAACCCTTTAATCAGGAGGAGGAAATAGAGTGGACGCCTGTTTGGTCGCTGACTCACCAGACATTCAAGTACCTACCCACGGCTTTTTGCTACTACGGTTATCCGTTTCCTAAGGGTTCCTGCTTCTGCTTGGCAGATTCCAATGGTAATGCGGCGGGTAACACCCTAGAGGAGGCAATTCTCCAGGGGTTCATGGAGTTGGTGGAGCGCGACAGTGTAGCCCTGTGGTGGTATAACCGGGTGAAAAGACCGGCTGTGGATTTAGGGAGTTTTGATGAGCCGTATCTGCAAGCTCTGCAAGATTATTATAAAGCCCAGCATCGCGACCTCTGGGTTTTGGATATCACCAGTGACCTCAACATTCCTGTTTTTGCTGCTGTTTCCCGGCGTACTGATCGACCCATAGAGGATATCAGCCTTGGTTTTGGTGCCCATTTAGACCCCAAAATTGCCATTCTCCGGGCAGTGACAGAACTCAACCAGTCCCTACCTTTTGCCGACATTGCTGAGCTAGATAGCAACGCTGTTCCCCTTGAGCAAGATCTGAAAGACTGGATAACAACTGCCACTCTAGATAACCAACCTTATCTGGCTCCCGATACGAGGGTTGTTCCCAAAGTCTATGCCGATTACTCCCATCGCTGGAGCGAGGATCTGCGCGATGACGTACTCACTTGTGTGGAGATTGCCGCGCAACGTGGCTTGGAAACTCTCGTGCTTGACCAAACCCGTCCTGATATCGGTCTGAGTGTGGTTAAAGTGATTGTTCCTGGGCTGCGCCATTTTTGGGCAAGGTTAGCGCCGGGGCGTCTTTACGATGTCCCGGTGCAACTGGGTTGGTTACCAGCGCCTCTGTCTGAACAACAACTCAACCCAGTCCCTATGTTCTTATAGGGACTACTACCGAGTAGCGATCGCATGCTCCAAGAGTTTTTCCTGTCTTTCAGAAAAGAGATTTCCCTGATTGAACAGCCTGAGGCTAAGCAAGTTGTCTTGAAGTCGCCAATGCAAAAGTTGACGTTTAAACAGGTGACACCTGGATGGCGAACAGCTCTCAAGATTCTCTCTTCAAACGGTGGAAAAGCAAAACAGCTCAGCCAATTGGTGCAGCAGGCTGATGGCAGCTACGAAATGCTGAGGTTTTACTACCAACTGCAAAAGTGGTCTAACCAGGGCTGGATATGCTATTCAGTCCTAGCAGATAAGCGTCCTCTTGCTACTGCTATTCCCCTTGTCGGGGAGTATCAATTTTCTTGCACAGAGGTAAAACCACAGCGAAAGTATGTCCTATCGCGCTTTGCCTATTGTCACCAAGTCGAGGGACAGATCGTTCTGGAGTCACCTTTATCTCAAGTGCAGGTCATCTTACCTGATTGGAGAAGTACAGCCCTCGTCGCCCAACTGGCTAAACCTCAGGATTGCCAAGACCTTGCTACTCAAATTCCTGGGATTGCCCAAGAAACGGCAAAGCAGTTCGTTATCCTGCTTTTGAGTACTCAAATGGTGTTTGAGGTTCAAGAAGATGACACCATCAAGGAACAAACAAATATCACCCTAGCCCAGTGGGACTTCCACGATTTACTGTTTCACACCCGCAGCCGACTGGGAAGACATGCCAATCCTTATGGGGCAACTTCCCGTTTTCTGGGTAAAATAGAGCCTCTGCCTGCTGTCAAGCCCAGGATGTCAGAGGATGTCATTGAGCTGTACAAACCTGATATTGAAGCCCTCAAAGCGGTGGATGCTCCCTTTACCGGCATTTTGGAACAGAGGAGGTCAATTCGAGACTATGGAGAACAACCGATAACGGCTCAACAGCTAGGGGAGTTTCTCTATCGATCAGCCAGAGTTAGAAGCATCATAAAAACAGACGCCGGAGAACTCAGCAATCGACCTTATCCCGGTGGGGGGGCTATTTACGAACTGGAACTCTATGCCGTTGTCAATCACTGTCAGAACATGCCTGATGGTCTGTACCACTACGATCCTCAAGCTCATCAACTTTGCAGGCTTTCTGGCAAAACTGAGGCGGTGGAAGAGCTGTTAAAAGATGCCTGGTACGCCACCGGACAGCAGAGTATGCCACAAGTCCTGATTATCGTTGCCGCTCGATTTCAACGGCTGGCATGGAAGTATGAATCTCTAGCCTATGCGCTGATGCTGAAGCATGTTGGGGTTTTGTACCAGACAATGTACTTGGTAGCGACGGCAATGAACCTTGCCCCTTGTGGCCTAGGTGGTGGCAACTCCGATCTGTTTGCGAAGGTAGTGGGATGTGATTACTATGCTGAGACTTCCATAGGAGAGTTCGCCTTAGGTAGCTTTCCGATTGCGTACAGTACATACAGCGGATTGCAGGTTTATGAAGTACAGTAATCGGCGTTAGGGGAAGGGGCTCTCGCATTTGGGCGATAAGCTATAAATAATTAACAAGATTTTCTCACCAAATGCGAGAGCCCCTACAGGTGTACTCTATTTACCTGCAATCTGCTGTAGTTCAGTTCTGTTGATTCGAGCGAAAGAACAGGCTCTCCCGTACTTAGAATGATAAGCCAAGTTTATCAATCAGCAAAACCTTACAGATCAATGCTTTCAGCACAACATTTTCTAGGAAGCTATGAGTAATATGGGGTTTTCCACCACAAGTACGGGAGAGCCAAAGAACATTGCAAGAACAGGGTCTGCTCTTTTCCATAATCGTTAATCCTTTCTGAGCAGATTATGGGAATTTTTTGCTCTCAATAGCGCGATTTTTTCCATTGTGCTGACTAGGATTAATTTCTAGGATTGTGCTTAAGTAGCTAGAGAGCAGACGCTTTGAACTCCTATAGTCTAGCTGCCACTGCTTAGCTGTTGACCTATTGATCAAAAAGAACTAACCCCCACTGATTGCGTACTGTACGCAGTGCTAAGTGGAGATGGCACTCTTGCCCAAGACTCTAGGGTCTGTCTGCAAACTCAATGAGGGCGAAGCATTTGTACCTAGATATATGGCTCCAACCTTTATTTTCTATACAAATGCTTCGCCCCTACACTCAAATGTTGGACTTTGCAGACACGCCCTAGTGTTCAGCGCGATCGCCTCCGAGGGCATCGACTCACTCAGGCTTGATGCTATCAAAGTCTATCAGGTTCGATACCTACATCTATCAAATTGACAAGGAGAGTTTATCCCATGTCCAAAGAAAGTGCTACCGAATTCTTATTAATGGTTGCTTCTGACACCGCCTTACAAGAGAAGCTAGCAGTAGCCACAGACCCCGATAGATTCGTCAAAATTGCCCAAGAAAGTGGCTGTAGCTTCACGACACAAGAGCTTTTTGCTGTGATCAGCGAACAGAACAACGAGGAATTGAAGGATGAGGCGTTGGATGCTGTGGTAGGAGGGCAGTCTATGGGGAAGATCGATCTTAAAGAGATTAACAACATTAACAAAGAGATTAACAACATTAACAACAACAAGAACAACAACAAGCATTTTCCAGGTTTTTGTTTCTGGTGTGAGCCCAATCATCGCAATCATCCCTAATGAAACCACCTAGTAACCTCTTCTGGAGGGCTAGCGGCCTTGCCATCTGGTATCTACTAGCTGCTACCAGCTATCCAATCGGGGCGCAAATCGTCCCAGACAGCACCATCCCCAACCCTTCCGTCGTCACCCCTGAGGGGAACACCTCGGTGATCAACGGTGGTACGGTTTCTGGCGGGAACCTGTTCCACAGCTTTGAGCAGTTTTCTGTCCTCACTGGCAACACCACCTACTTCAACAATGCTGTGGATATCCACAACATCATCAGTCGAGTCACAGGTGGTTCTGTTTCTAACATTGATGGTCAACTCAAAGCTAACGGCACGGCTAACTTGTTTGTGCTCAATCCCAACGGCATTATGTTTGGCGACCAGGCTTCGCTCAACATTGGTGGCTCATTTGTGGCAACAACGGCAAGTGCTATAAAGTTTGCCGATGGAACCGAGTTCAGTGCGACGCCTGTGCAAAGCTCACCCCTACTAACGGTCAGTGTGCCGGTGGGCTTGCAATTTGGTTCAACGCCGGGAAGGATTATCGTGCAGGGGCAAGGTCAGGGTATCAGGAAAAACACCGACCTGATTGATACCTCTGTGGGTCTGCGGGTGCAGCCAGATCAAACCTTGGCTTTGGTGGGGGGTGATGTGGTGATCGAGGGTGGAACCCTGAAGACAGCAGGAGGACGAATTGAATTGGGAAGTGTTGCTCACAACAGCTTCGTCAGCCTCACCCCGATAGCTCAAGGCATAGCCTTGGGCTATGAGAGCGTTTCTAGTTTTAGGGACATTCAACTGTCCGAGGCGGCGGCGGTTGATGCCAGTGGCTTAGGGGGTGGTAATATCCAAGTCCGGGGCAGGCAAGTTACGCTCACCAATGGTTCCCAGATTGAGGCTAGTACTCTGGGTTCGCAACCGGGGGGAACGTTGAACGTGATTGCCTCTGATGCGGTGGAACTGATTGGGAGATCAGCCAATACTCAGTCGCCCAGTGGCTTAGTAACTGCTACCTACCCAGGAGCCACGGGCACTGGGGGCAATCTGACCTTGTCCACGGGGCGGTTAATCCTGCGGGATGGGGCACAAATAGGAACTTCTACTTTTAGCAGCGGAGCAGCGGGTACTTTGGTAGTGACAGCGTCTGATTTGGTGGAACTAAGTGGTACTTCAGCGCCTGGTCAGGTTGGTAGCGGCTTATTTACGGCAGTCTTCCCAGGAGCCACAGGCGCTGGGGGCAATTTAATTCTGGATACTAGGCGGTTAATCGTCCGCGATGGAACCGTGGTAAATGCTGCTACCTTTGGCGATGGACGGGCAGGGACATTGGCGGTGAGCGCCTCCGAGTCAGTGGAACTGATTGGCACCTCAGCAGATGGTAGGGTTCCCAGCGTCTTGACGGCTCGAACAAGGGGAACCGCATCTGCTGGAGACTTGAGGATTTCAACTGGGCAGTTGATTGTTCGGGATGGCGCTCAAGTTACTGTGAGCAGTACAGGGTCAGGAGATGCTGGCAACCTGGAGGTAAAAGCTCACTCCATCTTTTTAGATAACAATGGACAACTCATCGCTAGGACAGCTTCCGGCAATGGCGGCAATATTATACTAGATGTGCGGGACTTACTGCTACAGCGCCGCAATAGCCAAATCGCCACCGACGCTCGTGGCGGCACCGGCAATGGCGGCAATATTGATATCAATAGTCAATTCATTGTCGCTGTGCCGGATGAAAATAGCGACATCACTGCTAATGCTGTGCGGGGAAGGGGAGGTAACATCAACATCACGACCTCTGGCATTTATGGACAAGAATTTCGCCCTACCCTAACTCCCCTAAGTGATATTACTGCCAGTTCCGAGTTTGGCGTCAACGGTTCTGTACAAATTAACACACCAGATGTTGACCCCAGTCGGGGGTTAACCAACTTGCCAGAACAGCTAGTTGATGCTTCCGGGTTGGTTGGTGCAGGCTGTGGGGTGGCAGCTAGACAAGAGTCTAATTTTGTGGTAACAGGACGGGGTGGAGTACCACCCAACCCAAACGAAACGCTGCGTCTTGGAAGAGTGCTAGTAGATTTGGGCAGCAACGAAATTAGGACTCAACAGTCTGCTACTCCTATTCCCCAGGAAACCGTCAGTATTAATCCCGACAGGAGCTTTACTGCTGCCTCTGCAAACCCTACCAATCAGCTTGTGGAAGCTAGGGGATGGGTGAAAGATGCAAAAGGAGAAGTCATCCTGACTGCTCAACCGCCCACTGTCACGGCTGATGGTGCCTGGTTGGCTACTCCCAACTGTGAGGGGCGCTAAGTTTCCTCCGATGAAAATGCTTACTGTATCCAGTGCTAATCTATACCGCCATGATTTATATAGCAGTTCTCAGTTGCGTGAAGTACAGAGCGAAAAACCTAACCCCCAAAGGGTTCCCTACAAGGGAAGGGGAGTAAGAATCAAAGCCTCTCTCAGCCAAAAAAGTTATCCGCTTCCCTCTCCTTGTAGGAGAGGGTTAGGGAGAGGTGGAGAGAGGTTTGGAGAGAGGTCAGAGTTTACCGCATCCAGTCGAGAAGGGCTATATCTCTTTGCTTGGAGGCAACGGCAAGGGATGACGACTAGCAACAAGCATGCTTGTTGGTCGTTAAAACTAGCGAGTACGTTTGTCTTAGTTGTCAGTGCGATCGCTCCTCAGGCACATGCTCAAGTCACTTCCGATGGTACCCTTGGTACAAGAGTCAACGGCTCTACTTCTTTGCCTTGTAATAGCGGCACCTGCACGATCACCGACGGCACGACAGCAGGAACAAATCTGTTCCACAGCTTTGAGAATTTTTCTGTGCCGACTTCTGGGGAGGCGCACTTCGATAATGCAGGGAGTATCCAAAACATCATCAGCCGCGTCACTGGCTTATCTGGCTCTAATATTGATGGTCTAATCAGGGCTAACGGGAAAGCCAATCTATTTCTTCTCAATCCCAACGGTATTATTTTTGGTCCAAATGCCCAACTAAACCTCGGTGGTTCTTTCGTGGCAACAACAAGTAATGCGATCGAGTTTGGCAAAACCGGCTCTTTTGGCGCGAGTACTGGTAGTAGTGTTGCCCTCCTAACGGTAAATCCTTCGGCTTTTCTGTTTAATCAAATAGCGGCAGTTCAGCCAATTACTTCTCAAGCCAATCTCAGAGTTCCCAGGGGAGCGAGTTTGTTGTTCGTGGGTGGCGATGTCAGCTTGAGTGGCGGGCAATTGCTGGCGCAGGGTGGGCGAGTTGAGTTGGGAGGACTGGCAGGGCAAGGAACAATCGGGTTGAATGTAGATGCTAACAATCTGCGTTTGAGTTTTCCTAATAGCGTAGCCCTTTCAGATATATCCCTGCTCAATGGAGCTGTAGTAGATTCCAGTGGTGAAGGCGGCGGCACTATCCAGTTACAGGGCAGGCTGATTACACTGACCGACCAGTCAAGAATCTCTGCCAATACTTCGGGGAGTCAAAATGGAGGAGGAATCTCGATCCAGGCATCGCAGTTGCTGCTCCAGGGTGGCTCACAGGTATCATCTGATACTTCTGGCACGGGTCGGGGAGGGAATATCAACGTAAATGCCGCTGAGAGGGTGGAACTGATTGGCACCTCCCCCGATAATAAGCCCAGCAAATTCTCGAATGACACTAGAGGTGCTGGAGAGGGTGGCAACTTAACCATTACCACTCGCGCGTTAACGGTTCGAGATGGGGCACGAATATCAGCTTCGACTTCAGCAAGGGGTTCGGGGGGAAATATAAGCGTAAATGCCGCTGAGAGGGTGGAACTGATTGGCACCTCCCCCGATGAGCAACGTCCGACTGGATTGTCTGTTCAGACTAGAGGTGCTGGAGAGGGTGGAAATTTAACCATTACCAGTCGTGCATTGACTATCCGAAGTGGAGCAGAAGTATCAGCGTCTACTTTTGGCGCTGGTCAGGCAGGGAATATAGAAGTGAGTGCCTCTGACTCCGTGGAACTGATGGGTACCTCAATCGATGGTCAGCTTCCCAGCAGATTGTTTGCTCAAGGGGGTGGACGAGAGGTACTCCGAAATGGAGTCTCTCCACCAGCTACAGGAAATGGGGGAAACTTGACGGTTACTACTCGTGCATTGACTGTCCGAGATGGGGCGCAAGTAACCGTGAGCAATGAAGGGTCAGGAGTTGCTGGCAACTTGGCATTACAGGCTCACTCCATCCTTGTGGACAAAAAAGCCAAACTCCTCGCCCAAACTGCCTCTGGTGAGGGTGGCAATATTCAGCTGCAAGCCGATTCCTTACTGCTGCTGCGCCGCCATAGCGAAATTTCTGCCACAGCGGGCGGCACAGGTAATGGTGGTAATATCACAATCAATGCTCCCTTTCTCGTTGCCGTCCCTGTTGAAGATAGCAACATTACTGCTAATG
>CBDTXL010000169.1:0-9502 GCA_965364435.1 uncultured bacterium
CTGCTGGTATAGGAGTGGTGAATATTGATAATGGGTTTGGGGCAGCTATTCTAGCTGGGCAGATTCTCAGGACGGCTCATAAGTTGCAGTCAGCATCCCCCAAATCGTTAGAGTAATGGCTGAATTTAGCCAGACGACTATCTTCCATGTAAGAGCGATCGCTCTTACATCAAGCCTGTACTACTGACATTGCGCGATAGCGAAGCGCTGCTGCGAAGCGCAGATCGCACATCTTGCACGCAATCGGAATTTAGGAGTTGGAACCACAGATGGACACAGATAAACACAGATAAATATAGATGAACTTGGATTTGTCTGTGGGTTTGGATAGACTGCGTGCAAGAGGTCTATTGTTTGTAGGGTGGGTTAAGTGTAGCCGTAACCCACCCCTGAGGTCACGTTAAATCAAAACACGATCGTCCAGCCTTGCTTGTTGGCGTCTTCCTTGGTGTAGGAGACACCATCAATCTTGGTTCCTTGCTTATCAAGAAGGGTGATGATGCCGCCCTTATTCCCAAGCTGAATGTCTTTGCCGCTCAAAGGCACCGTCACAAATCCACCAGGAGCAAGGCTGATTCCCTTGAGCGGGGACTTGCGCTTCAAGCTATCAACTAAAGCCCAACCACTCAGATCTATCTTTTCGGGCGAGGTATTGATTAAGGTGACTGACTCCTTGCCTACGTCGTCGCCCGGAGGATTTACCAAAGCGGCGACAATCCGAACCTTCCCATCTGGTAGAGGAACCTTGTCCGGTGGGGTACTGGGTACATCTGGCACTGGCTTACCAGGCACATCCGGCAGTGGGTTACCATGAACGTCGTCAGTGTGGAACGACTGGGACTGGAATGCAAAGAACGCAGCCACCCACTGGTTCCGTGCGGGGAAGTGGATCATTAGCCCACCGTCCTGGTAAACACCGTTATCCTTTTGGAACTTACCAGAGCTACCCTGGTTCATGTGGATGTCATGAACGCCATTGCCAGGGAGGAAGCGGAAAATCTTGTCAGGCTTACCCTCCTCGTACCATCTCTCTCCAAAGGCGTAGATTTGAGCCTCTGGACTCGCGATCGCACGCTGGATGTATAGCTCGATCAACTCATTAAGGTCATTGTCCACCCCAGGCTTGTTGAACGGCAAGGGCTTCATCTGAGTGACATTAACTAAATTCCCCCGGATGTAGTCCAAGGCAATCCCCCCTGCCTTACGATCCGACTCCTTGATTTCGTTGAAGCCAGGGTTCAATTTGGCTAGTTGCTCAGTGATGGGGTGCTTAAAATTGTCGTCCAGGAAGTACAGCAGATCGAACGGTGCCTGAACCGATTTCACGTTGATCGCAAGGCGAAAGTCCAGCTTATCAGCTTGCACATGCACCTGAAAGTGGGGGCTACTGGCCTCTAGTTCCATCTTACGATCCACAGCCCGACCCTTTAGAACACCGTAACTTTTTAGAGGCATATACTTTTTCCTTTTGTTAGTTAATCAGGTGAATGCTCCGACGCTTCTATCCAAATCGGGTTGATTAGCCACACTATATGATGAACAAACATCTTCGCTGGTGCCGTAGGCAATCGCTCCAACTTACACATTGCTGTAGTAGGTAATATTTAAAGCTACTGTTCGATCGCTGTAACATGTTGCTTCAACCACTCAACAAACAGCTCACGCCCCGAATTACCAGATGCTAACGCGAGGATAACCTGTTCTTGCTCATCGACAGAAGCGCTAATCTCCATTCCATTCAAGACCAAGAACGTTTCCATTGCAGCATGACCTGTGCGCTTGTTGCCATCCACAAATGGATGATTCATCACAATGGAGAAACCTAGAGCAGCAGCTTTATCAACCAACGTCGGATACAAATCTTCGCCGCCAAACGTCATGCGAGGTTGAGCTAGAGCAGATTCCAATGCACCCAAGTCACGCACACCCAAAGCACCTCCTGACTGCTCGATAATCTGACGGTGCAGACTAAGCACTTCGACTAGCGTTAGGTAACGTATCATGCCAAGCGTCGATACAATTGAGCATTTTTCTTCAACACATAGCTTGACGCTTGGACAAATTCGCTCTTGGGATAACTGAGCCAATCCTCAATGCTTGCACGTAGCAAGTCTTCAAGAGAGATTCCGTTTTCCTGCGCTAATTGTTGCAACTTCTGTAATTGAGCGTCTGGAATGTTAATAGTGATGGAAGCCACAGCTAATCCTCTTTAGGAGTCAACAAAGTGTAGCACTTGTAGCTTTTAGCTATCTACTAACAAAGCTGTTTTTTTTGTATAAATGCTGGTATCAAATCTTCAAGCATAGCGATCGCTCCTCGGATACCTGACAACTACGCCCTCACTCATACCCTAAATTTATGTCACTGTGAGGTAGTGCGATCGCATCCTTGGCACGCTAACAGCTAAACTCATCAGTTACAGATAAGTCGAAACGAAGCCGAATGCTAGAAGTGAGAGTGAGATGGAAGGTAGGCGCGATCGCACAGCCACATACATGCCGATCAAAAGTATCCCAGGAGGATGGGCGATCGCACTAGATTAAAACTCTCAATTTCCATCGCTGACACCCCATTCAAACTTCATTGCATGGATTTTCGCTACTAAATTAGAAACTTCAACACTTGAACCAATGGGTGCTAAATCCTGATTGAGAATTTGTTGAGCAGTTGCAAAAGCCTGAGAACTTGTAGTATCGCCTGTATGGAAAACCAAGCGATTTACCTGTGCAAGACGAGCCGCCAAAAGTTGCAAAAGAGCCATCAATACACGATTACCTCCGTAGGCTCCGCATCCCCAGAAACCAGTGTGAATAATGACAATCGGTTCTTTCAATTGTGAGTATGATTCAATCCTTGCCGCCGAAAATCCAGTAAACGCCGTCGCAAGAATATATTCAATCTCTTCCTGGGAGTAAGAGCCATAGCCACCTGAAGGGGCTTCCATAGCGATAATGTTGGTAATTGTGGGCGGATTGAGTGGTTTTGTTGCCAGTTTAATGGCTTTTGCCGTAGCACGTGCGAAGTTGTTACCGTAAAGCCCAAAAGGTCGTCCCTCTTCTGCATTTGGATTAGTAGCAATCTCACATCGCCGTTCAACTCCACAAATCAGGACAGGTGTCGGTTCTCCTGCCTCTACGGTAAGCGGCTTAATGCTTGCATCTAACAAGGCTTCTCGAAGCGAAGCAAGTGCAGGATGTTCAGCTACCTGCATCTCATCCTGAGCGAATAGTGAACCACCGTATGCACAGAAAAGGTCAAAATGGGCGAAATTGAGATACCATTCCAGCTGGTTACTGTTCTGATTTGATGGCTCGTAACCAAAGTAACCAGGTTGCTGATGAAACTCAGTTTGAGACTCTGAGAAGGAAACAATATTTGGAAATGGCATTGCACGCCATCGTGAGAACACTAACTCACCACTAAAGGTAGAGCCAGGGGGACAAGCGCTCTGGTAGACAATTTTCTTGTTTGTGTCATACAGTTTTGGTGGATAAGAATCTATGAGGCGTTGGGCATTAAACGTATGACGACAAATCAGATTTTCTAAATGTTCGTTCATAAACTCTTTACCTTACGGATAGATCCGACCGCATTGCACAGAGGAGTGAAACAAAAAAAACGAAATGGCTTATCCTGCAATTTTAAACTATTCGCTTTGAATAACTCAACGGTCATCTTGACGCGATCGCATCCTTGCCACGCTAACGGCTAAACTCATCGGTGGCAGATAACCCAAAACGAAGCCCAACGCTTGAAGTGAGATGGAAGGTAAGCGCGATCGCTCTTATTGGCATAGATACTGAGTAGAAGTAGATGTTGGGTTTCCTCGCGTCAACTCAACCTACGGCAGTGGGCGATCGCACTTATTTTATAGGGAGACGAGACTGAAGAAAAAGGCTTACCGAGGCTACGACTCATTGGTTTGAGGGGCTACTAAATCCTGAGGGCGAACAACTGTAATGCCTGCTGTAGCTACAAAATCGCTTGGGTTGAAGGTCAGAAGATGTGTAATCCCATGTGTAAGCATAACTGCAACAATACGAGTATCATGAGTACGCTTACCCATCACTCTATTAACGGTGACCAAATCCAACCAATTTGGAAAAATCTGTGAGGATTCCTCTAACAATGGAAAGCGAGTGAGAAGTTGATCTATTGTATTTCTCGTTTGTTCTACAGCCCAGCCCAAACCATTTACTTCAACTGGTCGGGTAGCAACAACCCAAAGCTCAACAAGCACTTGTGCTGTCAGAAAACATTCGTCTCCTTGTGTAAGTAAACAAGATATTGCATCCGTTGCAAGGTTATGTTGGACATCAGAAGGGTTGCAGAAACGCAATACAACATTGGTATCAAGCAGGTATTTCGTCATTCTTCATAAATGCTGTCACGGCTGAAGGCTTCATCAGGGAGGCTTGGACTGGTTTTGGGAAGCTGAGAAACCCACTCGCGGAAATCTTTGACCCGTTCCGTTGGTGTTGCCCTCTGCCAAAAAGGAGCAGATGATTCAGCCTGCTTTGCCTGAAACTCAATGAAGGCGATGAAATCAGCAATCTTCTTGAGTTGATCTTCGTTTAGCTTGTCTAGTTCTTGCTTAAGCTTCTCTCGCAACATAATCAACAGTATCCCACTGGATTTCATCTTCGAGTTCTTCCAATATTATCGCTACAGCTAGCTGAAGAGGAGCGATCGCTCCCCTTGGAACGCTGACACCTAAACTCATCGGTGACAGATAACTCGAAACTAAGCCCAACGCTTGAAGTGAGATGGAAGGTAGGCGCGATAGCGAAGCGCTGCTGCTTACAGCAGATCGCACAATTGGCATAGATGCTGAGCAAAACTAGATGTGAAGTTTCCTAGCTTCAAGTCAACCTACGAAGATGGGCGATCGCACTCAACACTCTCTACTCATTCCCGCTTCTTTGCGAAGCATCTCAATCTCGTAAGAACTGAAGTATCGTTCCATCATCAATGTGGCTATGCACTTCCTCAATGGTGAAATCGTCATATTTTCCTGTGTCAATCAACTTGTTCAACTGAAGAATCAAAAGTGTTACAGCAGTGTGTTTCATTGAGACTTCCTCAAAAACTTTCAGTTTTTACGACAATTCCTGAGCGAAGTCTTCACTATGGCATGGGTACGGGTTCTCCCTCAACAACCTGCACGTCATCTGCCTCTACAACGTATAGTTCAGCTTGATGGCTACCAAAGCCAGTATGGTGAACATGCGTGACTTTATAGACTGTTGCTTCGGAGGATAAGGAAACATACTCACCTGCGATTGGAACTCTACCGAACGGATGAACACCAAGTCCTTGTTTTCGTTCAAGCCTACCTTTCTCGCGGAGAAATACTATGCAATTGACCATGTTGTTTTGTGCAACCATTAAAATTTTCCTGCTGCAATCGCTACAGACAATATTTATTCAAATTTCAGATTGAAGTTGCAGATTTAAAAATTTTGAGTTGTAAGATGTCAGAGGTTCAGATTCCCGACTTCTTAGAGAAGTTGGGAATCTCGCCTTCAACGGAGGCGTTGCATCAAAATCATCTGCCACATGAGTAAAAATGCCTTTACCGCAACCGAATTTCCGAGGTTGAATAGCGGTTGAATTTTCCACTGACTTTTCTTTTATGTTCTGGATTTCATTTAAAAGTTGAGTATCTTGCAATAACAAAATCCACTGACTCAGTTCTAATTCGAGAGCTTCTATATTCATGGCTTCTACAAATCCCAGTTTTTTTATTTTGAAGGTACGCGATCGCGAACCGAGAAGAGGGAAAGGCAGCTCGCATACCTGGTATACTAATGGCAGAGCAGATTTGAGCGGCGGCTAGTAACTTTTGACACATCACCAGGGACTTTCGTCCCTCCGCTCCAATACATTATTATCCCGCTCTAGGAGATATTCAGGATATTACTCTTTTTCCTTCAATTTTCGGTCAATCTCATTAACAAAACTTTCGACTCTACAGATAACCTCATTGACAATTATCTCATCTACAATAATTTATTGTCCTTCTTTTGTTTTTCCATTTCTATGTACTAAATCATGCCTATTTACTATGTCATTTTGAACCTTGGATATATCTGGAAATGAAATATCAAGCGTCGCCTTATACATATTCTTCACTTTAGGCAGGTTGTGATAAATCACTTCCAGCATTGCTTTCTTTGCTATTTTTTCTGCCTGATCAACTTTTTTAAACAACTCATTCATCCCAAATTTTTTGTTTTCAAAATCCTTGAATGAGCAAAAAAAATACTCGATATATTCTTTGTTTGATAAAACAGTGTTTATAAAAGCATCAGACAAATAAGTTTCAAGACATACTATTGTGCCAACATAGATTTGTCTCTTCAGAGTTCTTCGAGCATTAGCGTCTGTAACTTCAAGGTTATTTAGAACTCGCAGGTTTGTGAGTTCATCAGAGAATGTACGGTTTAGCAATCTAACTAAGCTGCCATACCCTGCAATCGCCCCACCTCCAAACCAAATCGCAGTCTCACCGATAACTTCACGCTAACTTGCCTTGAACACCGACAGATAAGCTTTCGGTTACATCCCCACAGATGTATAGAGTGGTCTACCTGTGAGCAATCCACCGGGAAGGTACTGCCCCTTCTACCTCTGCGTTATCAGCACAGTGCCTCGCTTCTCGGCTTCCGGTGGTTGTACAGGATGTACAATTAATCTCTACTACTTCCAAATTTTTTCATGGACAAAACCATATTGGCTTATGCAGCTGGATTAATGGACGGGGAGGGAAGTATTACCCTCATCCGCACCAACAAAGGCGGGAAAAGAGCGCCATATTTGACCATGACTAGCACATCTATTGAACTTGTCCAGTTTATGAAAGACCATTTTGGCGGCTCTGCTTGTATAGCTCACAAAGCCAAAGCTAAATATAGCGAAGCTTATCACTGGAAGATTGGTCGCAAAGGTGCATTAAAAGCTCTTGCACTAATAGCACCTTATTTGAGAGAGAAAGAAAAAGTAAGAAGAGCGCGTCTCATTCTAGACCACTATCCTGAACTGTTGCCAATAAATGGTCATTACACTCCAGAGATTTTGGAAAAAATACACCAAGTAGAACAAGAGTTTTTCAAATATTCCTCCAAAGTAAAAAGCTTGAAAAAGGCGGAAGATGAAGGAATCGAACCTTTACAGTTATCAACTGTACCCCAGGTTTCAAGCCTGGTTGCCGTCCATTCGGCGGCATCTTCCGAGTTGAATAACGGAAGCTGAAGGAGTCGAACCTTTACAGTTGTTAACTGCACTCCTGCTTTCGAGACAGGTTGCCGTCCTCTCGGCAGCAGCTTCCATTCAGGGGTGTCTGACGGGGATCGAACCCGCTATGACTGCTTCCACAAACCAGCGCCGCTACCGCTTTGGCTTCAGACACCATAATGGAGCCAAGGAGAATCGAACTCCTGACCTCTTGCGTGCAAAGCAAGCGCTCTACCAATTGAGCTATGACCCCCTATATTTGGTGGATACTGGTCAGAATCGAACTGACATCTTTCTACTTGCAAGGTAGACGCTTTACCAATTAAGCTACAGACCCATACAGTTGCGATCGCGCATCCGAAAAATAGCGTGCAAGTTTTCAGAGCAATTTGCGTTTTCTCAGTTACTAGAGGGACTCCGCCGATGAGTTATTACACACTCTTTAAAGGATGGCTACTTCTAAGCCAACCTGCCGGGTTCTTCGCACTCCTCGTTCGCAAACGCCCACTGTATTAGAACAGCGTTACTTTTCCTCTCGTACTAAAGTATGTAAGCTCTAAGGGTTAGGTCACGCTGTATGTGCGATCGCATATCCCGTTCAATTAATTGCAGAAGAAGGCAACCTCCTTTTTGAACTGTATCAAGCACCCCCACCAGGATTCCAACCTGGAACACTCGCCTTAGAAGGGCGCTGCTCTATGCACTGAGCTATGGGGGCAAGAATTGGTAGTCCTGACAGGGCTTGAACCTGTGACATCCTCTTTGTAAGAGAGGCGCTCTCCCGACTGAGCTACAGGACTACGAGAGCGGATGATGGGACTCGAACCAATGCGCTGAGACTGGCAGACTCAGATGCTAGCCACTACATCACACCCGCATTGTGAGAGAGCGGATAACGGGACTCGAACCCGTATCAAAAGGTTGGAAGCCTCACATGCTAGCCATTGCACCATATCCGCTTGAGAGCAGATGGCGAGACTCGAACTCGCATAGGCAGTTTACAAGACTGCTGTGTTGCCATTAACACCACACCTGCGTAATCTGGAGCAGATGGCGGGGATTGAACCCACATCGAGGGCTTACCATGCCCTTGTGTTGCCACTTACACCACATCTGCATTGCAACCCATCCCTAGAAACTACCAATCACCACTCAGTTTCAGGCAAGTTGACACTCGCCTTAGTTCGCTTCCTGGGTGAACAGCCTGTTGGAACCTCGTTCATCGTGGAAACTGGTAACCATAAGCATCCTTTTCTGGCTCACACACCCACCATGCGAGTGCCAATGTCTATTGCTGGCACGGACATTCCATACGTGGCAATGTGGACAATGCTTCTGGCTGTTCGACGGCACAACCAATATGCCGAACGAAAAATTAGTAGCGTTGCCTGTCCTGGATTAGGTACAGGAATAGGGCGAGTTCCCTATCCTGAAGCTGCCAGACAGATGGCATCAGCTTATGACAACTTCCTGCATCCACCCAAATTTCTCAATTGCATCGTTGCCGCTGAAAGACAACTGCAAATTTGGGAGGGAGGAAATTCAAGCTTTGCCTGAACTGCGATCGCTACTTACTCACTTAGCAGGCGGCGAGATTTGAACTCGCATCAGAAGATTACGAAACTTCTATGCTAGCCATTGCACCACACCTGCAATTTGGTGGCGGGGGCAGGAGTTGAACCTGCGACCATCAGCTCCCAAAGCTGCCGCGCTACCAAACTGCGCCACATCCCGTTAATGCTCCTGGTGGGACTTGAACCCACACGTAGACTGTTTTTAAGACAGCCGCCTTCTTCCAATTGGGCTACAGGAGCCAGTTTTGATGCTCCTAGTGGGAGTCGAACCCACACATAAATAACAACTACTTTTGAGGTAGCGGCCTCTTCCAGTTGGGCTACAGGAGCATGAATTAGCTGTCCTTTTAGAGATTGAGGACAGAACTGGGGAGGCAGGGCTTGAACCTACATTGTTCCGCTTTCAAAGAGCGGTGCCATACCATTAGGCGACTCCCCATTGTTAGGAAAATAAATGGATGCCGGGGCAGGGCTTGAACCTGCAACCTCATCATTCAGAGTGATGCGACTTGCCTATTCGTCCACCCGGCAATGAAATAAATGGCTGCCCTGGTAGGGATTGAACCTACGACCGTTCGCTTAACAGGCGACTGCTCTTCCACTGAGCTACAGGGCAACGACAGCCCCCCAGGTCAGTATCGAACTGACGACCTCCTGTGCTTCAAACAGGCGCTACTACCAACTGAGCTACC
>CBDTXL010000170.1:0-9481 GCA_965364435.1 uncultured bacterium
CCTTTATGGGGAATCCAGTTAACGGAAATAGTGGCAATATTACTATCACCAGCAAGGCAGGAAGTATCGATACCAGTGCCGGGACTCTAGATTCTAGAACCAATAATGGTACGGCAGGCTCAATCAATCTGATGGCTGAGAAGGACATTACTACTGATGCAATATTGTCTTTACTCTATCAGGGAGCTACAGGAACTAGCGGTGATATTTCCCTCACCAGCCAAGCGGGTTCTATCACTACATTAGGAACTTTAGATAGCGGAATTACGTTTGGAAGTGGTGGCTCAATTACCCTCAAAGCTCAAAACGACATTACGACTGTCGATATATTTACAAGGGCACCTAATAATGGTATTGGGGATAGCGGTGATATTTCCCTCACCAGCCTAGCAGGAAAGATTGACACCAGCGCTGGCACTACATCAACCGTTTCTGATAATGGCAAGGGAGGTGCGATCGCATTTACTGCTGCTGGTAACATTACCACGGCTGATATCCTTTCAAATGGCGCTCAAGGAAGTGGCGATATTAAGCTTACTACCAGTAATGGCAATATTGATACTATTGGCGGAACGCTAGACTCATCTTCTGATAATGGTAATGGAGGAGCGATCGCATTTACTGCTGCTGGTGATATCAAAGCAAGCGAAATCGATTCGGGTTCCACCAATGATAGTGGAGGTGCAATCAACCTCACTGCTGGGAACACCATCAGCATCAGTGATGCGATAACCTTGGGTTCTTCGGGAAAGGGAGGTGGTGCTATAACCATCAATACTCCCGGAGGAGTTAACTTACCAGCAAGTATTTCCCCTGGTGGTGTAGATATCATCGCCGGAAACGAGACTCCCCTCGGTAATTTTTCCCTACCCTCAGGAACTACCCTTAATACCAGTGGTGGCAGTATTTCCCTAGCTTTCGCCGATAATTTCACCTTGAACAATTCTGTGTCCACTGCTGGCGGTGATTTCAGCCTAACCAGCCCTGGCGCGATCGCACTTCAAGGAATAGTAGATACTGATGGCGGCAATATTAGCGTAACGGCAAATAGCATTAATGCTGGAGTAATTGACTCTAGTTCAGTATCAGATAATGGGGGAAATGTCAAGTTAGACTCAGAAAATGATATCCAAGTTGCTTCTATTAACGCTCAGGGTGGCACTGGCGGCAAAGGCGGCAATGTTGACATTAGCACTGAACAATTCTTCCGGGCAACCGGCACTTTCACCGACCAAAATGGTTTAACTGCCAGCCTCTCCACGGCTGGTGGTATTGGGGACGGTTCCATTATTATCCGCCATGACGGTGGAGCCAGACTTATTCCCTTTGATGTTGGAGATGCCACCACTAACGGCACCGCTGGGGCAATTACAACTGGCTCAGGAAACTCAATTTTACCCTTCCAATCATTTCCAGGTCCCTACACCCAAGGCGATATTCAAATCATCACCGCACCACAGCCATTACCACCACCGCCAGATCTACCGCCACCACAGCCAGATTTTCTATCAGCACTACCCCAAGCAGATCCACCCTTACCCCTAACACTCCAGGCAGACGCACCACCACCACTACCCATTGCACTTAACACCAATGCCTTCCCTGTGGAGGAGTTCTTCACGCGCCAGTATGAAGAATATTTAGGGCTACTCAGTCCTCAGGTTTTAACACTAGGGGAAATCAAGGCAACCCTTAACAAAATTGAGGCAGCAACGGGAGAGAAACCCGCCCTCGTCTATGCAGTCTTTTACCCTGGTACCCTAGAACAAGAGACACAACAACGGCTAAACAATCCCATCCCGCAAGATAGCGACCAACTCCAACTGGTAGTAGTAACAGGGAAGGGGGAACCAATTTTCCGAGCCATACCTGGTGCCACACGCGCCAATGTTCTGGCAATGGCAACCAAATTGCGGAGTGAAATTACTAATCAAGGCAAACTAGGGACAACCAGCTATTTAGCTCCCGCTCAGCAAATTTATCAGTGGCTGATTGCACCAATCGAAGAAAACTTACAAACCCAAGGTATCAAAAATCTGGCTTTCATCATGGATGTCGGCTTGCGCTCTGTGCCTCTGATCGCCCTCCACGACGGGAAACAATTCCTAATCGAGAAATACAGCGCCGGTCTGATGCCCAGCCTTAGTTTAACCGATACCCGCTATCGCGATATTAAAGAATTCCAAATCTTAGCGATGGGTGCCTCGGAATTTAGCGACGAAAATCCCTTACCCGCCGTACCCTTTGAAGTGGCAACGATTACCCAAAAGCTGTGGCAGGGAAAATCCTTCCTCAACGATGCCTTCACCCTAGAGAATCTGAAAGCCCAGCGACGCCAACAGCCCTTTGGTATTATCCACCTGGCAACCCACGGTCAATTTAAAGCTGGCAAACGGCAGGACTCCTACATCCGTCTCTGGGACAGGAGATTAGGCCTTGACCAACTGCGAGAGTTAGGCTGGAATGACCCCCCAGTAGAGTTATTGGTACTTAGTGCCTGTCGCACGGCGTTGGGAGATAAAGAGGCAGAGTTAGGTTTTGCTGGGTTAGCGGTGCAAGCTGGCGTCAAATCAGCGGTGGGTAGTCTCTGGTACGTCAGCGATGAAGCGACATTGGGACTAATGGCGGAGTTTTACTGGCAGTTGCAGAAAGCACCAATCAAGTCAGACGCGCTACGCTTGGCGCAACTAGCAATGATTAGGGGGGAAGTGTATTTGGAGGGGGGAAAGTTACATGGTACTGGTCAGAACGTCACCCTACCGCCGGAACTAGCACAGCTGGGAGACAAAAAACTTTCCCATCCTTATTACTGGTCTGCTTTTACAATGATTGGCAGCCCTTGGTAGCAACTTGCACAACCTCAGACCTAGCTAGGGGCTAGGGGCTAGGGGCTAGGGGCTAGGGGTTAAGGGCTAGTGGCTAATGGCTAAGGGCTAGGGAAGAGAAATTTTCATTCTTCGGTGTCGGCTTAAAGAGCATCGGGTCTATCCAGAAAATAAAATCCGATTTCATCTGTATTTATCTGTGTTCATCTGTGTTCATCTGCGGTTCCAAATCCTAAATTCTGATTGTGAGCAAGAGGTCAGGACTTACGCAAACTGCTCATTTAAACACTAGGTATAGGAGTAGGGTGGGCACTGCCCACCCTACATATAGAGGTTCTGCGTAAGTCCTGAGGTATCTTGTAGAGACGTTCCGCCGGAACGTCTCTACTGGATAATTTTTTTCTGGCAGTTCTTTAAATTAGGCGGCGTTAGCCTATATTTTGCCTAACGCCTTCGCGGCTAACAGTCGCTAAAGCTTCAACCAAGCTACGGACAGCTGCAACCATTGCCACCTCGTTATCCAACTGATTGATAGCGGAACCAACACCAACACCCCTCGCACCGGCGGCAATTGCCATCGGTGCTGTCACACTCGATAAACCGGAAGCACACAGCACAGGTACCGACACCGCACGAGAAATCTCATAAGCGGCTGCCAAGGTCGGGGCAGCTTTTTCAATCAAACCCAATGTACCCGCTGAACGTGGGTTGCTGCTGGTTCCGCCTTCGGTTTGGATTATGTCGGCACCTGCTTGCACCAATTCTTCCGCCAGTTGCACTTGCTGATCTAGCTTCAGGATGTGGGGGACGGTGACAGACAGGGTAATATTAGGCAGGAGCGATCGCGTTTTTTGGGTCAGCGCCAACACTTCCTCTGCCTCAAATCGCAGTCCCTGAGCATAAAAGCTATCGAAGTTACCGATTTCGATCAGATCGGCACCCGCTTGGATAGCGCTGACAAACTTGTCAGGTTCCACAGCGGACACACAAATCGGTAGAGTAGTTAACTGACGAACCAGCCTCACCAGATCTGGGTCGGCGGCGATATCCACGAAACTAGCACCACCCCGGTCAGCTGCTTTGACAGTCGCAGCAACGCTGTTGGCGTCAAAGTTATTCAAGCCGCTAATTACTTTGAGAACTCGGCTCTCGTCGAATGCTTTCTGTAGTGTAGGATGCATAGTCATAGTTGCTCTTGGGTCAAATTATTAGCTAACTCTTCCTGATTTTTCTACCTTAAGAGATTGGTCGAAAGGAAGATCTTTGCCTAGACTAAAAGCATACCGGAGATTCTGTATCATCCCGCCCTTGAAAATCCATGAATTTCCCGCCTGGAAACCTCTCTTCATTTCACTCTGACGTCTTGCAGCAAACTCAGTTGGGTCAGCTGTGTGGTCAACAGCAGCTGTTTCGCGATCGCTATGAGGTGCTGCGAATGATTGGTCGAGGCGGTTTTGGGGTCACCTTTTTGGCAAGAGATGTATCGTTGCCAGGGGAACCCTTGTGCGTCATCAAGCAATTGTGCCCCAAAGTCAGCGAAGCTTCAGCGTTGGAAAACGCTCGTAAGCGCTTTGAGCGCGAGGCGAAAACTCTTGCTAAACTGGGTAGTCACTCTCAAATTCCCATGCTGCTCGATTATTTTGTTGCAGATGGGGAATTTTACCTAGTGCAGGAATACATACGCGGTGCCACTTTGGCAAGGCTGGTGAGGCGTTCTGGTTGTATATCGGAAACCGCAGCCAAACGCTTTCTGCGTGAAATGCTGCTTTTGTTGCAGTACATCCACAAGCAGCAGGTCATTCATCGGGATATCAAGCCCCAAAACATTATTCGTTGTCAGGATGATGGTAGGCTGGTGCTAATTGACTTTGGGGCGGTTAAAGAGCAGATTGCTCAGGCGGGAGATAACACGATGAAAACGCCGACCACCCATTTTATCGGTACTGTGGGGTTTGCACCACCGGAACAGTTCTCTCTGCGACCAGTGTTTGGCAGCGATATCTATGCACTGGGAGTCACCTGTCTTTATCTGTTGACAGGAAAAGCACCTCTAGACTTTGATAGCGATCGTAAAACGGGTGAACTACAGTGGCAAGATTCTGTGCAGTTAAGTGAACCCTTCGCTCAGATTTTGGGCAAAATGCTCAAAATTCCTCTGAGAGACCGCTATCAATCCGCTGAGGCGATCCTCCGAGCGATCGAGCCGGAATCACCCCAAGATAATCTGTCGCAGTGTATGGTTAGGCAGAACCAACCGGCTAAAGACGAAGCTGCAAGCGAAAATGACAGCAGTTCTAATAGCCATCGCTCTCCTGCTGCTAAAGCTGCCCTGGCGATTCGAGACTGGAAACAGAGGATGCAAGAAAGACAGCGGCGGCGTCAAAGCAAGAAAATCCTAAGCATACTCAGTAAATCTGGCAATCCCTCTGGGAATTAAGCTCGGAAGAGCTGGAGAGCGCTGGTGATTCCTGGTATCTTCAAAGAAACCGATGTGCATTTATAAGCGATCGCGTAATTTAATAGCCTTGTCCCGCATGGGCAGGGAACTTCGGTTTAACCACAGAGAGTGTTAAATGGCGCTATCAATGACAGTTCAACGGTTTCAGCTTTCTGAAGCCCATTTACTGGTAAGTTGCTATGTTTATAATTAGGAAAATGATTACATTTATGCAAGAAGTCTCATAGGATAAGGAATAGGCGTCAACCTATGGATAGGCCAGTAGTGATTCTTTTTCCTTTAACTAGGCTTACCTTCTGGAACCTCAAGTCCCTTCCAGGAAAAACCATTTTTTCAATTTCCATACAAACTTCTACCTTTAGTGTTTGAGCATTTCATTAGAGTTTTATAGTTATCCCCCAATGCTAAAACTGGCTAACTTTAAGAGAGAGCCAACTCCCCAATGATATAGGAAGCGTGCAACACCATGTACCGAAAAAACGGCGATCTCCGTACTCCACTAATTACCAAGATTCGTCAGGGAACGCTCCTTAATTGGATTCGGGTCGCTTTACTCGTTCTTCTAGATGGTCTAATGCTGTCTTTAGCTTGGGTCATAGCGACCCAATTCGGGACTCCAGTTGAGGGGTTTAATCTTTTATGGTGGAAGAATGAGCAACAACCTGGTTTTCTGCTAACAATTCTGGCTATCACCTTGGGTATTCTTGCAGCTTCAGGGCTTTACGGAACTGATGACAAACGTAGAAGCTTCGTAGGGTTACTCAAATCTCTAACCCTAGCGCAAATTATCTTATTAATTACACTTTTTCTCTACCAACCCCGAATTTGGCTATCCCGTTCGGTCTTTTTGTGGGCTTGGTTGCTGAGTTTAATTTTCGTGAGCGCAGAGCGTCTAATGCTTCACCTTGCTGTTGTCAGCCTTCGCAGGAAGCATGTCGCTCTCCAGCAACCCGTTTTTCTCCTGGGAAACCCTGAGGATATTGAGCAAGCAAAAGAATTACTGACTCGTTCCAAGCAATTTAATATCCAGGGCGCTGCGGAGTTATCTGTGCGGAACGACCCTGAACGATGGGCTGAAGTTCTTCACGAAATCTGCTCCCAGAGAATCAGTGAGGTTTTTATTTGCTCCTGGCATTCTGTAAAAGATCCAATAATTTTGTTCTGGGAATTGAAGTCAGCGGGCATTCGATTAAGGGTTCTACCTGTTAGCTTGGAATTACCCAGGCAGTGGTCTGA
The DNA here is from genome assembly GCA_965364435.1 of uncultured bacterium. Taxonomy (GTDB): domain Bacteria; phylum Cyanobacteriota; class Cyanobacteriia; order Cyanobacteriales; family Coleofasciculaceae; genus CBDTXL01. Next base: position 6,520 of record CBDTXL010000170.1, read on the forward strand.
GATTAAGATGATCGGGGGGGTTACAACGATCCGGTTTAATTCTCCTCCGGTCATCGGGAGTGATTTTTTTGTAAAACGTACTTTTGATATTGTAGCTGCCTCCCTAATTTTGCTCCTAATCAGTGTGCCTTTCCTGTTAATTGCAATTCTGATCAAACTAGACTCACCCGGTCCTGTCTTTTACAAACAGACTCGTGTTGGTTTGAAAGGTCGCCACTTCAAAGTCTGGAAATTCCGCACTATGGTGGCAAACGCCAGCCAGTTGCAAAAAGAACTAGAAGCGAAAAACGAAGTAAAAGGGGGAGTCTTGTTTAAGATGCAGAACGACCCACGCATTACTAGGGTCGGTAAGTTCCTCCGCCGCTATAGTTTAGACGAGTTACCACAACTCATCAACGTCCTGCGGGAGGAGATGAGTATTGTCGGTCCCCGTCCGCTTCCTGTGCGGGATGTAGAACGATTTTCAGAAAACCACTTCCTGCGCCACGAGATATTACCTGGGATTACAGGTCTGTGGCAAGTTAGTGGTCGTTCCAATGTGGATTCTGAGGAAGTTTTCTACTTGGATCTCGCTTATATTCAGCACTGGTCTCTTGCACTTGATATCAAAATATTGCTACAAACCATTAAAGTCGTTCTAACTAAGGAGGGTGCCTACTAGTGCAGTTAAAATAAGATTTTTTTATCGGTAAGTCCCTAACCTTTCCTATTATTCCTAAACCTTTTTCCTCAGCCCTTATGGAATCTCAAGAATATTCCGAAGAAATAGATTTTCAAAAGTACTGGCTTGTACTCAAACGGCGCTGGTTGCCTGCTACTGTAGTGTTTGGGATTATTGTTGTACTCGCTGGCATAGCTGCATCACTGCCAAAGCCCGTCTATCAGGCAGAAGGCAAGCTTATATTCAAGGCAGACCGTTCGGCTGCGCTGACAGGATTGAAGAACGACTTAGGAGAGATTGCTACTATTGGCGAAAAGAGCAACCCCCTATCTACGGAAACGGAAATTATTCGTTCTCTTCCCATTGCACAAGAGACGGTGCAGGCACTAGGTCTAAGAGACGAGGATGGGAAACCCCTTGACCCAAAGGTCATTTCAAACGGGCTTCAGGTGAAACGGATTACAGAGACAGATATCCTACAAATTTCCTATCAGGACAATGATCCTAAGAAGGCGGCTGCGGTAATCAATAAAGTGATGGAGGTTTATATACAGAACGATGTACAAAGTAACCGGGCTAAAGCTACAGCAGCTCGCGTATTTATTAAGAACCAACTCCCCAACATTGTAGCCACTGTTAGGCAAGCCGATATCGAGCTGCGTAAATTCAAAGAAGAGAATAGAGTGGTATCCCTGACAGAGGAAGCAAGCGCGGCAGTAAGAGTTATGTCAGACTTAGACAGCCAAATTGCTCAAGCTCAGGCTAAACTTGCAGAGGCAACGGCAAAGTCTACAGCACTCCGTAACCAAGTCGGTTTGAATTCAGAAGAAGCTGTAGCCGTTACTTCTTTGAGCCAGTCTCCTGGAGTGCAAGAGGTACTTACAGAACTCCAAAGGGTACAAAGCCAACTAGCGGTTGAGCGCAGCCGCTTCCTGGACACATCCCCTACGGTAGCTAGTCTGAAGCCTAAAGAAGCGGCACTGCAAGCCTTACTGCAAGAGCGGATAGACCAGGTTCTTGGAAGCCAACAACAAGTTTCTGTTGAGAAATTACAGATTGGAGAACTTAGGCAAAGATTGACGGCGGATCTTCTTCAGTCAGAAGTAGAACTCTCAGGTTTGACTAGTCAGCTAGCTGTTTTATATAAGACACAGTCGGCTTACAAAGAGCGTTCTACCATACTGCCTAAATTAGAGCAACAACAGAAGGAACTTGAGCGGACGGTAGACGCATCCAAAACCACCTACGAAACTCTTGTGAACAAGCTTCAGGAAGCACAGGTGGCAGAAAATCAAAATATTGGGAATGCTCGTATTATTGCGAATGCCGAAGTTCCTGAAGACCCCAGTGGTGTTGGCAAAAAGAAATATCTCCTAGGGGGAGGGGTGGTAGGTATCCTGCTTGGTATCGCCACTGCCTTCTTACTCGATCTGATAGACAGATCGGTTAAAACTGTTAAGGAAGCTAGGGAACTATTCGGAACTACCCTACTGGGAGTTATTCCTGCCTTTGACAAGTCTGGAAAAATTAGCACTCATGTTAGAAATCTAGAACAGACTAGTCCTCGGATTGTCGCAAGAGATTTTCCCGACTCTCCGATTAATGAAGCCTACCAAATGCTTCAAGCCAACCTGAAATTTCTCAGCTCAGATAAAGAACTAAAAGCTATTGTTGTAACAAGTTCGGTTTCTAAGGAAGGAAAGTCTTCGGTCTCTGCTAATCTGGCGGCAACAATTGCCCAAGTCGGACACCGAGTCCTTCTAGTGGATGCGGATATGCGTCATCCATCTCAGCATCATATATGGGGGCTGACAAACTCAGTAGGTTTAAGTAACGTTATTGTCGGTGAAGCTGAATTTACCACATCTGTCCAGGAAGTAATGCCTAGGCTGGATGTTCTTACTTCTGGAGTTATACCTCCTAATCCAGTAGCTCTTCTCGACTCCAAACGGATGGCTTCACTAATTGAGACCTTCTCGAAAAACTATGACTCTATCATCTTTGATAGTCCTCCTCTAGCTGGGGTCGCTGATGCTCCGATTTTGGGCAAAATGGCTGACGGCATTTTACTGGTGGTTCGACCTAAAGTGGTAGATTCAGCTAGTGCTAAGGCGGCTAAGGAGTTTCTAGCACGCTCAGGTCAGAAAGTCTTAGGTTTGGTGACCAATGGCGTAATTGTTAAAAACGAACCAGACAGCTACTTCTACTACACCAAGGAACAATATAAGGAGCAAGATTCTGTAAGTAAAGAACGAGCGACACTTGGCGTTGGCAGTGAGTCTAAGCGCTCCTGAACTACTG
>CBDTXL010000171.1:0-9453 GCA_965364435.1 uncultured bacterium
CCTTTGTCTATACCAGACTGATATACTAAACAGAAATATGCAAGATGCGCGTCTAGATTACAGCGCCCTAGTGAGAATCCCTAAAAATTAGCTCTATATCACACAAGCAAAGGCAATGTCAATGGCTAAAGTCAGAATTTCGCTCTCTGGCAAGTGGGCAGCAGTGGGTACGCGATCGCAAATATAGCGGTTTGCATTTGGATGAGGTACTTTCGTCCTGGGTTTTAGGGAGTAGGGAGTGGGGAGTGGGGAGTGGGCAAGAAAATTAAATGTACCTCACTCATTTGAGAAAGGCTATATCAACGCGGCTCGTGCTTCACAGAAGAATGTACAGGCACAACTTAAGGTAGCAGACGCACAACAGTCCAAAGGTGTTTTTTATGAGCGATCCTGAGTCCCCTGAATACCTAGTTTCAGCAAAGACAGAAAAGGCTGTAATGGCTGACGCCGATCGCGCTTTTGAAGAGGAGTCCTTTTCAGAGCAGCGGTTTCACCCACGCTCAAAGAATCGTTGGCTGATCGCCTTAGGAGTGATCATCCTGATGTTGGGAGGGGGTTTTGGTTGGTACTGGTTGCAAACGAGCCGTGCCAATAATGCACCTAAAGCTCCTGCGGCGGGAGCAGGTAAGCCTCAAGGAATTCCCGTCAAACTAGCAACGGTAGAGACAGAAAGTGTCCCAGAAACTGAGAAATTTTTAGGTTCCCTCGAAGCACCACGACGCGTGGAAATCAAGCCTCAAGTGGAGGGGCGAATCAGTGAAATTTTGGTTAAAGATGGTGAGCGCGTTCAGCAAGGGCAATTACTGATTCGTTTGGACAGTGCTGACCCTGAAGCGCAGAGGATGCAAGCCAAAGCTAATCTTGACACTACCAGAGCTCGTCTTGCTCTACTACAGGCTGGTAGTCGTTCAGAGGAAATTGCTCTCGCCGAAGCGCGTTTAAGTCAAGCCGAAGCCCGCCTTGCCAATGCCAAAGCCGGGGCTAGTCCAGAAGAAATTGCTGAGGCTCAAGCTGAAGTGGAGGCAGCTAAAGCCGAGGAAGACCTCGCGAAATCACGGGTAAGTCGATATCAGCAATTAAGTCAACAGGGCGCTATTTCTCAAGATGTGTTGGAAGGATACATCAAAGAAGAGCGCAGTGCTACAGCCGAGCTGCAACAAGCTGAACGACGCCTAGAGGGACTGCGAAAGGGTAGGAGTTCCGATATCGATCAGCTAACAGCAGCTGTTGAACAAGAGCGGCAATCCTTACAGCAACTGAAGAATGGTCCCCGAAAAGAAGAGATTGCTGAGGCGCGATCGCGAGTTACTGAGGCAGCTGCTCAAGTCCGCTCATCGGAAGTTAAGCTGCAATACACAAAGATTTTCGCCCCAATCACTGGCATTATCGACAATATCCCAGCCAAAGTAGGAGACTTCGTTAGTAAAGGGGATACGCTAACCGCTCTCATCCAAAACCAAACATTAGAGCTGGAGATGAGGATTTCTGCGAATAAAACAGCCCAACTGCAACTTGGACTCCCTGTAGAGCTGAGCAGTTTCCCAGACTACGAATTGTTAGGCACTGGTCAAATTACTTTTATCTCACCCCAAGTTAATGACTCCCAAGGTATTTTGGCAAAAGCCAGCTTTCCAAATCCCGAAGGCACCCTAAAAAATGGGCAGAAGGTGCAGGCTAAAGTGATCTGGAAAAGGAGTCCTGGAATTTTAATCCCAACGACAGCCGTGGTTACCATAGCGGGGAAAGAATTTGTCTATGTTGCTCAAACGCAGGGACAATCTAAACTCATCGCTCGCCAAAAGCTCGTGGAGTTGGACAAACGCAATATCCAGGGTAATAGTTACCGAGTTCTTGAAGGCTTAAAGCAAGGAGAAAAAATAGTCGTTTCGGGCTGGCAAAACCTGACTGATGGCGCTCCTATTATCCCTGAGTCTTAGTTAAATAGAATCTTTTTCTATCGGAATAATAGGGTTTGAACGCAGAGTAGCACAGAGGTTTTACAAAGGGAGGCAGAGGGTTTGGAGCGAATTTTCTGTTAATTCCTATGGCATATAGGTAGTCTATTTGAGTTATGAATAATAACAAACCACAGAGGCGCAGAGAACTCAGAGAAAGAGGGAAGAGAGAATTTCACAAATCATTTAGACTGGCTATAGAAAGCAATGTTATGAGTAACGGGTAATAGGTACTAATCATTCCCCAATTACCCATTACCTATTACCCATTACCCATTACCCATTCTATGTTTGTCGATTTTTTCATCAAGCGACCCGTCTTCTCGACAGTCTGCGCCTTAATTATTCTCCTGGTGGGAGCGATTAGTATTCCCACTCTACCGATCGCCCAGTTTCCGGACATCAGCCCTACCCAAATCAACGTTACGGCAAACTATACCGGGGCAAGTGCTGAAGTTGTGGAAAATGCCGTTACCAACATTTTAGAACGGCAGATTAACGGCGTTGAAGGCATGAAGTACATGACTTCATCGAGTAGTAACGATGGCGGCAGTTCGATTACTGTGACGTTTGACGCATCACGCAATAAAGATATTGCAGCGGTTGATGTCCAGAATCGCGTGACTGTTGCCCAGTCGCAGCTGCCAGAAGCAGTGCAACAAACCGGAGTTAGGGTCACCAAGCAATCCACCAGCATTCTCTTAGCGATCGGGCTATACACGGAAAAGGGTGAGTACGACAACACCTTTTTAAGTAACTACGCGGACATCTACCTAGTCGATGCCGTGAAACGAGCCAAGGGTGTTGGGGATGTGCGGATTTTTGGGGAGCGCAAATATTCGATGCGCCTGTGGATAGACCCGACTAGACTCGCCAGTCGAGGTCTAACTCCGAAGGACGTAGTCAACGCCCTGAGGGAACAGAACCTACAGGTAGGTGTAGGGAGTATTGGTCAGCAACCGGCACCCGATGGACAAATGTACCAACTGAGTCTGCGGGCGATCAGTCGGCTCACCGATGTCTCCCAATTTGAGGACATTGTCATAAAATCCGATGCCGACGGCACGCTTGTCAAGCTAAAAGATGTCGGTAGAGCTGAACTGGGAGCAGAAAATTACAGCTCGTTCCTGCGATTTCGGGGCAACGACGCTGTGGGTTTGGGAATCTATCAACTTCCGGGCAGTAACGCTTTGGATGTTGCCCATGCTGTCAAAAAAGAGATGGAGCGACTCTCTAAGACGTTCCCGCCGGGACTGAAATATCGAGTGGCGTTTGATACGACGAATTATGTGCAAGCGTCCCTGGTCGAGGTACTGATCACACTGTTAATTGCGATCGCACTAGTCGTTGCAGTGATTTTTATTTTCTTACAGGACTGGCGGACTACTCTCATTCCCTCACTGACGATTCCCCTTGCCTTAGTTGGAACATTCGCTTTTATCAAGGCTTTCGGCTTTTCGATCAATAGTTTGACTTTGTTTGGTCTGACCTTGGCAACGGGGATGGTGGTTGATGATGCGATCGTCGTGGTCGAGAATATCACAACCTTTATCCAGGATAAGGGGATGAATGCTCGGCAAGCTTCCTCTGAGGCAATGAGTGAGCTGTTTGGTGCAGTTATTGCTACATCGCTCGTGCTGATGGCCGTGTTTGTCCCAGTGGCATTCTTCCCAGGGACAACGGGAGCGCTTTATAAACAATTTGCGCTCACCATCGCCTTCTCGATCGCGATTTCTACCTTCCTTGCCTTAACCCTAACTCCGTCCCTCTGTGCACTGATGCTGCGTCAGGGACACAAACCAACTGGCTGGGTAGGCGCGATTTTTGATCGGATTAATGGCTTCTTAGACTGGACGCGAAGAGGATATCAGCGATCGCTAATTTTCCTAAGCCACTTTAAATTAGTGGTGATTGGGCTGTTTATCGTATCCTTGGGCATCACCGCTTGGCTGTTTTTGAGCGTACCCTCGGCGTTTCTCCCCGAAGAAGACCAAGGTTATTTCATCACAATCGTGCAAGGACCAGAGGGGGTGTCGCTGAACTATACCAGCGATGTCATGAGCAAGGCTGAAGAAATCATCCTCAAAGAACCTGATGTTGTAGGCACTTTCGCGGTGGGTGGCTTTGGCTTCAGCGGCAGTAATCCCAACACTGGCTTGATTTTTACCACCCTCAAGCCTTGGGAAGAGCGTAAAAGACCTGATCAGTCAGTCCAGGCGATTATCGGTAAGTTGTTCGGGGCGTTTGCGGGCATTCCCGAAGCCCGACTCCTACCCGTTAATCCCCCTCCCATTCAGGGTTTAGGCAGTTTTGGTGGCTTTACGTTTCAACTGCAAGACCGTAGAGGGAACGAGACTCTAGACCCCCTGGTTCAAGCTCTCGGTCAGATTCTCGGCTCAGCGAATAAACCGGGTTCCGGATTACAACGGGTGTTTAGTACGTTTGCCGCGAACACACCTCAGCTTTTGATTGAAGTCGATCGCAATCGAGCCAAGGCGCTGGGTGTTGCGATCGATGATATCTTCAATACCCTGCAAACGGCATTAGGTTCCCAGTATGTAAACGACTTCACATTGCAACAGCGGACTTATCGGGTCTATGTTCAGGCAGATAAGCAGTTTCGCGCCAACCCTGAGGATATTAATAGTCTGTACGTTCGTTCCGCCCAAAATCAGATGATTCCCTTAAGCAATCTGGTGAAGGTAACACCCACCACTGGGGCGCAAACGATTAATCACTACAACTTATTCCGGTCGATTGAAATCACGGGTTCGCCTGCCCCTGGTTTGAGTTCTGGACAGGCGATTCAATCCATGCAGCGGGTGGCAGAGAGAGTTTTGACGCCGGGATTAGGTTATGAGTGGTCAGGTACCTCCGCCGAAGAACTAGAGGCTGGGGGTCAAGCGCCGCTCATTTTCGGTTTGGGACTCGTCTTTGTGTTCTTGGTGCTGGCGGCTCAGTACGAGAACTTCATTGACCCACTGATTATTATGCTCACAGTCCCCTTGGCTATCTTCGGGGCACTGTTGGCGCAACAAATGCGCGGTTTTTCCAATGATGTCTATTGCCAGATTGGTCTAGTTATGCTAATAGGTCTGGCTAGTAAGAACGCGATTCTGATTGTGGAATTTGCCAACCAATTACGGGACCAAGGACTTCCGATTACCAAGGCGGCAATTGAAGCCTCGCAACAGCGATTAAGACCGATTCTGATGACGGCTTTTTCGACGTTGTTGGGTATTTTCCCACTGGCAATTGCCACAGGGGCAGGGGCGGGTAGCCGCCAATCTTTGGGTACGGCAGTATTTGGTGGGATGTTTGTCGCGACGTTCTTGAGTTTGTTTGTGGTGCCAGTTCTCTATATTGTGATTAATCTGATTCGCGATCGCTTCAAGCCAGGTGGTAAGAAGAAGAACACTAAGAAACTAAACACTAATTCTGAGGTGACTCGCCCGACTGCAATTCATTGAGGTTGGGTTGCCGAAAAAGGGGGTAGCAGAGAGAAAGGGCTCTCGCATTGCGAGAGAAGGAGTTGATACTGAGTTGCTGCTCTTAGTAGAATTTAACGAACCACCGAGGCACAGAGGACACAGAGGTCAGAGAAAGAGAGAGTTATACGTTTGAATGCAACTTGGTATGAGCAATCAGCCGAAGATTATTCGCCGCAATGCGAGAGCTTACAAAATCGGGGCTTTGGAATATTCTCTAGGGAAAGTGACAGAAGAGGGAGAAGCTACCCCAACTTTGTTTTCATTTCAGATCGCTAATCTCGTGCTTATCGACTCTAATTCTTGATTCAGATTATCCAATAAAGTCTGTAACAACTGTAACTGATGATGCTGGGTTGTAAGTTTTAATGGCTCTTCAGTGACTTGACTATTAATAATCTTTTCTGCGGCTTCCTCATAGTGGCGAAGTGTGGAGAAAGCTTGAGTGCTGAAGCGAGTCAAATAGTCTTGAGCTGCCTTAGCATAAGCTTGTTTTACTTGCTCTAAATAAGAGGCTGATGCTTCTGGTTGTTCTGAGTCTGTATCCTGATTAAGCTGATTCAACAGATAGGTAGCACCCCCAACTACTGCTGCTCCGACAGGTCCTCCTAAAATCCAACCCAGTCCAGATGTGATGGCAATGGGAGCAACATCACTCGACTGTTTTGAACGGGTTTGTTGCTTGGGTTGTTCGGGTAGAAGTACTTGGGGTTGCTCAGGAAAGGAAATCGATAGATCGGCAGGCTGACTGCAATCAAAAAACTCGCAGGCTTGATGTACCCATTTTATAACTGCCTGTTGCTGTTCTTGTATAGCATCTTTAAATACTCCCCGTTCCCAAGTACTAAATGTACCTTGCTGCAACGCTGAAGCGACTTCAGATTGATAGAGGTTTAGGAGTTTTGGCAGGTATAGCCAACTTTGGAAGTCAGAAACACTTGCAGAGAAACCTTTTTGAATCAGTTTCTGTGCCTTTTGTTTAATTTCAATCTTAGCATGGCGCTTCTGTTGGGCGGCTTCTAATTCGCTGGTAATTGCTTGCACTTTTGCTTGTAAAGCACTCTTTACCTGAGACGCGATCGCTTGCACGCGGGGAAAGCGTACAACAAGCTTTTCTTGTTGAACCGCGACAATCGTTTGCAAGGCAGATTCAAACATCGCCAGTCCTGTACTCTGTGCCGCTGACGTATCTCCTTTGAGTCTCGCTCTTAAAGCGGGTAGCGCATCAACCCGATAGAGATTACTCACATTATTCGGTAACTCAGAGCGAAAACTTTCTGCTACAAAAAGGAGGCGATTGTAAACTTGTTTTTGGTCTTCCGGTTCTAACAAGTTCAGGAAATTAGCCACAAAAACAACTGTTTTTATCCCTCTATCCAGGAGCCAATCTCTCAGGGTTTCCCGCTCCCCTAACGTCATTAACTTCCGCGCATCTAACACCTGAACAACCAAATCTGCCGTTAAGAGTTGGTCACGCACTAAGGCATCCTGCGCTTCCCTGTCGTTCGTTCCCGGCAAATCCAGCAGTTCTACACCCGTTTGTAGGAAGGGATGGGGACAGTAAACCTGAATAGAGGCAACATCACCCCGCATCCGTCTTTGGTCATCAAGGATTGCAAACCGTTTCAGAACATCAGTGCCGCTTTCACTAATTTCTGTGCCATCTGTTAATGTAATCCGAGTGTGTGGCTCATTGCCATATCGGACATGAATCGCCGCGCCTGTCGTGGGAATCAGATCGATGGGGAGGGTACGGTTGCCAAGGATGGCATTGAGTAGGGTTGATTTACCGTAATTAAAGGGACCAAAGACAGCAATCCGAAAAATCGGTTCTTGGAGATAGTCGCAGATTGATAGGGTATCTCGATAAAGTTGTGAGTTTTTATCGAGTTCAAGGACACCTAGTGCAGACCTAAGATTAGTGACAAGGTGATGAGAAATTTCCTGCTGTTGCATACTACTCTTCCTATATATAGCAGTCCTAAATGATTCGTGAAATTCTCTCTTCCCTCTTTCTCTGAGTTCTCTGTGCCTCTGTGGTTTGTTATTATTCATAACTCAAATAGACTAGCGATATCTTCCAAAATGTGCATTAAATAATTCTAAAAATTGAAAAGTAAAAAATCCGACTTAATAACTAACAGTAGTTGAGAAGTTACAGATAGACTCTGGCTTGACCGGACAAATTTTATTGGCGATCGGGTTTCCTCCGATTCTGAGTTGTTCTAGTTTTGTCAGGGATGACAAGGGTTTGATGTCGCCTATTTGATTGTTGTCGAGCGAGAGTTCACTCAGTTTGGAGAGTCCTGACAAGGGTTTGATGTCGGTTATTTGATTGTTGTCGAGGTAGAGGCCACTCAGGTTGAAGAGTCCTGACAAGGGTTTTATGTCGCCTATTTGATTGTTGTCGAGGTAGAGGATACTCAGGTTGGTAAGTCCTGACAAGGGTTTGATGTCGGCTATTTGATTGTTGTCGAGGCTGAGGCGACTCAGGTTGGAGAGTCCTGACAAGGGTTTGATGTCGGCTATTTGATTGTTGTCGAGGCTGAGGCGACTCAGGTTGGAGAGTCCTGACAAGGGTTTGATGTCGGCTATTTGATTGTTGTTGAGGCTGAGGCTACTCAGATTGGAGAGTCCTGACAAGGGTTTGATGTCGGCTATTTGATTGTTGTTGAGGCTGAGGTAAGTCAGTTTGGAGAGTCCTGACAAGGGTTTTATGTCAGCTATTTGATTGTTCCAGAGGTAGAGGTAAGTCAGTTTGGGGAGTCCTGACAAGGGTTTTATGTCGGCTATTTGATTGTTGTTGAGGCTGAGGCGACTCAGGTTGGAGAGTCCTGACAAGGGTTTTATGTCGCCTATTTGATTGTTGTCGAGGTTGAGGCTACTCAGGTTGGTAAGTCCTGACAAGGGTTTTATGTCGCCTATTTGATTGTTGTCGAGCCAGAGTTCACTCAGGTTGGAGAGTCCTGACAAGGGTTTTATGTGGGCTATTTGATTGTAGGAGAGGTAGAGGATACTCAGGTTGGGGAGTCCTGACAAGGGTTTTATGTGGGCTATTTGATTGTTGTCGAGCCTGAGGTTACTCAGGTTGGAGAGTCCTGACAAGGGTTTGATGTCGGCTATTTGATTCTCGGAGAGGTCGAGGATACTCAGGTTGGAGAGTCCTGACAAGGGTTTTATGTCGCCTATTTGATTGAAGGAGAGGTAGAGGTAAGTCAGTTTGGGAAGTCCTGACAAGGGTTTGAGGTCGGTTACTTGATTGAAGGAGAGGTCGAGCGATGTGAAAGTCGAAAGCTGTTTGTCAGCCCGATCGCACTCACTTGTGCCAGCCTTCTGCAACAACACATCAACAGTATGTCTGGTATCCGGGGGAAGATTGGCTCGATTCAAACACCAATCCGCAAAGCTTTTGGGAGTCGTTGTCTGGTTGAGGGGGACAGCATCAGCCCGAAAACCTGAGACTCCCAGAAACACAGAGAGCGCGATCAGCCTAACTGTAGGCAACGCGATCGCACTCCTTAGGCAAAATTTTTGTTTTAGATGCCAGTAAACTTTCATACACAGACTATAAAACAAGTGATTTAATTAACCTCTTGCACCTGTCCATTCACCCACCAGGGAATTCATGATACTGTTGGCGAATTCAGAAGGGGTCAGACCTCCCAAAGAGAAATCTTGTAGGGGCGAAGCATTCGGGCGATCAATCTATTGGCTAATCCCAGATGTTTGTTTCCGAATGCTTCGCCCTGCCTGCGGGTGACAGTGGGGGAGGGCGAAGCATTCGGAATTGAAAATCTTGGTTGAATTGGGGGCATTGTCGCCCGAATGCTTCGCCCCTACAACCCAATTTTAGGGGTGAGTGGTCAGACCCCTCGTTAATTGACCAACAGTATCCTTAAGTTCAAGGCGGACTGTGGAGCAAACTTGATAATAAGGCAAGAGGTCTATTCTTCAAGAGTAGTACACCAGCAGATTCTGATATACCGACTCAATCTTACTCGACTCAGCAG
>CBDTXL010000172.1:0-9399 GCA_965364435.1 uncultured bacterium
CGATTGGGCTGAGTATTAGCTCACGGCGGCTGAAATTCAGGATAGCGATCGCCAAAACTGCACGGGTGTTCGTAGCACAATCCACCACAACCCAGCGGTAGAAACCTATGCTGAAGTCTGGTTCCTCTTTTGTCCTCTCGCCAGAGAATATTTAATAAACGCCTTTCTCCGCTATCGACTGTTACTCTTGCCGCCGCTTTCTGCTTCCGGTTTTACTAAACAGACGCTCGTATTCTTTAGTGACCAATAACGAAGTCCAGGAGCTAGCGTTAGATGACAAATGAGGAACATCTTGCTCTGCTTAGGCAAGGAATAAATGTTTGGAATAATTGGAGGGAAAGCAACCCTGAAATCAGACCAAATCTCCTTGCAGCAGACCTTAGGGGAGCCGACCTCAGCGAGAGTATGAACTAACAGTTAAAGTCATAGACGAACAGTACCGCTCTCAGTTCAAAGCCGAGGACGAGCAGTTAATGGTTTATCGTCAGCAGAGTACAAACCTAACAGAAATTGTTAAGCTAATGGCTAGCAGAAGTATCAATGAAATCGCCGATAGTAGAGGGGCTTAAATCAGCTGGTTCTCCCCTCATTGCGGAATTACGAATGTGTTCAAGGGTAAGGACACCGACAACATTCCCAGCATCAAGTACTGTCAGCTTCTGGGCACCAGTCCGCAGCAGGAGTGATAAGGCTTGGCGTAAATTCTCATTTCGGGCGATCGCATGTTCACTTCGATAATGGTGGTTCTGAGGCACATCGCTCATTGCCGTCTCAACGCGCAGCAGGCTCAGCTGACGCACCATATCATCGGCACCAACTAGGTCATACACAAAGGCATTTGCTGGTTGCGTCAGGATATTAAATGGCGTATCAAACTGCACAATCTGACCTTTTTGCATAATCATGATTTTGTCAGCCAGACGCAGCGCTTCCTCAACATCGTGGGAAACAAACAGAATCGTTTTCTTGAGTTGGTACTGGAGACGCAATATTTCATTCTGTAGAGTCTCGCGGGTAATCGCATCAATTGCCCCAAATGGCTCATCCATCAACATCACCTTCGGATCACCCGCCAAGGCTCGCGCCAAGCCAACTCGCTGCTGCTGACCCCCTGATAGCTGCGAGGGGTAACGATTGCGGTAGTCCTGAGGCGGTAGCTCAACTAACATCAGCAATTCATCAATTCGAGCTTGGTATTTTGTCCTTGACCAACCTAAAAGCTTTGGAACCACAGCAATGTTCTCAGCAACTGTCATGTGCGGAAATAAACCAGACTGTTGAATCACATAGCCAATCTGCTGGCGCAGTTTCGTGGCTTTCATCTTTCGGATGTCAGTGCCGTCAAGGTAAATTGTGCCTGAAGTCGGCTCGTACAAACGATTGACCATCTTGAGGAGCGTTGTTTTCCCGCAACCGGATGGTCCTAAAATCACGACCAGTTGACCGGCTTCGATTTCGCAAGTGCAGCCATTCACTGCCGGATGGGACGCACCGGGAAATTTTAGAAACACTTCCTCAAAACGGATTGCACTCACTGGTTTTTCCTCAACCGTGTATTTGTCAGTCGTTAGTCGTCAGTTGGCGGGAAGGGAGTCACTGCTGAACAGGTAGATAAACTCAAGCCACTCGTTGATGAACTAGTACTGAAATTAAACTCTTACTTGAAATCAATCGGTAGCATCTCAGAAAATAAATCACAACTGACAACTGACTATACCTTTTTCAACAGCCCTTCTTTAGTAAGAAATTCTTTCGCTACTTCGGCAGGTTCACGTTGTTTGCCACTCACCTCGTAGTTAAGACTTTGCATTTTTGGGTTGGTCAGCTTGGGAGCCAGAGCGTTTAGAGCATCACGAATGCCTGGATTTTTATCTAGTACTTCTTGACGCACAACTGGGGCAACTTGGTAAGGAGGAAATAATTTTTTGTCATCTTCAAGCACGACTAAATTAAAAGCGCTAATCTCACCATCGGTAGCAGCCCCAACAACTACATCGGCTTGACCACTGATCAATGTTTTATACCTCAATCCTGGATCGGCAGGAATGAACTTTTTAAGCTTGAAGTCACCATAGGTTTTTTTCAAACCGGGTAACCCATCCTCACGCGCCTCGAATTCGGGCGCTCCGATCAGGGTCAATTGGTTAGCCTTGGCTTTCATGTCGGAGATTGTCTTGATACCGTATTTTTTGGAGCCTTCTTGAGTCATCACCAGAGCAAAGGTGTTGTTCATCGGTGCAGGCTCAAGCCAGACTAAGTTGAATTTTTCTTTATAGGCGTTTGATACGGTGTCAAACACCTGCTTTTGGTCACTGTTGGTAGGTTGCTTGAGGACGGTTAATAAAGCGGTGCCCGTGTACTCTGGGTATAGATCGATCTGACCGCTTTGAAGACCTGCTTGGGCAACGGGCGTACCACCCAAGTTGATCTTGCGTTCTACTTTGAACCCTTTATCTTCTAGAACCAGAGCATACATTTCTCCCAAAATGAACTGCTCGGTGAAGTCTTTCGAGCCGACCTTAATTGCTCCACCAGCGCCGCCACTGCTACCACCATCATTACAAGCGATCGCGGTCAACATCGTTAGCAACGCCAGCAACAGTGGCACAAATAGGCGACGAACCGATTTCATGGATTGACATCCTTCCTCGCTAAACGTTGGGGCTGTACTAAGAGTAAGGTATTCCCAACCTTGCGGCTGAGGTTTCCTGCTTCCACAGCGGTTTCTATGAAATAAGTGTAACTTTCTATAAAGTAAGCTCAAGTTTAGGCAGCATTGCCGGAGTGTTAGTCCCGGTTTATGGGTTGTTTCCCCTTTCCCCAAGTGTTCCACCTCCGGATGACAGTCTGTACTACCTGTAAAATTATGTGTCTAAGCTATGCTGAAATCGCGATTTTGAGGGAAGGGAAAGTCAGTAATATGGACTGGGTATTTTCAGGACCATTAAGTGTTGAAAAGGTGACGGTTGCGATCGCTGATTTACCAGCGTCATTGCAAGGCACAAAACTCGTACAGCTTTCTGACTTACATTACGATGGCTTACGTCTATCGGAAGACATGCTGGCTCAAGCCATTGAAGCCAGTAATCAGGCTGAACCTGATTTAGTTCTTTTGACCGGCGACTACGTGACTGACGACCCAGCCCCCATTCACCAACTGGTGCAGCGGCTGAAGCACCTGCAAAGCCGCGCTGGTGTCTATGCTGTACTGGGCAACCACGACCTTCACTACCGCCGCTCAAAAGCACAAGTTACTGATGCCCTGACTAGCATTGGGGTGCGAGTCTTGTGGAATGAGGTAGTTTATCCCCTAGGACCAGAATTACCCTTGGTGGGGCTGGCTGATTTTTGGTCACGAGAGTTCAATCCCGCACCAGTGATGAACCCGCTCGATGCCAAGACCCCCTGCATCGTCTTATCTCACAATCCTGACAGTGCCGAGCCGTTGCGGCAATGGCGGGTGGATTTACAGTTGTCTGGTCATACTCATGGGGGTCAGGTTGTGATTCCAGGATTGGGACCAGCACCAGTATTGCTTCAAATACTCCGGCAGAATCTTCCCAAATCGGTGCAGCGCTGGATACCTTACATGAAGGAATGTGTCAGGGTAGTTGATCATTGGGAATGGGCACAGGGGCTGCATCAGGTAGATCGAAACCAGCTGTATGTCAATCGCGGCTTAGGAAGTTACCCACCAGGACGCCTGTTTTGTCCACCAGAAGTTACAATCTTTACTCTGGTTTAGATGCTAAGATGCCTCTGTCTAATTCGTTGTCGGTTATGACATTGATTACAGAACGACCTTGAGTGTGTACCTTTCTATATACTAAAAAATAGGTAAAAGTACCGATCAAGATGTTAAAATTTACAGCATTAGCGTGGGGTACCTCAGCATTTTTTCGCTCTTTGGGGTAAGCCGCAAGAGTCAAGAATGCTTTCTCCAAGAGCTTGCACGGAAGACGATAATTGTTGCGCTCAGCTGCTAGGCCAGCAAAAAAATCCCAGCAATTATATAGGATTGGGAGGGTTAAGCAAGCTGCTCATACTTACTCCAGACGGTCATCTTGGTTACGCACCCTTTTAATCGTATGCGGCAAGACACCCACCAAAAGCGCCAAGGCTTCGTCTGGCAGTTGGGTAATTGTCTCTTGGTCAAAGTAGTTCTCTAACTGATTGAGGATCTTCTGAGCGCGTTGCAACGGCACTGGGTTATCTGTAATTTGCATAGTCAGTCGAACCCACTGCCGCCGAATCAAAATTGCCTTCCGTCGCTCCTCAGCTGATTCAGGAGGTTTCAGCGAAAGCCTCCCAACTGGCAGGACTCGCTTACAATCCAGATCAAATGGTCCTCCTACCGCCGAGCCTGGTCCTGCAAATTCAGCATGAAAGCCCTTATAGAGAATTAAGCCATTTCTAGCGGTGCTACTGACGATCAGCAGCTGTTGATCATGCAGCTGCCTGAGGATTTTCATTGCCTGTGAGTCTTGAATCTGATCCTCGCTGGAGTTCAGAATTTCCTGTACCATGCCACTATAGCCTTGAGAGTCGGCGAAACCTGTACGGCGGGCAAGCACCTCCTCTTCGTAAAGAGCTGTCTGGCAACGCTGTCTATTTTCGCTCTCCATCTCAACTCGTGTTGCTTAATTTCCCGGAGCAGGGACGCACCCAGACCGAAAGCACGACCGGCAAACTCATTTCTGTAAGTTCTTGAGGACACACAAGAAGAGAAATTTAGTTTACCATCTGTTTTCAATTACCCTATCAAACAAACTTAGATTCAGTATCATTCGTTGCTCATCAACCTTGTAACTTCATTTTATGGCATGCTGCTTGACTGCATGAAAGCTCACAGTCAGGAGATTCCTCTAAAGTTAGCCTTAACCGATTGAGGTAGGAGTCAGGTGCTTGTGCAAGAACAGGCGTTTAGGACGCCCCAACAGCCATGAACTGTAGCTAGGCTCAACCAGGTGCAGTTGATATCCACTCTTGAGATAAAGCTGCCGTGCCTGATGGTTGTTTTCCAGCACATGCAAGTAGATGTCAGAGAATCCCCATTCCAGAGACGTTCGCTCACAGGCGAGGAGCAATTGTCGAGCTACTCCCTGCCGCCGACAGGACTTTTTGACTGCCAAGTTAGAGATGTAAGGATACTGGGTACCACGGGATTGCCAGGAACGGGTAGAGCGAAGCGCGATTTCTACAGTGCCTGCCAGCTCCTCACGGGAATCGGTGACTGTAGAAACGGCAGCGACGGCAATTAAACAGACATAATGCGGTGAGGTGGAGCGGAGTCGATTTCGCAAATCTTCGTAAATTCCCAATCGCAGCATGGGGTAAGCCCAACCCATGATTCCAGTCCGAGGGTGAAAGCTATCAGCCAGAATTTCTGCCAGGGTTGTCAGATCCTGAGATTGAGCTGTACGGATAGTAAAGTGGCATGCACAGGCAGCAAAGGCATCCTGTCCGGCAGGGGCTGGTTCGTAGGGCGTCAAGAAAGAGAAGCAGGGGTTCACAACCACAAAAATATTTTGCTAAAAAAACAATTGAAAACGTTCAATCATGAACAAAATATTAAAAATTTACAAACGCCAGTTTGAGAAACCTCTGTTTCAGAAGTTTGTCAGGCGATTGTACAACAACTGTGCAGTTTTGAGGGGTCGATTCACCCAAACCCAGCGCCAAGCTCAATGGGAGTAAAGGTTGAACGCCACGCCAAAAGTCATTGCACCTCTGTAGGTACCTCTGAGAATCCAAGCGACCTGGTACCAAGTAAGGTCAGGGCGTGGAATCAGGTTGATCACAGAGCTACCGATTTGTTGGAGCATTTCGCAAGCCTCAAAGACTGCCAGTCTTGGACACACGCCGTCTGCCCCACGTTTCTCCTTTATATCCTTTATATAAGGATAGTATTGTACAAGTAGTGCATCGACCAACGGCAGTCAAGGCACAGCTTTAAGTTGTGCCCCGACGTAATGAAAAGCCCACTGTCCGGATATGCCCAGATCATCAAGGTATGTTTTTAACAGCCTGATTTTCAGCACTAGCGTAAAAAGAGCAGGGTTTATAACCTTGTTCAAAGCAGTCGGCACTGGATGGAACACCAAAACGATAGAAATAGTTTTTCAGTGGGCAACCTTCAAGAGCGAGAAAGCGACAAGTGCATTTTTGCAGCGTCGTTTGTGAGTAGTGTACTGCTTGTGGTCTCTGGCTTTCACGCCTGTCGCGTGTTAGATCGCGTTATAGCGAAGCTCTCTTCGAGTCTTCGAGCATCGGCGTTAGGCTAGCATTTGCGAAGCAGACGCTCCTTACGTCGCTACCGCTAGCTCCTTCGGAGCCGCTACGCTAACGCCCTTAATGCGGCAGCAACTTAGCTGTTTGCGCTTTTGGAAATCGCTTACCCCGCAGGGAAATCCTGTGGTAGTAGCGTCTCGCGGTCAGCGTTCAATTCTAGGATTGGGTGTTCTTGAAAGGGAGGGTATCCTTCTAAGGAGTGGGAGTATCGAGCTTGAGGCAAAAAACAACGGACGACAAACGGTAACCTTATCACATCCCTCTTGCCAAAGGATACAACCCTACTGGAAAACAAAAATTAAAATCAATTGGGGTGCACCACTGACTATAGCCACAGATCTGAAGTGTCTCGGAACGAGTTGTATGCTCTACTTAGCCAGCATCAAAATTAGGACTGATAACTTTGGACCTGATTTTTCTACTGAGCCAGCTATCCTGATCGGGAAGAATCTGTGAAGAGCGTGCAGACTGTTTTTATAAAGGCAAGCCCTGGCAGCAGGAGAGCGGTGCATGAAATCCCAAGAAACTAGTAAGCCTAAACTTCTGGTCGTCGATGACGAACCCGATAACCTTGACTTGCTTTACCGGACTTTCCATCGAGAGTACAAAGTATTGAGGGCAGACAATGGGCCTGCGGCACTAGAGATTTTGGCGAACGAGGGGGATGTGGCGGTAATCATCTCCGATCAGCGTATGCCTTTAATGAGCGGTACCGAGTTTCTTAGTCTCACCGCCGCCCAATACCCTGATATCATCCGGATTATCTTAACCGGCTACACCGATGTTGAAGACCTGGTAGAGGCAATCAACGCCGGTAAGGTTTTTAAGTACGTCACCAAACCCTGGAACGCCGACGAACTCAAGGCAGTCGTGCGGCAAGCTATGGATACCCACAACGTCCTGAAGTTCCGCACCAGGGAATTGTGTCAGGCGCTTCGCCGGGAATCGCTACTTAATACCGTCACTAATACGATTCGCAACGCTCAGTACGGGCGAAGTGGTGGTTCTCCCCTACAGCAAATTCTTCAAAGGATTGTCGAATCGGTGGGTCATCTGCTGGAGGTAGATATCTGTATTCTGCGTCCCTTTCAGGATGAGCGGTTGGTAGACGAATGGTTCGTTTATCAGAAGAACCCAGGGTCGCTTCGCTCTGGAGCTGGAAGCCCTGAGAGCAACGTGGTTATTGACCCTTCCCAATCCCCTATTTTCTCCCCTTACCCGTCACCCTTAGAACAGACGGTGTGGGAAACCCGCGAAGTCGAAGTGATTAACGATGTATTAACAGATGAGCGGTTTACTTCTGATACCCCAGAAATTAGACAAAGAGCGATCGCATATCAACAGGCAGGCATTCGCTCAACACTAGTGGTACCGCTTATTAGTCAACAGGAGTTGGTGGCGGTACTGGCGCTGCATCAGTGTGAGGAACCCTATGTCTGGCAGGATGACGAAATTCAGTTGGTGGTAATGGTAGCTGACCAAGCTGCTCTCGCGCTTTCCCAGGCACGGGCTTATGAGCAGGTGCGTGCTTTGGCAACGCGGCAAGCACTGATTAACACCATCACTACCGCCATCCGCTCTAGCCTAGACCCCCAAGAGATTTTTACGGCAATTACTCAACAGTTAGGACAAGCATTACAGGTTGATGGCTGCGCTCTATCCCTCTGGAGAGAGGAGGATGAGTTTGTCCAACCTGTTGGCTTGTATGACGGGATATCGGCACAAGTGGTAGGAACTGATGCCGTTGAGATTTCTGAGCATGATTCAGCATCCGTCAATCAATCCTCCACCTTGGGGTCCACCCCTCATCAGCTGCCCAAGTCAATTGTCCCCATTACAGGTAATCCAGTGCTACAGCAGCTTGTGAATACCCAACAGCCAGTGGTGATCAATGATCTGACAGTGAATTCAGCGATGAATGGGTTCGACCTGCCACTGCGAAAACCCGCCCGGGCTCTTTTGGTGGTGCCCTTACTTTCTGATGGCAAGATTATTGGCAGCATTACGCTGCGCCAAACCTACAGATCTCGCCAGTGGCTCTCGTCAGAAATTGACTTAGCCCAAGCGGTGGCTTCCCAGGCGGCGATCGCAGTTCAGCAGTCGCAACTTTATCAAAAAACCCGGCAGCAAGCTGAGCGATTGCTGGAATTAGACCGGCAGAAAACCGAGTTTTTCCAAAACGTTTCCCACGAGTTCCGGACTCCTCTAACACTAATGATTGGGCCGCTGGAGTCCGTTGTGGAGAAGCAACAGGATTTACCCTACGAGCAGAGCCTGATTGCCCTGCGTAATTCCCGACGATTATTGCGATTAGTCAATCAGCTACTAGATTTACAGCGACTCGACGCAGGTCGGATGCAATCCAGCTTCCGTCCTTGTGACTTAGTAAAATTTGTTAGCCAAATTGTAGAAACCTTTCGACCTTACTGTGAGAGAAAGAACATAAAGATATCGACAAAACTGACACCCTGTGGACCGATTTATTTAGATTTGGAAAAATTTGACAAGGTGCTTTATAACCTCCTATCTAATGCCATGAAGTTTACCAACTCTGGGGGGAGCATTACTGTCAAGGTAGAACCAGCAGGAGACCATGTCCAGCTAAAGGTTATAGACACCGGCATGGGCATTCGCAAGGAGCAAGTTCCCTATTTATTTGAGCGGTTCCGACAGGCGGAAGGGTCAGTCAACCGTAGTCATGAAGGCAGTGGACTGGGGCTTGCCTTGGTGAAAGAACTGGTGGAACTCCACGGGGGTCAAATTTCTGTAGAGTCGGTTTACTCAGAAGGCACGACCTTCACCATTTGGCTGAAAACGGGGACATCTCACTTACCCCTGGAGCAGGTACTGGAATTACCTACAGAAATTCAGGCCAGTCGTGCTGCCGTGGAATTAGCTGATCTAGAAATTGAATCACCACAAGAAGAGTTGAAGGTTGGAAGGTTGAACGTTGAAAGTTCAACCCAAACTAACAACCTTCAACCTTCAACCCAGACTAACAACCTTCAACCTTCAACCCAAACTAACAACCTTCAACCAGCTAACCTTCAACCTTCAACCATCTTAGTGGTGGACGATAACGCGGATTTACGAGCCTATGTGTCCCGC
>CBDTXL010000173.1:0-9352 GCA_965364435.1 uncultured bacterium
CGGTGCGTAAGTTACTTTAGACTGTTTTACGTCTTCACTTGTCCAAAGTCCAGTAGAGTAGACTCTAGGAACTTCTACCGCTGGCAGCTTGAGCGTCGTTTCACCTTTGCCTTCAATTAGAAGCAAATCGATAGGAAACCCGGCACCCTGCTTTCGGTATAAACTTCCAGCTATCGAGAAGTGGTCGGTAACTTTGTAACCCGCATCTTTATAGAGCCAGCGGTAAAATCCCCGGCTTAGTTGAGTGTTATACCGCTCTTTTCGAGAGTCCTCGTCGCCCATCTTCCCACCTAAAATCAGAACAGCCTTGCCATCTGGCTTCATTAGGTCAAGTGCCTTGAGTGCGATCGCCTGATCGATTTGGCTAGTAATTAATAAGCCCTGGCGGAACATCCGGTTTTGTCCGAGTGCCTCCTTGACGCTGCCGAAGGGGGGATTTGTTATTACACGGTCTACAGGTAGTACTTGAGGCACAAAGGTACTAGCATCTTCCTGTGTGACATTGAAGCCTTGCGCTCTGAGTTCGGCGGCTCGGTCGGGGTTGAGTTCGTTGACAATGCTGTTCTTTGGGTTGGCTAACAGCAGTAAAGTGCCATTTCCAGCACTGGGTTCGTATACGGTAGCGTCTCGGTGGATGTCAGCTAGCTTGGCAGCTAAAAAAGCGATCGGTACGGGGGTGCTGTAAGCTTGCTGCAATACGCTGGTGCTGGTGCGCGTGTTCAGAGCAGGCATCCGGTTGTATAAGTCAAGGCACTGCTCGTAGGCAGACAACGGGTCAGGCTCTTTTTGCACCAAGTCACGAGCAGCCCGGACTACTCCTGCCTCAATAGATTCCTCTATCAGCTTGGCAGCCGATGTTCCTGGTTCTACGAGGTAGCCCACATAGCGCCGAGCCTCAGTAATGCTAGAAAAGCCATTCCCAGCCCGGAAATGCTCGGCAAACAGTTCGCTCAGTTCTGGCTGGAGTTGAGCCATAATATCCTCCGTTATTGCTTGATACCTGGGTGATGCTTTTGTGCCACCTGAATGTCTTGGGTGAGAAAATCCAGGGGCTTGGTTGGTAGGTTTTGACCCGAATCAAACTGCTCAATTAATGCTTGGATATATGCCTGATAGTCGCTAGACCGATGCACGGTTATTGCGGCCTTTAGCCACTTATCCAAAACTTTGGTGATATCTCCTTTCATGGCTTCAACCGCTTCGGGAGAGAGGGGAGAACCCTGCTTAAACTCCATCACGACCTCTGTAATGCGGTCGATGTACTGCGGCGACCTGTCGAGGAGTTGGGCGCTACGATACCACCAGCGGAGTGTGTCTAAATTAATCTCTGTCCCCAAATGCCGGGACTGTAGCAGCTGCTCGTTCCAGTCTTTATACCCATCTTCGGGACAAGAACGAGTGACGTTTTCCACTTCCCCCTTGTCCCTTCTCCTTTCACCGACCTCTTTTAGAATTCTGTTCACCTGCTGCGCCATCTTTTCTCCCGCCTCATCAGCATCAAAAGCAATGATGACTTGACCACCTTTGTCAAGCAGCTGCTGGAGTTGTTTTTGAGGAATAGCCCCTGCGCCATCTGTGGCAAGATACACCGTTCGCCCAACGCCTCGTTCTTTATCCAGTGCGGCAAAGGATAGGGCATCAATAGGAGCCTCAGTCAGCACCACTCGGTTGACGACCTCGCCTTTGCCTACCGCAAAGCTAAACCAACCGTCCTCACGCCTGGTGCCAGTGGCTAAACCCTTGAAGTTACCCACGCTACCTCGAATGGAGGCTCCAGTCGCCTTCCCAAGAGTAAAGTCCTCGTTCAATCGCTGGCGCAGGAACACGGCATTTCGGCGCTCATCCGCGTAAATAACGCCTAATTCATGCAACGAATCTACATGGCTGGCTTTGAGTCCACGTTGCTCCACTAGATATGCTCGAACATCATGCCACTTATCCTCCTCTTGAACGGGAGGAATGAAAGGTTTTCTTGGCGATTGTTGTTCATCCCGCACTTGTGGCGATTGGGGTAGGGCGGGGTTTTCTAGGCTGTAGACGGATTGATTGGATAGCCAAGCCAGCGCCTCTTTAAATTTGGCATCTTGGCAGTGCATCACCAAGTCAATGGCTCCCGCACCACCTTTAAGTGTCATCCAGTCGTAGAATTTGTTATCTGTAATGCTGATAATCTGCCCAGACCCACGCCACTTATGCAAGTCGTGTTTATCTGGAGTTAGTCCGAGCTGGGGTGCAATTTCTTCAAGTGGGGTATTTCGTACTGAGTCGGCTAAGGCTGTAAGAGTTTCACGAGCTGTTCTAATTCGGTCGTAAGATTCTCTTGTCCTAGTGCGAGTTTCTCTTGTTCTTGTGCTAGCGTTTTGAGCGTATCCGACATTAGCTCTAAGTCTTGATGATACTGCTCTATCTGGCTCTCGATGTGGTCGAGTCGCTGCACTATGGGCATTAAGGCGTTCACTAATGCCTCTTCCCATACTTTCGCCATCAGTTGGTTGGGACTGTCTGGGCTGGGGTTGTTCATGACGGGTGTGGTTATAAGTAGTTGGTCTTTTTACGAAGAGTGAAGGTGAGGAAGGTTGGGAAGGTTGGGAAGGTTGGGAAGGTTGGGAAGGTTGGGAAGATTGAAATATATTTTCTCCCTCAACTCCCCTATCCTCCTCATCTCCCTCATCTCTCCTATCCTCCTCATCTCTCCCGTCCTCCTCATCTCCCCCATCCCGATTCTGGCTATCATGACTAACGGGGGTGAGAAAAACCAGTGGCTGCAATCGCTCAAAAGCAGGAGCCTGTAGTTCTAACCCACTTGCTGCGGTAATGAGTTCACTTGGATTTTCTTTAGCTTTTGACTTTTGGATTCTAGAGAGTAAATCTGCCTTGTTCTCGGTGTAGAGCTTCAAATCCTGCTTGACGCGGCTGGTGGCAACATAGAAGTCCTCTTTCCCCAAGGTTGAGTCAGCGGCAATCAACACTCGCTCGGCAGTCTTGCCTTGAGAGCTGTAGACCGTGTTGACAAGGGCATAGTCTAAATGTTGTGCTAGGGTTAGGTCGATGTTCTCGGTCTGGTCGTTCTTGTACTGAATTTGGGCATAGCTTCCAGAAATCCCGATGACTGTGAACTCCTGACCGTTGCGATGGTGTAGGTGCTGGTTTTTTTGGTTCTGCGTCCACTTGAGGCGATCGCCTTTGGCTATTTCAATCGGCTGCTGCGAGTAGAGATTCTTACGGAAACTCTTAGGGTTAATGGTCAATTCTCGACCATCCGCTGCTATTAGCGTGATGCTATCTCCCTCAACAGCCGTCACGGTGTAAGGGTGAAAGCGCTCTAGTCCTTTCTTGGAGTATTGGCGCGTGGGGACAACAATATCACCTACATGATAGTAGTGGGTATAATTTTTCTGAATCTGGGTAAGGTTGCGAGCGCGAAGGATAGTCACTAAGGCTTTCTCCTCACCCAATCGTCCCTCGACCTTGAGTTCTTCTCGGATAGCTCTTGTAATCTCATATCTGTTGGCATTCGTCCCAGCCAAAATCAGGGTTTTCTTTCGTTCCTCTGGGTCAAGGCTTATGTAGTCGCTGACCAACTGCCTCAAACGTTTTTCGGTGTCAGCTATTTCAGTAAGACGCTGGTTGCGGTCTAAGATGTTAAACCCAGACTCCACTTGAGTGTGGGCAATCAGGTCTACAGCCAATTGCAAGTCACGAGTGCGCTGACGTAAGGATTGGTTGAGGTAAGCGGTACTGATTCCGGCTTGCTGCAAACTCTTGAAGGGGTTCCCGGCTTCAACGGCTGATAATTGGCGTGTGTCCCCAACCAGAATTACCCTTGCTTTGTGTTCTGATGCCTGCTTCAACAAAGCCATAGCATCTTTAGCACTGAGCAAACCCGCCTCATCGATAATCCATAGTTGGCGACTCTGTTGCTGAGTTAATTGTTGTTGCCGAATCAGGAGTAAACTAGCGACGGTGGTGGATTCAATGCCAGTTTCATCGCTCAACACCTTAGCCGCTTCAGCACTGGGAGCAAAGCCTTTGAGGATATAACCCTGTGCTATTGCTATCGCTTTAAATTCATTGAGGGCATAAGTCTTTCCTGCTCCCGCTACCCCCTGCCATGCAATGAACTGGTCAGTGGAAGTAGCTGCTAATGTAACCGCTTGACGCTGCCCGGAGGTTAAAACCTTATTCTCCAGGAGGCTATCTACTATTTCTGGATGAGCAATAGCTCCGAACTGACCCCGACCGTGCTGCATTAATCGAATGGTTTCGAGTTCCCGATTGAGGGCCGAATTCGTCGTATAGCGATTGTCGAAGGTACTTATGAGTTCTGGGCTATCTTGAATCGCCTGTTGTAGCTCAGTAAAGCTAAAATCTTTGATTTGAGAGAGAATGAACTTCTCTAAGGCTTCAGTCTTGAATGCAACGGTACGTTCACTTGCATGTGCGATCGCTTCTTTGACTTGTACAATAGCATTCTGGTTGCTCGAAGCCGAGTTAGGAGGCTTCGCTTCCGGGTTAGGGATAGGATGCTGGATATTAAGTTGAAGCGCCTCATTTTGTGCTAGCCACCAACCAAGTAACTCATCTCTGGGGATTTCTTGACCTTTAGGAGCGCGGCTCTTAAGATTCGCCCAAGCTTTTTGTATGGCACTTGCCTTTTCTCCCACCATCTCCACAATCTGCTGCCGTCGCTTGGAGAAGTGGTCAAGTTGTTCCCTGGTGTAGCCTTTTAGTTCAAACCCGTCTTTCTCCTCCTGACGCAGCTCCACTTCATACCCTAGCTTTTTGATTTCTTGGGCTAGCTCGTTGCGGTAAATCGCTCCCAGCAGCATTTTGTTGTTGTAGAAGGCATCGTTATGCACTGACTGCCATCTCCCGTTGTCTAACTGGGTGGCATTGATAACAACACAGTGAGTATGCAGCTGCGGGTCTTTCTCTCGGCTGGTATCGTGATGGAACTGCGCGACGATTAAGTTCCCTGTTTTGACGACTTTCCGTCCATCAGCTGTTCGAGTTCGAGTCTGGGCATAACGCTCCTGAATAATATCGAGTGTGCGCTCGACTGCCGCTCGGTGTGCTGCCTCTAAATTTTTATCCCCTCCCATCAGTGCAGCGAGACTTACGCTCTTGGGAGCTGAGAACGTTAGGTCGAATCCGGCTCGATGTTTGTCCGGGTCGATGGGTTTCCCTGACAACTTTTTTCCAGAAGGACTAACCCCATAGAGCAAACTCTTGAAAGGTTCTGCTTCTACTTCACCGAATAGACCCAAGACAGCAGCACCTAACCCGTACCACTGCGAGTTCTTTTGGTTGGCTTGGGATGAATAGTAGTTTTCTTTCGTAAAATAGTTAGCTCCTTGTTGAGGGCTAATGGTAGTCATACTCAACATCTTGACTATTCCCCACTTCAGCTAATAGCTTACCTGGTCATGTATTAGATACAGCGCATGAGCTATTTCCTGATTATTTATAGCTTTAGATACAGCGCAGTACCTAATCTTTTTGTAAGCCTATTATTAGAACAAGCGCATAAGAAAATTGCTTACTTTAAGTTTTTAGGCTAGTTTCAGAAAATTCTATAACTAGTAATAAATATTATTCTAATATTAGATTATGAATTCAGTTTAATTTTGCCTCAAAGTCAACAATTACAATAGGTTTAGCCGTATTTATTGCCCAATACTGGGCGTCAGGTGTGAAGCATTCCCGTAGCCCGTTTCGGGCGTAGGAGTGAAGCCGCAGGCGACAAAGGTCACTCGTATTCGTTTGGATAATTCCTATTAATTTAAGGAAATTGGGGAAGAGTTCAGGATTTTCAGCGTACAACTTCAACTTCCTACTCTAGGTAGATTAACAAGGTATATTCAGTCATTTTTGATAGTAAAAGATACAGGGTTTGCCTTCTGTTTCCTTCAAAATTGCTCAAGCACTTGTCAATTACTTGTGTTTATTGAAAATTTCAGGGGGGCTTGAGTACTCCTGGAGGAATCTTTCACCACCTTCGAGAAAAAAATGTCACTTTTGCCTTTTCTTTCCTTCTTTTTGAGTCAAAATCTATGAGTAAAACTACTCGGAAAATTAAATCTCCCGATGCTTTAATTAGTCTTGACTATGGTGGCAGCGCTACTAAGTCTCTCTACACTCGTGTGGATGGGAGAAGAGAAACTGAGTTCTTAGGCATGGAACCCTATACAGCCCAAGTTAGTCAAGTCTCGATTGAGAACTACCAGAACTCAAAGCTTGGAGCAGCCAATCCAGAAGATGCGGCTTGGGTTGCTGTGGGTGATGTATATTATGCGGTCGGTCGATTGGCTCGTACTGAGTTTGGAGCCTCTGAAGCTCTAGACGAACTTAAGTATGAAAGAGCGGTTGAGAAAACCTTGGCAGCGATTTGGGTTATTCAGCAACGTCTCAAGCTTGATGCCAAGTTCTCGATTGCGTTAGCCGTGGTGCTGCCACCTTCTGAGTATCAGGATCGAGATAAGTTTAAGCGTGACTTAAAAGACGCTTTGGCTAACTACTTAACCCCCACAACTCGGTTGAGTGTAACGTTAGACTCGTTCACTTGTCGCCAAGAAGGTAGTGGCATCTATATGTGTCACCGTCAAGCGCAAGGTGAAGCCTTGAAAAAACGGGTATGCGCTTTGGTGATGCTGGGCTATCGCAATGCGTCCATTCTGGTCGCTGAACGGGGCGAGGTAAAAACCAGCCGTGTTGCCATTAGTCACTTGGGTTTTTACCAAATGATTAAGATGGTGCACAACAAAACCTCTGGGCTATCAACCCATAGATTGGCTCCTGCTATTTGTGCAGCAGGAGTTGCTATTAAACGGGAAGCCCTTAGACCCTTAGTACGCAGCAGGCGTTCTCGGCATATTGAGGAAGAGTTAGCCCAAATCGTTACGGCTATTAGAGAATCTCGTCTTGAATACAGCAAAAATTTGATTGACTGGATTGATAGCAAGCTGCCAGTCGATGTGGAAGAACTCGTCTTGGCTGGGGGGACAGCGGATTACTTAGCCAAAGAACTTTCTCAACACTATGCCCATTTACGCTTGTCCTGGAATGCCGATACCAAAGTGCCAGAGTTTATTGATACAGAAGGCTATGGCAACCGGATACTCGATGTCTTGGGTGTGTATCTCAATGCCAAAAAACAACTCAATAAGCAGTTGAGAGCGATGGAATTGGAGACGGTCTGATTATGTCTAACGCAAACTCCCACCACTGGAGGTAAAAGTGTACGCGATGTCGAAGCTACCTCATAAAAAGGATATACGAATCACTCTACGCTACCAGTCTTCCCAGGACACTCCCGACAGCCTGGTGTTGGACTACATCAAACATCACCCAGTTTACTCGGCCAAAGAAGCCATACTGCTATCACTACGACAGCGATTCGTACCGTTCGCTTATTTGGAGCAGTATCAGCAGGGCGCGGTGAGTCGGGAAGAATTGGAGCGGGTGGGGAAGGAGACAGTACAAGCCTTATACGAACTGGCACAACACATCTGCTGGCAGCTTGACCTCACCCAAGCAGACAAGGCTGTGTCCTTGTTCAATGGCAAAGGTTTAGGGCAGCCTCTTGGGACAGAACCAAGATTCGCTTCCACACAACCTGTACCAAGGCCTTGCCAAAAACCTGAGCCTTATGACCTCCTGGCCGAGGAGTGGGGTGACTATGACGAGGAATTTGAAACTTAGTCTGGCTGTGTTCCACCTCAGACCACTTTCAATTTAATAAGGAGAAGAAACAATGGCACGAATTCATCTTATTGATGGAGAAAAGGGAGGGGTTGGCAAAAGCCTGTTTACCGGCGTCCTCATCCAATACTTTCTGGATAAAGGGTTCCCGTTTGTAGCGGTGGAAGCCGACCGCACCAACAACGATGTTGCGACGCGCTACAAAGCTTATGTGCTAGAGAAGTCTACACTCAAGAAAACTCAGCAGAACCAGGAATCGGATGATTACCTGTTTGAATTTGCCACATACAGCGAGGACGAGAAGAAAACTGAGGCAAATCACCTATTTGAATTGGCTCTGTTGAAGCCCGTAGTGGTTAATCTTCCGTCTCAGGTCGCCAATCCCCTCAACGAATGGATTGATGCAGCCTTGGTGGATGCAGCCGAATACGGGGTAGAGCTGGTACGCTGGTTTATCACGTCTGGCTCTTACGAATCACTTCATCTATTTCACAAGGTTTTAGACAAGCATGGAGGCAAGTACTCCCAAATTCTGGTCAAGAACTTGGGAATAGGCGATGACTGGTCGGAACTAGAGCCATCTGATACGCCAAGTTCTGGTGAAGCCAGCACCACTGAGGTTTTCGACTCATCAGATTCTGATTCTGACGTTGAGGCTAGTGAGGTTCCTTTACCGGCAGTAAATGAAGAACTTGATCTAGATACGATAAAGTCAGCCCAGGAACCTACAGCTGAAGGAAAAAGAAGTCGTAAACGCAAGTCGAATAAGAAAAAAACAGGTTCTCTTGTGGGTAACGAGGAGACTCTGCCTCAACTTATTAAGAAGTACTCCGTCTTTGTAATCGAGTTTCCCAAGCTGCCCTCGTTTGAACGCAACAAACTCCAGAAGCTGAATCTGACTTTTGGTGCGGCTCTAGAGGCAGGTAACAAGAACATTCAGATTATGAGCAAATCTAAAATCAAGCTGTTCTTGAAATCTGCTTATGAAGCGATAGAAAGCACGGGGTTAGTGCCATGAGTGACACGAGTGTGTTTTCCCAACCTTCTACCTTGGAACTAGCAACAGAGATGGGCATCGAACCCAATGACCCACTACTACTGGTCATCCGGGAGAATCACGAATTGGCGCAGCAAACCCAGAAGATACAGCAGGAGATGCAAGAATGGGCAGGAGTGACCAGACAGCTACTACAACTACTGACACAGGAGAAGCACCAGAACGCTACCTTAGCCCAGAATTACTCCAAGCTTACGAATATCTTGAACGTCTTAGAGGAGCGGTGGTCACACTCCAACGAGCTAACGAGGGAATTGAACACTGCCTTGAGCAATTTGCCCACCGACACCCAGACTGGAACCCCCCAAGAGAGCCTCAAGCAACAAGAACAGCTCAACCACCTCAATCAGAAGTTAGACCAACTCACCAAAACAATAGAAACGGGTCCCAACTCTCCGGGACCCGTGAACAAAAAGGCAAAAAGAGATAGTTTGCTGAAAATGCTGGCAGTTTCTGGAATCCTCTGTTACATGAGCGCTGTGATTGCTGGCATCTATATAGTAGAGCGTCCTACTATTGTGGAAATCAAACAAGGCATGGGCTGGCTACTTAAGAAAGCCAATAGACTGGAATGTCACCAAGGCATCCACAAGC
>CBDTXL010000174.1:0-9313 GCA_965364435.1 uncultured bacterium
CCTTCTCAAGCTATTTTTTGTTGATGCTCATCATCATTATAGAATCTAGAGTCTATACTCAATATTCTTGATTCTTTAAAATTGTCGAAGAGAGTCTCTCTCAAGTTGGCGTATAGTGAAACGACTCCCACTGGACAGACTCTACCGCTATTGAGTTAAATCAGGGACATCATGATGGGAGTCACAGCGTGAAACGAGACAGGCATGGCAAGGGAAAAATCCTATCCCTTGAAGAAATTCAATTGTTATTCAGTCAAGGGCTAACAAATGTGCGCGATCGCTGTTTGTTCGCCATCATGATGTTTACAGCAATCCGTGTCAACGAAGCTTGTACCCTGCTGTCTGAAGACGTTTACGATAAAGCCGGTCATGTGCGCTCGCATTTAACCATTAGAAAGAAAAACACCAAACGGAAACTTGCCACCCGCACCCTCCCCATTATCCAAGAGTTACGGACAATCCTCGCGGCTTACGAAAAACAAGCCGGACTCATGTACTTATTTCCCGGTCGAAGAGGAGGACATATCACTAGTGATAGTGCCATGAGGATACTACGAAAAGCCTGTGAGCGAGTTGGCATCGAAGGGGCAAGCACACATTCCTTCCGACGCACTGCCCTCACCCAGATGTCTGACAACAACATTCCCTTGAGAGTCATCGCCGAAGTATCAGGACACAGAAATTTGTCCCAACTTCAGGCATATTTAGAGGTAAGACCCGATCAAGTACTGGGAGCTGTGTCTTCCTTATCCATGCTATCGCCAGTGCTTTGTGACTCCTCAGAAGGCGGTAAAGTGATGTTTGACGACTCCACACAAGCTACGCCTCAAGATCCGTCAAAAAACAAAAGAAATTCCCAGTTGTGACGCTTTATCTGGCACGCAAAGGTCATCTTAATCAATAAGACAGGGAGAGAGTGACGCTCTTGCGACAAGCGAGAACAACCCTTCGGGTTGACCGCTTAATTTTCAGTCCGTTGGTTGCCTTCTATCCCCGCAGCCCCGGCTCTTTTCCCACCGACACCCCGTCAGAGAAGAACCCCCAGCGATGAGTACTGGGGGTATCATTTGTTAATTCCTTGTGGGAGTTGGGGCGAAATATTGCGGCGGTCGCCCCTTCAACTTAACTGGCTCTCTCGACTTCCTTAATCACTAGCGCAACCTCTTGGGGCTTCTCCGAAAGGCGCTTCTTAATCTGGGCGCGAAGGAATCCCAGCGGCTGATCTTTACCACCGACTTTCTGCGCGATGTTGAGACGGCTTGCAATTTTCCGTGCAGGGCGTAACTGAAGCTTGTCGAGGTTAATACCCTCAAGTAGCTGTTCAAGTGTCGGTGAGGTCTGTGATTCTTTTGCGGGTTCTACAGCTAAGGCGGGTTCCTCCACTGTTACTTTTGCTGGTTCTGTTTCCTGTTGTTCGATTGTTTCTTCCTCTATGGCGGCGGCTGGTTCTTCTTTAGCGTCTTCTTCCAGTTCATCGTCTAGGGGTGTGGCAGATTGTGTTTCCTGTGCAACGGCTTGCGCTATTGATGTGACAGTTAAACTTGCTTCTGTCATTCCTTGCACAGAGTTAGAGGTAGTAGCCTCATCTTTAGGATTGTGCAATAAGCAGCAGGTAAAGCAGAAGTATGCAGTAAACAACAGTGTGGCGAAGATGAAATCAGGCAAAGTCTTAATTCCTTTTAAATGTGTCGGTGTTACTGGGGCTGATGTAGCGATTGCCCTATTTACATTCACAAGACGAAAACAAAGAGCGACTCTATTGTTATCAAGAAAGTTCTGGGTCGTCTTGTAAAAATTCTAAAACATCTTATCGGCAAAGAATTCCGTGTCAAAGACGAGTGTAATCAACATTACTCAAACCTCCGTCCCTGTGTATTGACCGTGCGCTGTGTTCCACCATTAGCTCGGCCCATTTTCTCGTGGAACTCGTCAATCGCTACTTTGGATGTGGTAGAAAGCATCCACAGTGGCACGGCACACATGAAGCACAAATCACCAAAAAAGACAATCCCGACTGTCAGCCAAAAGTTCTGCACGCGGTGGTGGGTGCTGATTAGGTCAACACCGTAGACGAAAATAAAGCCTAAAAGAATGAATAGGCTCAGCATTCCATAGCCAATCAGATTGAGTAACCGCTCATTGGTGTCATTAATTCCTGCCAGCCGCTTACTCTGCATGTAGAGGATTCGCCAACTAACAGGATTAGTGGCAATGGCTCCAAAGGCTGAGGCTAGGGTAGCGATGATAAATGCCATGCCCCCAGATAAACCGGGAATTACTTCATCAGCTTTTGTAGTATTGGCAATCCATTCTCTTGATAAACTGGCATCAACCCAGATGGCTAATCCTCCCGCAAATAATAAAGCAATCGCTCCAAATCTATACATCCAAGGCGCTCTCATTGTTTTCTCCTTTCATTGATGTGGGTTGTGATAACGTGCTTGTCGTGTGTCGCGTGTCGCGTCCTGTCGCGGGACGCTGTCATGTTTGTCGCGTCGTAGTTAAAGGCTAGTAAGCCTTAAAGGCGACAGCGGACGGTGACTTGTCTGACTCGTCTATTTCGCCATACCCTAGGTCTGCTAAAAGACCTAAGTAGCGATGAATTTCTTGAGCAGTCTTACCTTTTAAGACAGCAAAGTTTTTTCGTTGAATATCTCTAACGCTTGCCCAAGATGCCTGCTCTTTACAGAACAACCAAATGGTTCTTAAGGGTTCGGCTAAGTCGTCAGAAACTTTCAAGTTAATAAAGCTAATGTCTAACTGATGCTTGAGCGATTGTGGTGAATTGACTGGCTCTGGGGTATTAAGGCGGTTCGCTACATGAGTTAAAATGGAAGCAGGTAACTGGTAGCTTTCATATCGCCTCAAGTCAGGCAGTAGCATCATTCTGGGAGGATGGCCCATCGTAGTAAACAAAACTGGTCGTCCGGTCTGGTCTGACAAGAGCGCCATGTGTGTAAGCTCTTTGAGCAGTTGGGAGCGAATTGTGTCATCGTCTACGACCAACTTGTTACCAATAGCTTTAGCGATCGCGCCATAACCCCCCTGCTCTTGTCCATCTTCATTACGGCTAATCTTCCCCAGTGCCATGATGTTCAAGCAGTCCCTAATATTGGCGTCATTGGCAATGCCCAGGGCAGCTGTGTTAAAGCTATGGGTGTCGCAGGCAATGCCTACCAAAAACTCACGCCCGACAGTGATGATTAAGCCGATTTTGGTCTTGATATCATTCCAAAGGTCGCTGTATCGCTTGTTATTAGCCAAGCTGTTGCAGGTGGCGAACCAGTCCCCCAGCAGTAGCCAGACGGGTTTACCTTCATACTCATGACGCCTTGACTTGGGGAGGCTCTTCCGTTGCTGAAGGATGTTAAATACCCTGTCAATTTGGTCAGCTAGGGGCTTTGGGTCGATGCCATCCAGAACGGTTAAGATGCCTGGTATCTCGCTTAACCCCAAGAAGCTATCGTTTTTTTGAGAGGTAATCAGCACACTTGCGTCTGGGTAAAGGTCAAACACTTTAGCCAGCCAAGCCAGTTCTGTTGTGGTCTTACCGCACCCAGGAGGGGCTGTAAACACGATGCTGAGGGTGGTAGCTGCTGCTTTACTGATAATGTCTTCACTCCTGATGCTCTGCTCAGTAGCCGCTTCAGTTACGGCTTCTATCTTTACTGGCAGAGCGAGAGTTTTTCCCAAGCTGGAACCCTCCTTTTCCTCCACGACTTCTGGGTGCCGATGCTCTTGTGGATCGTAAATTTCTTCTGTGGTATAAGACAGGTAGGTTGGCTCATGACCGGCTTCAATTCGCTTGCGCTCGTCTTGGTAGGACTTGAACAATACAGCACCCACTGGACCTGCAACCGAACCCGCTAAGCTGACCACAAATGCTAAAGCCAGAAATGTGTTCATCGGTCTTACCTCCTGCCATAAGGGAGAAGAGAGCAAGCCAGGACTGTGAAGAAAATCGCGACGATAGTCCAGGCTAGTGCCTCGATATTTCCCCCGGTGGTTGTTGTACTACTGTGTTTTGAGTTATCGGTGTAGCTGTTGTCGATGTAGTAGTTAAAGACAGGCTTTGATTCTACGTACAGGACTTCTGGCCGACGCTGCTCCAGGGAGCTAAGACGCTGTTCAAGTTGGTTGTACTGGGTCTTTATGAGAGATAGACACATCTCTACTTTTAATAAGCCGGAGCGTGTCTCCTGTCTCAACTGCTGCATCTCTGCCAAAAGTTGGTTCTGCATTTGGGAAAGCGCTAGTGCATCATTGGCTTTAGCCGCGTCAATCAGTTTCTGGATGTCGGCTAAATGTGCAGAGTTTCGTTCTTCAACAAAACACAGAGCCAAGTAGCCAAAAGCCTGCATCAGTTCGGTTTGGTGGCGTTTGGGAGTGACAGCTAGGGCTTCCTCTACAATTGAAGCTACTTCGGTTTTTTGGATACGGGTGAGGGAACTGCTCATTTGTTTAAATTCCTCATGTCTTGCCCCCAGCAATTGAGCCAGGGGCATTGTGTGTTATCTTCAACCCCAGTCAGGTTGCACTTATCCTCTTAGCTGTGCCGTGAGTGCTTCAATCAGTCCCTCAAGGTCACTCTTGCTTAAGGAGTCGCAGCTAAGGTTAATGAAGTCCGCCAGTTCTGGGTTCTCATCCCAGATGTTGTAGTCATCTCCGCCACCACCTGCAATGCAGCTGTCTGCACAGCTGATGGAATTAGCCTCGTCATCCCAGATGGGGCGCATCACCTGATAAGCGCACAGGGCTGCCCGGAAAATTAGCTTCCAGTGGCGCTCCATGCTCTCGAAATAGCAGCCATAACGGTCTTGTAATTGTTCAAAAAGTTGGTCACCCCCCACGTAGTAACCTAGTGGCTTGGCGCTGGTTGAAAATGTCATGACTCGCTTTCCTCATCCTCATCGACCTCATCAAATAGAGAATCGAAGGTTCTCTTCGTCCAACCTGTTGAGGGGGCAGTCTCCACTTCGGTGACAGTTGGGTTAAGTAAGTTGTAGGCCATTGCCATCTGTGTCGGGGTAATCTCCTCTGGCTCGACGCCGATAATGTAGGCGGCGGCTTCTACCGAAGTTCTCGGTTCCGAATCCGGATTAATAGATATCCAAGGCATAATGAATGAAATCTCCTAATCGGTTTATTTGTCGGTCTGGGAGAGAAGGTCAGCGCTCTTGATTGTTCACTTCGTCAGCGCTGGCTTCACCATCCGTTTCAGTTTCATCGGCACAACCCTTGATTTCTGCAATGCCTAACCATTCCAGCGAGCGGAATAAGGCTTGTTTTTCCTTGGGGTTAGCCTCTTTTTGTAGGGCGTTAAGTAGGTGTTGGATGCAGTGGTAGAGGGTTGAGCGGGGGTTCTCCTTGAGGCGAAGCGTTGCTTCGTCTTTTTCAGGGATAAAATCAAGTGCATGGTGGCAATCCATAGGGTTAGCTCCGTACTAGCGCGATTGAAGAATAGTTCTGCATTAGTCTCTGGCTACCAGTCCCGCGCCGAGAACTAGCAATCCAAAGGCAATGCCAGCAGGCGCGAAAGCCAAACTGATAGCGCAGGCTGTAGCTGTGAGGGTGGTGAGAGCGATAACGTGTGACATGGATGTTTTCTCAGGGGATTTTTGTTGGTTGCTGATAAGATTTTTCAGTTTGTTTTCGTAATAGAGGCGCAGAGATTCTGACGCTCCAGGTAAGTCGCTACCGCTAACGCTAGCGGTTAAGAGTGCCTCCATCAGCTCTACCAAGCTGTCGCTGTCGCAACGGCATCGTTCAGGCTGGTTCGTTCCGTCGCTGCTGCTGCCAGAGAGAGTTTTTTTACGAGTTCGGAATTGTTCAGTAGTCCAGCATCCGTTGCCAGTTTTTCAATGTTTATGTTCTGGTTTTGTTGCGCCTGCATCATCTGGATAAATTTTTCGGTGTTAGCGGCACGGAGTTGATTTTGTTGCCGCAAAAATCCTAGCCAGTATGCATTTTCTAAAAACGCCGCGTCAAGACGACCCTTATCAAACGTCATTTGCGACAGGGTTTCTAACGCACCTTGGCTAATTTGTAATCCAGTTTCTTTTGCCAGTTGTAAACCTTGGTTTGTGATGACGGTCATTGACCCCGATGGTGGGGTGTAGGTCTGGTGTCCATTGCCGTTCCCGTTCACCGTGTTAGCTTCTGCTTTTAGTGCGGCAAGAGAACTGGCAAAAACCGTGACGTGGTTTTTGATGGCTTCAATCTGCTCATCAGTCAATGTTTCCAATTCTGGGTCAATACCTAAATCCAGTAACAAAGCATCAAACTCTTCGCTATCAAAGAAACCAAATTTCTCCATCACTTGAGGCTTATTCATGATGCTTGTTTCTCCTGTTTGCGTAATTCAAAAAATGTGCGATAGCTGAAATCGTAGGGATGAGCCAATACGTACTTCTCGATCAAGGATTCGTCTCGATAAATCCTGTAAAGCTCTTTGAGTCTCGTAAGAACCCAGAACCGATATGGGGTTAACGGTGCTTGCTCTTTTGACCCTGATTGCTCGAAGTGCATCCGGTAATTGTCGATGTGATGTCGAGCAAAATAATCCCACTTTGTCACAGTGTTGCGGTGGACTCCGAGGAATCGAGCCGCTTCACCCTTGCGAATGGGGATATCAAGGAATTGACCGCACCGCCTGACCTTCATTGCAGAAGGGGTTGGCATGGTTGTGTATGCATCCTTTTGTGCAAAAAATCTGAATGAGCAGCTGAGTGTGAACTTGCTTGTACAGCCTCATTCGCTTAGTCTTCAGAACCAATGCTGGATAACCGTTTTAGGGGTTTTACCTGGTCAGACTATGAGAGGGATATGCTGCACCGCTCGTTTCACATTTCTTGCTTATGTCTGTTATCTTAAATTTTAGGTACTTTGATGTAAAGTACTTTCCCAAAAAATTCTTTTCAGTAAAGTGAGGGGTGATAATTTTGGTGTCACTAATATTCACAGATACAATGCCACCGAAGGGAGAAAGCGTTCAAACTTATGTGCCGCCTGAGATTAAGCGGAAGCTTGAGGAATGGGCTGCGGAGGAACAGCGCTCTATCAGCTTCCTTGTGGCTCAGATACTTATTGACGTAATAACAGCCAGAGACACCAAGAAACACACCCCCGCCTCTGGCACCAGTGACGGCAAAAGTAAGGGCAGGGGTGAGGCGAACTGGAAGTAATAACTATGACCACAGCAATTAATACAGAACTCAACCTAGAGCGTGTAAACAAGGCTGTTAGCGCGATCTTGATAGTACTGGGAGAACCTGAATCCGATTTACACCGCGAAGCTCTTTCAGCTTTTCACAAAGGCGATTACCAGGTTGTGAAGCGGTTGGCAGCCACTAACCTCTCTGATTACTACTGCAAAGCTCTAGGTTATTTAGGGGGAGCATTGAACATATCGAGCGCGCATTCCTCGTCCATGCGTTTTAGCATGGGCGGGGTCTAGCGCGAGTCCGTATTTATATCTATAGGGCTATCCTGATTCTCAATATATTGCTTAAGAACCTCCAGAGGCGCACCACCACTAGAGGTTACAAAATAAGCACCAGTCCAGAAGACTGGTTTCCAGTAGAAAGGTTTTAAGTGATCTTGGTATTTCTTGCGAATCATTCGACTGGAAATAGTTTGAAGAGTATTTACTAGCTTAGATGGGGCGATATCAGGTGAGATATCCACCAGTAGGTGAACGTGGTCAGCTTCTCCATTAAATTCCACTAATTCACTTTTGGCGTTATTGCAGAGCCTTGAGAATATTTCTTTGAGGTCTTCTAGGATTTCCTTAGTAATGACTTTCTTACGGTATTTTGTTACAAACACTATATGAATATTTATTCTGTAAACGCAGTGCCTATGAGAGTGGAGCTTACTTGTCTTCATGTACTCTATAAGCTATACTATTAGCCATGAGTATAACGCGCCGCATTACATTCCGACTCTACCCCTCCAAGACTCAGGCTCAAAAGATGAGTTATTGGAGGCGGTTGCACAAGGATTTGTACAATGCGGTGCTTTCCCATCGAAAAACCGAATACCAAAAGTTTGGTAACAAGATTGATTATTTCCAGCAACAAAACTGTTTACCCGAATTCAAGAAAGAATGGCCAGAATACAAAGAACTAGGGAGTCATGCTCTACAAGCAACTTTAAAGAGAGTAGACTTTGCCTATGCCAGATTCTTTAAGGGATTAGGGAAATATCCAAAATTTTAGTCCATTCGTCATTACAGCGGATGGACTTATCCTTGTATTGCTGGATGGCAAGTTGAGACAAATGGGAACAACGGACATCTCATCCTTTCTAATCTAGGAAGAATGCAGATGCGAGGCTGTGCCAGAACCTGGGGTAAACCAACAACCTGCACGATTGTTTATCGTCACGGTTATTGGTATGCCTCAATAACAGTTCAGTGCCAACCCGAACGCCAAACAGGTACAGGTTCTATCGGTATCGATCTAGGTTGCAAGGAGGCTGTAACCCTTTCCACTGGAGAGAAAATCAGTAAACCTGACTTTCTAAAAGGCGGTAAACTCAAAGTCAAAGCTGCATCTAAAAATCTGCGAAGAAAACGTTCTCCTAATAGGAACAAACGCCTTTTAGCTTCGCGACGATGGAAGAAAGAACGCCTTAAAGTTTCTAAACTACAGCGTAAGGTTACTCGTCAAAGAGAAGATTGGTTGCACAAAACTACCAGTAAGATAGTTAGCGGTAATAGCCTAATTGCAGGTGAGCAACTCAATGTCAAAGCGATGACGAGCAAAGCAAAGAAGGGCAAGAGGAAGAAACAAAAAGCCGGACTTAACCGCTCAATTTTAGAGGTTGGGTTTGGCATCATCGGAGACTTACTAGCTTATAAAGCAGCGGAAGCTGGCGGCTTTTATTTAGAGTCTCCCACTCGAACCCTTAAGCCTACTCAGCGCTGTGCCAAATGTAGGGAACTGACACCTAAAACTCTAAATGATAGAGTCCATGTTTGCTCAAATCCCAACTGTAACCACATCGAAGATAGAGATGTTAATGCTGCCCAAGTCAACGAGATTTGGGCAAGGGGTAAGGAACTTGCCTCTTTAGACGGTGAGCTGCCCAGCTCTACTGATTGCCCAAGCATGAAGCAACTGGGAGCGTTGAAGCGTCAGAAACCTCGTCCATGCGATTGAGCATGGGCGGGGTAGTTCATACTTACCCCAAACACAGATACTATTCTTGCCGAATCGGCGAGAGCAGCGGCTGACTTTGTACGTGAAAAAACATTATAGCGTTTCCTAGTCTAGTGAGGTACAATAGCAGCAGTGGATAAACCAGTTTT
>CBDTXL010000175.1:0-9179 GCA_965364435.1 uncultured bacterium
TGATTTAGAGGCTTTCTTTGCGTAAGTCCCGTCCTCTAATGTCCCTTAACTTAGTACCATTCAGCTGTATCTCAAGAAGCAATATTGCCCAATTCATGCGTTAAATGCATTAAAATTATGCGATTTATACATTTAATACTTTGAAAAAGGGGAGAATCAATGCAACCGCTTTAACCGCGGCAAATAGGGTGATCGCAGGAGTTGGTTTTTATACAGATTTCTGTAAATTTGTCAAGTTATATCGTGCCGCCTCTCACTGGCACCGATATTGCGATCGCATTATGGTGATGAATCAACGGCGGATTGCACTAACTCCCACTTAACTGCTCAAACATTTGCCGCATGTTCAGATGTCGCCAACCCCTGCTGGCAATGTGTCTACCTGTCGGCTTAGGAACTTTAGGAGTGTTTGCCATCGTACTGGCGTTGTCACGGATTGTCTCCCTGGGTTCGATTGCGGGTGCGATCGCGGTTTCTTTCCTGATGATTATCCTAGGGCAGCCACTACCTTACCCGCTGTTTGCTGCTGCCGCTGGCTTGTACGTTATATTCCGCCACCGTAGCAACATTGAGCGTATCCTTGCCGGTACCGAGCCTCAGGTGGGGCAACCGCTGCCAGAAGAAGCTAAAAGCAATTAACAGGAGCCTTACCCCCTACAGAAAAAGACTTCCAGTATTTAGACTTATTACAAGCACTTCTATCAGGAAAGCGATCGCTTCACTTTGCTAACAGTTCTGCTGCTACTAATCCTTTTTGGAT
Organism: uncultured bacterium; assembly: GCA_965364435.1. Classification (GTDB taxonomy): domain Bacteria; phylum Cyanobacteriota; class Cyanobacteriia; order Cyanobacteriales; family Coleofasciculaceae; genus CBDTXL01. The sequence continues at coordinate 761 of CBDTXL010000175.1, forward strand.
TGCCAGAACTGCTGCTTGAGTGCGATCGCGTACTTCCAGCTTTTGTAAAATCGCATGGACATGAACCCGAACTGTGCCTATAGCAATATGCAGTAGTTGGGCAATCTCTTGATTCGTCTTTCCTGCCGCGATCAGCGCTAGAATTTCTTGCTCTCGTTGTGTTAAAGGATTCTCAGACTCTCCAACTCTCTTTGCGAGTGCTGGCGGATTGCCGGTTAGCGCTGCCCGAATTTCTGCTGTGCCCGTTTGATCCCACCAGGATGCCCCTGCCGCCACCGATCGCAATGCCAAAATCAATAGTTCGGCTTCAATCCCTTTTAAGCAGTATCCACAAGCACCGGCGGCAATCAGCCGTTCAATTAGCGGCTTTTGAGAATGAGAGGTTAAAACCAAAACGGGCATCTTTGGATGCTGTAGCTTAATTTGACGACACGCCTCAACACCACCAATTCCCGGTAATCCCACATCCAGCAAAACGACATCTGGTAAATGCTGATTGGTCAATTCCACAGCCATTTCGCCATCAACCGCTTCGGCAATGACTTCTAACCCTGGTTCCCGTTGTAAGCGCATATACAGTCCCAGGCGGAACAGTTCATCATCTTCAACTAGCAGAATCCGCAGCTTAGTCATTAGTTATTGGGTGGGCAAGCAGGGAGTCGGAAGCCAAACAAGGCACCATGTAGAGTTCGGTTCTCTGCCCAAATTGTACCGCCATGAGCTTCAATAATTTGACGACTCAGGTATAAGCCCAAGCCCGAACCTACGGCAAGGCGATCGCTATGTCCTTGATAAAACCGCTCAAATAAGTGGGGAAGTTCGTTGCCAGTAATTCCTGGTCCATTATCAATAACTTTTACCCAATGGTAAAGTGAGTCTGACTCTAGTACGACTTCGACTTTGCCGCCGCGTGGAGAATGGTTAATGCCATTGATCAGTAAATTGCTGAAGACTCGCTGCAATTGTAAGGCATCTCCATTGACCCATACAGACCGACGAAAGTCAGATTCGCCATAGCCAAGACAAAGATACACCCGGCGGGTTACTGCCAAATCTGTCAGAGTCGCGATCGCTTCCTCTGCTACAGCAACCAGATTCATCGGAGTCAAATGCAGTTTTAAGCCTTCTGTATCATTGTGATAAACATCCAGAATGGTTTCTACCAATTGCAATGTGGATTGGTGAGAACGAGTCATCATCCCGAAAACATCTTGTTGTACTGCCGTCACTTCCCCAAACTGACCTTTTTGCAAAGATTTCAGCGTTTCAATCGCTCCCAGGAGAGGCGTTTTAAGGTCGTGGGTAAGAGTCGAGGCAAAATCTTCCCTAATGCTTGCTAGCTGTTCTTGGGCGTGTAATTGAGCCTTTTGCTGTGCGATCGCTTCTTCATACCGACGAGTGCGATCGCTTAAAACTCCTGTCACCACCAATGCCATCACTGCAATTATTCGATTGGCTACTGTTGCCGGATTAATATGTTCTAGATGAGGAAACACTAGATTAAAAAGCGTTAACCCAGAAGCGAACAGTGTTACTTGAAACGTCGCAAAACGATTTAAGCGAGGGTTAGCCAGTAAAATTGGTCCCGTATAGAGGTAGCCAAATACATAATCTACTGGCGTGACATATTCTAAGGTCATTACTACAGTAAATATGCTTGCAATTAGAAAGCAGGTTTTATGATGTGGATTATTCCTCAGCACAAACCGCTGAATCTTCAACCACCACTGATAGCACCTGCTCATTCCTTGTAAAAACTCTTTTTTCATAACTTGATACTTAATATTAACAGCCTTTTTATTCAGCTCATACCATCTTTTGTCACTACCTATAGCAGTTCTAAATGATTCGTGAAGGCGAGATACCCGACTTCTCGCTTGAAGTCGGGTATCTGAACCGCTGATTTTTCACAACTCTAATAGGATTGGTATATATCTCCAGATGTATTTTTCCTGAACACTATATAGATAGTTCATTATATTGGCTGCAAATTGATTATTCAATAAAATATTTATTGTTGATTAACTTACAGTTTTTGTAGTTAAGTTAAAAATCTACATTTTCAGGAGTCTTGCTCATTAATGCTGCAAGGATTTTTACAGATTGCCTTCACGCTACTGATATTAGTAGTGATTGTTCCTTTTTTAGGAAATTACATTGCTCGTGTATTCCTAGGACAAAGAACGGTTTTTGACCCAGTAATGCTACCAGTCGAGGGCATTATCTACACCACTAGTGGTATCCGGCATCAAGAGAATATGACAGGTTGGCAGTACGCTCGGTCGGTGCTATATAGCAACCTAGCTATGGGTGTATTTGTCTACTTGCTCCTCATGCTTCAGGGAGTTCTTCCCTTAAATCTCACAGGCTTAAATGCCCCTAACTGGGATACAGCATTGCACACCACTATTTCATTTTTGACTAATACAAACCAACAACACTACTCTGGCGAAACTACCTTTAGCTATCTCAGCCAGATGGCAGGACTAGGTTTTTTAATGTTTACTTCTGCGGCAACAGGGTTAGCCGTAGGAATTGCCTTTATTCGCGGTTTAACGGGTAGAGCGTTAGGAAACTTTTATGTAGATTTAACCCAATCCATCACGCGACTTTTACTTCCCCTCTCCATTGTTATTGCTTTATTACTAATCATCTTAGGTGTACCCGAAACCTTGGGAGGACCAGCAACGGCAACAACCCTGGAGGGAGCTACTCAAAAGATTGCCCTTGGTCCGGTAGCACATTTTGAAGCGATTAAAGAGTTGGGAGAAAACGGTGGTGGCTTTTTTGCTGTCAACTCTGCTCACCCCTATGAAAATCCCAATGGGGGTTCTAACCTAATAGAAACGATCGCAATGGTTTGCATCCCAGCCTCGCTAATCTATACTTACGGCATTTTTGCAGGGAATAAAAAGCAGGGCTGGTTACTGTTTTGGATGGTTTTCATCATCTATGTTGCCCTGATTATGATTACTGCCATTGGCGAGTATCAGGGAAATCCTCTCGTTAACACGATCTTGGGTGGACAACAACCCAATCTGGAAGGCAAGGAAGTCCGATTTGGTTGGGCACAAACGGCACTTTGGGCAGTGACAACTACGGCTACTATGTGTGGTGCAGTTAACGGAATGCATGATTCCTTAATGCCTCCAGGCGGCTTTGCCACACTGTTCAATATGTTTATCCAAATAATTTGGGGTGGTCAGGGAACGGGAACGGCATATCTATTTATTTACCTGATTTTGACCGTATTTCTAACAGGTTTAATGGTGGGACGCACCCCAGAATTTCTCGGTCGTAAGATTGAAAAACGAGAAATTGTCCTTGCCAGTGTAATTCTGCTAGTTCACCCCATTGTTGTCTTAATTCCATCTGCGATCGCACTTGCTTTTCCCGATACCCTCAGTGGCATTAGCAACCCTCTTTTCCACGGCATTTCCCAGGTGGTTTACGAATACACCTCAGCCGCCGCCAATAACGGTTCTGGATTGGAAGGATTAGCAGATACTCAACCCGCACCAACCGCACTGTGGTGGAATCTCAGCACCTGTATCAGTCTCTTAGCAGGACGCTACCTCCCAATTATTGCCCTTCTACTCTTGGCAGACAGTATCTATCGCAAACAACCCGTACCCGAAACCCCTGGTACTCTCCGCACCGATACAAAACTATTCACCAGCGTTACAGCTGGAGTCATCATCATCCTGGGGGCGCTAACCTTCTTCCCAGTTCTCGCCTTAGGACCGATTGCCGAATCCTTCAGACTAGCTGCCGGGGGATAAGAGATCGCTTCAAGCAAGAAAAGAGAAGAATACATCTGCGTGTATCTGCGGTTTCAAATCTTCTTGTATCCCCTTTTCCGATAAATCCTAAAATCCCTACTAATGAGCACACAGGATAAAATCGATTCCCCCAATCCCCAAACCCAGCCCCCTACTGGTGAAAAGCGATCGCATAAAAAGAAACAGCGCCAAGTCAATACACAAGGGCTGTATCAAAGAGCCTTTCGAGATGCATTCGTCAAACTCAATCCGCGAGTGATGATGAAAAACCCAGTCATGTTCATTGTCTGGGTTGGTACCATTATCACCGCCTTACTGACGATTGACCCAACCCTATTCGGACCAGTACCAGGTCAAAATCAGCGCCTATTCAACGGCTTAGTAACCGCAATTTTATTTCTCACCGTTCTATTTGCCAACTTTGCTGAAGCCGTTGCCGAAGGACGGGGTAAAGCCCAAGCGGATTCCTTGCGTTCCACTAAATCAGATACCACGGCGAGGAAACTTTTACCTAATGGATCACTTGAGGAGGTAAGTTCTACAACTCTGCGTAAAGGCGATCAAATTAAAGTAATTGCGGGTGACATCATCCCTGCCGATGGGGAAGTGATTGCCGGAGTTGCCTCGGTAGATGAATCAGCAATTACCGGAGAATCAGCGCCAGTACTGAAAGAACCGGGGAGTGATGTCGCCAGTTCCGTCACGGGTGGTACGCGCATTCTCTCAGATGAACTGACGTTGCGAGTAACCGCCGACCCCGGTAAGGGCTTCCTCGATCGCATGATAGCCCTAGTAGAAGGGGCGGAACGGACGAAAACGCCGAATGAGATTGCTCTTACCGTCTTGCTTGCCGTTCTCACTCTCGTCTTTTTGATTGTTGTCGCGACAATCCCACCTATTGCTAACTATGTCGGCAGTCCGGTTGGTGTCGTCCTCTTGATTTCCCTGTTGGTAGCGCTAATTCCCACAACAATTGGGGGATTGCTGAGTGCGATCGGGATTGCGGGGATGGATCGAGTTGCTCAGTTTAACGTAGTAGCAACCTCTGGACGGGCGGTTGAGGCTTGCGGTGACGTTAATACCCTCGTGTTGGACAAAACAGGCACGATTACCCTAGGAAACCGCTTGGCAGAAGAGTTTATTCCCGTCAACGGTTACTCACAACAAGATATTGCTCGTGTAGCTTTAGCAGCAAGCGTGTTTGATGAGACACCGGAAGGTAAGTCAATTGTACGGCTAGCTGAAAAGTTGGGTGCCACGGTAGATTTTGACCGCAATACAGCACAAGGAATTGAGTTTTCCGCCAAAACTCGCATGAGTGGCACTGATTTGCTAGAGGGTACTGAGGTGCGTAAGGGTGCGGTAGATGCGATTAAAGGGTTTGTTCGCTCTCGCGGTGGTAGCCTGACGCCAGAACTCGATGACGCTTATCAACGGGTTTCGCGCTTGGGTGGCACTCCCCTAGCTGTCTGTAAGAACGCCGAACTTTACGGCATTATCTATCTCAAAGACATTGTTAAACCCGGTATCCGCGAACGCTTTGACCAATTGCGGCGGATGGGCGTCCGGACTGTCATGTTGACAGGTGACAACCGAATTACTGCGGAAGTGATTGCGGCTGAAGCTGGGGTAGATGATTTCATTGCTGAAGCCACGCCAGAAGACAAAATTGAGGTGATTCAACGGGAACAGGCGCAGGGCAAGCTAGTAGCAATGACGGGTGATGGTACGAATGATGCACCAGCCCTGGCTCAGGCAAATGTAGGCTTGGCGATGAATTCTGGCACCCAAGCGGCGAAGGAAGCGGCGAATATGGTGGATTTGGATTCTGACCCCACTAAGCTAATCGATTTGGTGACGATTGGTAAGCAGTTGCTGATTACTCGTGGGGCGTTGACGACGTTTTCGTTAGCGAATGATATTGCCAAGTACTTCGCAATTATTCCCGCAATGTTTGCTCCTGTTGGTAGCCTTAATGTTATGGGGTTAGCGAGTGCTAATTCTGCGATTTTGTCGGCGCTGATTTATAACGCTCTAATTATTCCTGCATTGATTCCGTTAGCGCTAAAGGGCGTTAATTTTAGACCTGTTAGTGCTAATCGGCTGCTGCGGGATAATATCCTGATTTATGGATTGGGAGGAGTTATTGCGCCGTTTTTGGGAATTAAAGTTATTGATTTCTTGATTGCTGCGATTGGGTTGGCTTAGGTAACGAACCACTCCAGGCGCAGAGGACACGGAGTTAAGAGTTGGAGGAGAGTTATGAAGCGAGTTGATTTGTGGAAGGAGAGTTTGCCTAGAGGCTTTAGTGAGGTAATGGAACTAGTAGGTGAGCAATGGCAAAAAAATCCACTGCCAATACAGATATTTCTTTTGCTGTGCTTGAATCTGCTGATTGCTCCGGCTGTTGATGCGGCTACGGGTGCAGAGATTACCCGCAAGGCGGCTTATGCCCTAGGCATGTTGGGAATGGTAATAGCGGGTCTTTCGATTTACCTTTTTGTTGTGATTTTTCAGCCGGAGCGCTTCTAAATTATGGTTAGGGATATCATCACAGGCATTCGTTCGACGCTTGTTCTCTGGGTTTTAACGGCATTGATTTATCCGTTGTTTATGATTGGCGTGGGTCAAGCCGTATTACCTTATCAGGCAAATGGTAGCTTGATTAAAAATGCCCAAGGACAGGTGATAGGTTCAGCTTTAATTGGTCAACCTTTTGCTTCTGACCGTTATTTTAAATCACGCCCTAGCACGACGAGTTATAGTACGGCTGACCCGAAGGATGATAAGAATAATGTCCTCAAAACAGGTGTATCTGGTGCTAGTAACCTGGCTCCCAGTAATACAGTACAGCTACTCAAAGATAATAGAAAACCAGACGAGCCAGATTTAATTAAACGGATTCGTGAGGATGTAGACAAGCTCAAACAAGCGGGGATTCAACCAACTGCTGATTTAGTTTATACATCTGGCTCTAGCTTAGACCCTCACATTAGTATTGAGGCAGCGAGAGCGCAGATCCAACGGGTGGCAAAAGTGCGATCGCTTAATCCCAATCAAGTTGAGCTTCTCGTTGCTAAAAACACGGATGGTAGATTTCTTGGCATCTTTGGTGAGCCTGGAGTGAATGTACTCAAACTTAATCTGGCGTTAGACTCATCGAAGCCTACCACGCGGTAAGGGCACGATAATACCCTTGCCCCTACAAACGGCTGTGTTGCACTCAATTAAGAATTGGCGTTGCTGAATTCAAAATTATTCTGCTCCATGATTAGTCAAAGTGAGATTGCTAGTCGCTTGATACCTAGTTGCATTCAAACGTATAACTCTCTCTTTCTCTTACCGAGAGCGTCCTCTGAGCCTCTGTGGTTCGTTAAATTCTACTAAGAGCAGCAACTCAGTATGAGTACTACCCAAACCTACTCCTCGCCGTCCTCCCGCCGTCGTGGCAAGCACAAAATGTATATCGGCATGGCTCCCGGCGTCGGCAAGACTTATCGAATGTTGGAAGAAGCTCACGACCTTAAGGAACAAGGAATTGATGTAGTTATTGGCGTCCTAGAAACTCATGGGCGTGCAGAAACAGCCCAAAAGGCACTTGGGCTAGAAGTTGTTCCGAAAAAAGCGATCATTCACGGCGGCGTCACGTTAGGAGAAATGGACACAGATGCGATTCTGGCGCGTCAGCCTCAGTTAGTGCTTGTCGATGAACTGGCTCATACAAACGTACCGGGTTCAGCACGAGAAAAGCGCTACCAAGATGTTGAAGTCATACTAGAAGCTGGTATTGATGTCTATTCAACGGTTAATATTCAACACTTAGAAAGTCTCAATGACTTGGTAGCAAAAATTACGGGGGTTGTGGTACGTGAGCGAATTCCTGACTGTCTTCTGGATGAAGCAACAGAAGTTGTAGTCGTCGATGTAACACCCGAAACCCTGCAAGAGCGGTTAATCGAGGGCAAAATCTACGCGCCGGAAAAAATTGAGCAATCCCTACAAAATTTCTTCCAACGGCGTCACTTAGTCGCCCTACGGGAGTTAGCCCTGCGGGAAGTGGCTGACAATATTGAAGAAGCGGCATTTGAGCATCAAGTTTGCAGTATTCACGAGCGGGTACTGGTGTGTGTTTCGACTTATCCCAACTCCGCCCAACTGCTGCGAAGAGGGGCGCGGCTAGCTAGTGTGATGCGGGCACGTTTGTTTGCGGTATTTATCGATCACCCAGAGCGCTTCTTAACCAAGGATGAAAGCTTATATGTTGAAACGTGCGAGCATCTTTGCCGTCAAGTTGGAGGTGAGTTTTTACGGGTAAAGAGTACTAATGTTGCCGAAGCGATCGCACAAACAGCTCAGAAATATCACATTACTCAAGTTGTGCTGGGACAATCTCAGAAATCGCGTTGGGAGTTATTCTGGCGGGGTTCCCTAGTTCAGCAGTTAGTGCGATATCTCAAAGATGTCGATCTACACGTCATTGCCACTGAAAAACCCTCCTCTAAGGACTGGCGCATAAAATAACGGTACCAATACGAAGTTTGTCTTTACTGGGTACTAGGTACGCTGCTGGGGTTAGGAACTAACCTCGCGACAATGGAGGATATTACCAAGTACAAGCAAGCAGAAGAGGAACTTAC
>CBDTXL010000176.1:0-9137 GCA_965364435.1 uncultured bacterium
TTCATTTTTCACGGCTTCAAATTGAGCAGCGCTGGGCATTGCCAGGATTTTTGGAAGTAACGAGACTAGCTCAAAAGCCGTATATAAAGAGACAACGGCAGTAAACGCTTTGACAAAAGCCGACAGCCAATAGTTGGGATGCCAAAGCGTCCAGATGTTCATTATGTGACCCGTGCCACAGGAAACGATGAATGCACCAAACAGCAGGAAAATCCAGTTGAAGGGTACATCTTTCCTCTTGGCGACGAAATACGTTAGCGTTACTGGAATTGAGTAATAAGCCAGCGCTATCAACGCATCTGAGACAATATGTAAACCTACTAACTCAGGCTTCCAGAGATAGCAGTGTCCGTGGGGAATAAAAAATTCCGCTAATATCATGATGATTGTCTTAAAACTCTATCTTCAGATAGATGCACAACCGGCAAAGGAACTAATAGTAGTAGTTTGCATCTGTAGCAGATGTTTTCAGACCCTGTGAAGCATATAGCCCTTCTCGATTGGATGCAGTACACTCTGACCTCTGGAGGAAAACCTCTCTCCTACTCTTGAGAGAGGCTTTGATTTTTACTCCCCTTTCAGCTAAAAACATTATTCCTTTCCCCTCTCCTTTTAGGAGAGGGTTAGGGAGAGGTGGGAACCCTTTGGGGGTTAGGTTTTTTTGATGTACACGCGCGTAACTGAGAACTGCTATAGATGCAAAACCCTAAAAGGAACTACTACTAGATTGCATCCGTAGTCAGATATTTTCAACTAAAGATTGCAAGTTAAGCACACAAGATAAGAGACTTACCTTCATATCGCTGGATCGGGACGATAGAAAGATGGGACAATATAAAAAAATAGTTAAATTTAGTTGTATTTCAAGGACATTAAGGGAACTTCAATGAAAAGTCAACCACCCCGCCGTAAGCGGGGTGTAGTTCTCACGGTTCGAGGTTGGCAGCGCTTACAAACGACACAGCGCCAATCGGAAATTCAAGAAAATGCTGGCAACTCTTATACCCTGGAAGAATTAGGTGAACTGACTGGATTGAGTCCCAATAGTATCGCCAAGGTACAATACCGCCAAGTTGCTGTAGATCGGCAGACTTTGGAGTCCTACTTCAGGGCGTTTAATCTTACGCTGGACGCTGATGACTATACCAAACCCGACTGGGACAATCTAGAGAGTGGCTCGAAAGTCATGCTCAAAGGTCAAGTTCCTCTCGATTCCCCTTTTTATGTCGAGCGTCCCCCGATTGAGCGGCTTTGCTATGAAACTATTTTGCAACCAGGGGCTTTGATTCGGATCAAAGCTCCCAAGCTGATGGGTAAAACCTCTTTGATGCTCAGGATTCTCGACTCGGCGCGAAAACAGGAGCTTAAGACTGTTACGTTGAGCATGCAACTGGCTGATGCCGAGGTGTTTGCGACTCTCAATCAATTTCTCCGGTGGTTCTGTGCAGTTGTCTCTCGGAGTTTGGGACTACCCAATCGCTTGAGCGAGTATTGGGATGACGTTTTTGGCAGCAATTACAACTGCACCGATTACTTCGAGAGTTATCTGTTAGCAGAAATTGACAGTCCCCTCGTCTTGGCATTAGATGACGTGGACGTGGTGTTCAATCACCCCAAAATTGCTACCGATTTCTTTGGTTTGCTGCGAACTTGGTATGAGAAAGCCAAGTATGCCGACAATAGTAGCAAGCTTTGGCAAAAACTGCGGTTAGTCGTGGTTCATTCGACAGAAGTTTATATCCCGCTCAATATCAACCAATCACCCTTTAATGTCGGATTATTGATTGAGTTGCCAGAGTTTACCCCACCTCAAGTACAAGATTTAGCGACTCGGTATCAACTGAATTGGGGCACTGAGGAAGTAAAACGTCTGATGAACTTGATTGGCGGGAACCCTTATCTGGTGCAAATGGCGCTGCATCACATTAGCTGCCAAGACATCACGATTGAACAGTTGCTGGAAACCGCGACTGCCGAAGAGAGCATCTATAGGGACTATCTGCGACGCCAATTGTGGAATCTCCAGCAATATCCCGAACTCGTAACAGCCTTGATGGGGGTTGTGATGTCACCCACTCCTGCAAAATTAGATCCAATACAGGCGTTTAAATTGCAAAGTATGGGACTGGTACAAGTGCAAAATCGGCAGGTTTTGCCCAGTTGCGAATTGCATCGTCAGTATTTTAGCGATCGCCTCAGCCAATTGCGCTTAAATTTAATCCAACAACACCGCCGAGCGACGATTGTTTCTGTAAATACGGTAGACTTGGCGGCAAAAATCGCAGCTGACTCAGAACAGGTGCAGAATATACTTGATCGAGACTTCCAGCTCATCTCCCAATTAGCTCAGCAATATGAAGGTCAGATTCTCAAGTCTATGGGCGATGTCTTGTTATTTTACTTTCCTAGTGCGATCAATGCTGTCAATTGCGCCCAAGAGATTCAACTGACATTCACGCAGATAACTGAACTTACCTCCCAGCCGATGCTAGCTTATCGAATTGGCATTCATTTGGGAGATGTTATTTTCGGTTACGCTGATGTTACTGGAACCGGGGTTAACATTGCCGCTAGGGTACAAGCTGAAACGTCCCCTGGAGGGATTGGTATTTCCCAGGCCGTTTACGAGGCAGTCAGAAGTTATCTCCCTCTGGAACCCCTCGAAATAGGGCTGCGGCAATTCGAGGGGATTGAGGAACCAATACTGTTGTACGAACTTACTCTTTGAGGGGATTGTCAGCTGAATGTAGGGTTGTTGTCGCTTCTCTTTCCAGCAGTTTCCAGCTTTCTTTTAATTTACGAGCTTGGTGGCGCGATCGCACTCACTTATCCCTAGTCAGCCGCCTGAGTGAATTTATCGAAACTGTTTTGCTCTCTGAAATTCAGCAAAATGTCGTAATTTTTATTGACGAAATCGATAGCCTCCTGGGCTTAGACTTCCCAATAGACGATTTTTTTGCGTTCATCCGAGCTACATACAACAAGCGTGTTCAAAAGTCAAGCTATAAACGACTAACATTTGCCCTGTTGGGGGTAGCGACACCCCCAGATTTAATTGCAGATAAAAATCGTACACCGTTTAATATTGGACGGGCAATAGAACTCAAGGGATTTGAGTTACACGAAGCAATGCCCCTGATGCCGGGATTAACAGGGATTGCCAGTCAACCGGAAGTCTTGTTAGCTGAAATTTTGTACTGGACTTCTGGACAGCCGTTCTTAACACAAAAGCTGTGTCGGTTAGTAGTTGAGGCGGTGAAAGAGGGTGTGATTCCCCATGCCAAATCTTACCCCCCTAACCCCCCCAATTCAAGAGGGGGACAAAATCCCAAATGGATTGAACAGTTGGTGCGAGAGCGCATCATCGATAACTGGGAAGCTTCTGATGAACCGGAGCATTTGAGGACAATACGCGATCGCCTCTTGAGAAACTCCCAACGCGCTGGGAGGTTACTGGGAATTTATCAGCAAATTCTCTCCTCAAGTCAAAAGTCAAAAGTCAAAAGTCAAAATCAAGATACCTCTGAGTCCCTAATCCCTGCTGATGACTCTCCCGAACAAATGGAACTACTGCTATCAGGATTGGTCGTAAAACGCGACGGCAAACTAACCGTTAGCAACCCCATCTATGCAGCAGTTTTCAATCAAGATTGGGTGGACGAGCAGTTAGAAAACCTGCGTCCTTATGCCAAGATGCTCACGGCTTGGCTAGATTCAAATTGTACTGATGCTTCGCGACTGTTGCGAGGACAAGCTCTGCGGGAAGCATTGGATTGGGCAGCATTTCGTAGTTTGAGCAACCAGGATTATCAATTTTTAGCCGCTTCTCAAGAATTGGATAAGCGAGAAATACAACTAGCATTGGAGGCGGAACGAACCAAAGAAGTAGAAGCGCGATTAGAGCAAGAAAAACGGGCAACTCGATTGCAACAAATGTTGTTAAGTGCAGTCATAACCGCATTGCAAGAATCGCAACTCAGCGAAATAGAAGCGATCGCCACCTCCTGTGAAGCCCTCTTTACCTTAGAGCAAAAACTAGATGCCCTCGTCGCTGCCATCAAAGCCAAGCGCAAACTGCAACAACTCGCTGGAACCGATCCCGAACTAGAAAAGCGCGTGCAATTATTACTAGAGCAGGCAGTTTATGGAGCTTCCGAGTTCAACCGCTTGTCAGGACATCAGGGGACAGTGTTTAAATTAGCAATCAGCCCGGACGGAAAGACAATTGCCTCAGCAAGTTTAGATCACACGGTCAAACTCTGGCAGCGAGACGGCACCCTTGTTGCCACTCTTCTCCACAACGATATGGTATGGAGGTTGACTTTTAGCCCCGACAGTAAACTCCTCGCTTGCGCCAGTGGAGATGGCACAGTTAAAGTTTGGCAGCAAGAGGGAACGTCTTGGCACAACCCCAAACTCCTACACGCTCTTGAGGGACACAGTAACGAGTTTAACGGTGTGGCGTTCAGCCCAGATGGCAAGATTTTAGCCGCATCCGGTGAGAATAACACCGTTAAACTCTGGGACAAAAACGGCAATTTATTAACCATTCTCGATCGCACCGATGCGGTGAGGAGCCTTAGCTTTAGCCCCGACGGGGAAATGCTCGTTAGCGGCAGTGCGGAGGGTACGATCCGATTGTGGAAAAAAGACGGCGCATTCTGGGACGCAGTAAAGTTACTGCGAGCGTTTCAAGGGCATAGCGCTGCCATTTGGGAGGTCGAGTTCAGTCCTGACGACGAGATATTTGCCTCCGCCAGCATGGATAAAACTGTTAAACTTTGGCGATCCAATGCCCCGCCAGACGAAGAGTTACAGCACGACACATTGCATATATCGGGGAACCCGCCAACGCAAGTGCCTCCCCTGCGAACCCATAAGGGTCATGCCTCTGGCGTTCAGGCTATAGATTTCAGCCCTGACGGTGAGATTATCGCCACAGCCAGCGACGATCAAACCATCAAATTTTGGAGCAAAGACGGTAAAGAGTTGAGAACTTTTAGAGGACATAGCGGTGCCGTGTGGGATATCAATTTCAGTCCTGACGGCAAATCAATTGCTTCGCTGGGTGCGGGAAATGCTATTAAACTTTGGCAGCCGAACAACATTTTTTTCTTGCCCCTGCTAGGTCACGACGCTGCTGTTTACGCTGCTGCTTTTGCTCCTGACAGTAAACTCGTCGCCACTGCAAGTATGGACGGCACGGTGAAACTTTGGCGCGTCGATGGCACGTTGTTGAAGACGCTTAAGGAAGGCATAGGAGGGCTTTGGGATGTGGCATTCAGTCCTGACGGTCAACTCATTGCCACCGCGGGCGAAAAAACAGTTAAACTCTGGCACAAGAGTGGCAGATTCCTGGGAGAAATCAAGGCACACAAAGGTGTCGTTTACGGAATTAGTTGGAGTCCTGACGGTAAAATTATTGCCTCCGCAAGCTTCGACGGTACAATAAAACTCTGGCAACCAGACGGCGTGTTAGTGCGAACTCTGAAGCTAGATGGCAGCTCCTTCTGGGATGTAGCCTTTAGCCCTGATGGAGAAGCTCTAGCCGCCGTCAGTAGCAGCGGCGCGATCGCGATCTGGAAGCTTGATGGTACTTTGTTGCAGGCGATTGATGCCCATCAGGCTATGACTACGGGGGTCAGTTTCAGTCCAGATCGCAAGACTCTAGCCTCAGGCAGTATGGATAGCACCGTCAAACTCTGGAAATTAGAACCCTCACCGACTGTTATTGACACCTCGGCTTCTCACTCTTCACAACTCCTGCGAACGCTTAAAGGTCACGCACAGGGATTGGTAAGAGTTTCCTTTAGCCCGGATGGTGAAATTATCGCTACGGCAAGTATGGATAACACGGTGAAACTCTGGAACAAAAACGGCATCTTGCTGACGACGCTCACGGGGCATACAGGTATAGTGACAGGAGTTTCCTTTAGTCCCGACGGCACTTTCCTTGTCTCCGCCAGCCATGACCAAACGGCGATTTTGTGGAATGTGAAGCAAATTCTCAATACAGACCCCCTAGCTTTTGGTTGCGATTGGGTGCGAGATTATCTGCGAACAAATGCCGACGTGAAGGAAGAGGACAGACATCTGTGTGACGGGATCGGCAATAAATAATGATCAGCTTTTGAGCATATAAGTTGCACTTTTTGGCAATTGACAATTACCAATTACCAATTACCAATTACCAATTACCAATTACCAATTACCAATTACCCATTACCAATTACCAATTACCAATTACCAATTACCAATTACCCATTACCCATTACCAATTACCCATTACCAGTCCCAAGAGATATGCTCGTTGCAAGCACGACAGCTTATCAATCACCAGATTTTTGCCATCCGCAAGACAAATCCTGGTAACTCTGGATCGCCGCTCACTGTTTCTGAATTATCCAAGATTTCCGGTTCTTGATTGGGACGGTAGATGTAGACTTTTCGGTTCTTGCGGTCAATCAACAAGCCCAGTGAGGCACCGTTGTCAATATATTCCTGCATCTTGTTTTGCAATCCACTGAGAGTATCGCTAGAAGACCGTAATTCAATCACAAAGTCTGGACAAATCGGAGCAAATGAAGATTTTTGTTCTTCAGTTAAAGCATTCCAGCGCTCTAGTTTAATCCACGAGGCGTCGGGAGAGCGAGTTGCCCCATTCGGCAGAGTAAAGCCTGCACTGGAGTCAAACGTTTCACCTGTGCCATCTTGCTCTGCCCAGTTCCCCAGTTGTAGGGCAATCTTGAAGTTGCGGTTACCTGTATCTGAAAAAGCTGGTGGCATAATGATAACTTCCCCACTGGCAGTACGCTCAATTCTCAAATCGCGATTGGCTAGACAGAATTCGTAGAATTGTTCAACACTCATCGATTTGATAGCAGGGAGATTGACCGTCAGTGGGACGCTCATGGTTTGAATTAGCAGTGTCGTCATTGTTTTTCCTCAGTTGGTGTAGGCGTGAAGTAGTGACAGAATACCCTAAGCTTATCCGCTCCTAGTTTGAGTGACTAAAGTGATCGTACACTATATAAAAAATCTTTTGTTTTGAGAAACTAGGAATAATGCTGATGTTAGATTGAATTGACTGTGATTTCCAATCGCCAAGTGTAAAATTTGACTTTTACCTTTTGCCTCATAATGCTCACCGCCCAAAGTCCATCTTATGAATATCAAGTTGGCGGAAGTTTACCGCTTGATGCGCCTAGTTACGTCAGGCGTCAAGCTGATGAGGTGCTATATCAAGCACTGTTAAGCAGTGAATTTTGCTATGTTCTCAACTCCCGCCAGATGGGTAAATCTTCGCTTTGGGTGCAAACAATGCACCGTTTGCAAGCAGAAGGCGTTTGTTGCGGAGTCATCGATCTCACAGCGATTGGCACTCAAGAGGTGACGCCAGAGCAGTGGTATGCCTCTGTTGTCGCTTCTCTTTCCAGCAGTTTCCAGCTTTCTTTTAATTTACGAGCTTGGTGGCGCGATCGCACTCATCTATCCTTAGTCAGCCGCCTGAGTGAATTTCTCGAAACCATCTTACTCTTAGAAATTCAGCAAAATGTCGTAATTTTTATTGACGAAATTGATAGTCTACTCAGCTTAGACTTCCCGATTGACGATTTCTTTGCTCTAATTAGAGCCATTTACAACAAACGCGCTCAAAAGTCAACCTATAAACGCGTCACATTTGCCCTGTTGGGGGTAGCTACACCAGCGGATTTGATTGCTGACAAAAACCGCACGCCATTTAATATCGGACGGGCAATTGAGCTAAGGGGATTTGCGTTACACGAAGCGATGCCCTTGATGCCGGGATTAAAGGAGATTGCCAGTCAACCGGAAGCCTTGTTGGCGGAAATTTTGTACTGGACTTCTGGACAGCCGTTTTTAACTCAAAAGTTGTGCAAGCTTACCCTGATGGCAACAAATCGCGTGGGGGCAATTCCTGCTGGGGATGAGGCGCGTTGGGTGAAACAGTTGGTGCTAGAGCGCATCATTGACAACTGGGAAGCATCTGATGAGCCGGAGCATTTGAAGACAATACGCGATCGCCTCTTGAGAAACTCCCAACGTGCTGCTAGATTACTCGGCATCTATCAACAAATCTTACCATCCCCCCTTAGTAAGGGACGGCTTGGGGGGGTGCCAACCGATAACTCGCGAGAGCAAATGGAACTTCTGCTGTCTGGCTTGGTGGAGAAACAGCAGGGTTTTCTGAAGGTGAAAAACCCCATCTATCAGAACGTATTCGATTTGGAATGGGTAGAAGAACAATTAGCGTCTCTGCGTCCCTACACTCAAGCCTTCGATGCTTGGATAGCTTCAAAACAACAGGATGCTTCGCGCCTTCTGAGGGGGCAGGCGTTGAAAGACGCTTCATACTGGGCGCAGGGGAAAAGTTTGAGCGATTTGGACTATCAATTTTTAGCCGCTTCTCAAGAATTAGACAGGCTGGAAGTGCAGCAAACGCTGGAAGCAGCTCGGCTAAGAGAAGTTGAAGCTAGGCTCGCAGAAGAACGCAAGCGTTTAGTTTTAGAGCGAGAGACGGCAAAGCGACAGCGAAGATTTATTGGGGCGTTGAGTGCGGTATTAATGGTTGCGATCGCATCTGGCATTGTCGCCCTCTGGCAATATCATCACGCCGTCACGAGCGAACAGCAAGCCCGCATCAGCGAAATTCAAGCCCTCACCTCCTCATCTACAGGACAATTCGCCTCCCAACAGCGATTAGACGCCCTCGTGAGCGCTATCAAAGCAAGGCGCAGGCTTGACAGTCTCGCTCATTCCAGCCCCCAGTTGCAAGATACTGTTGGTCAATTAACTGGGGGGTCAGACCCCTCCCCAACCCCTCCCCTAAGAGGAGAGGGGCTTTCCGGCTCCCCCTTCCCTGGTAGGGAAGCCGGAGCGAAGGTGAGGAGCTGGGGGGTTAGGTTTTCAGAATTCGCCAACAGTATCTTGCAATCTCAAGTTCAACAAGTGCTGCAACAAGCCATCTACGGAACAGCAGAATTCAATCGCCTGTCGGGGCATTCCAGCCCGGTTCTCGCAGTTGATGTCAGCCCAGACGGACAACTCATCGCCACCGGCAGCGGCGACCAAACAGCCAAGCTTTGGCAACCCGATGGCACCTTGCTGCACACTCT
>CBDTXL010000177.1:0-9047 GCA_965364435.1 uncultured bacterium
TAACGCCTTGCAGAAGTTAGCATAGGAATTAATGACATCCTCCTAGGGGTTGACTCGCCGAATAGACCCCTTGCTCTCTCGTCGATCAATCCTATCAAATCCTATCAAATCCATCTGTGTTTATCTGTGTTTATCTGTGGTTAAAAATCAAAAATAAGCATTTTTGCAAGAGATCTAATGAACAGAATTCTTAAAATCTTCAGATAAAGAGAGTTTCCTTTAACTCTCTCTACCAGCATTACCCCATTCCCCATTCCCCATTCCCCAAATGCGTCAATTTCTCAAGCAAACCGTTGCCAGCATGCTTGGAAGCCTAGCAGGCCTCATTTTATTTTTTAGTTTAGGAACTGGTGGCCTGATTCTTTTAGTGATTGCGGCGGCGTCTAGAGACACAGGACCGCAAGTTAAGAACAAGTCGGTGCTGGTTTTCGATTTGTCGTTGAACATCACCGATAGCAATCCAACTTCAAGCACCAGCGAGGCGCTTGGGGAGGCGATATCAGGTGATGAGACGACGTCTATTACCCTACGAACAGTTCTGAAAGCTCTAGAAAATGCACGTCAAGACAAGCGAATTGTTGCCCTCTACCTGGACGGCAGTCGAACCTCAGGGGGCAACGGTACTGGCTTGGCAACGCTCAAGGAGGTACGCGAAGCACTAGAACGTTTCCGCTCTGCTGGCAAAAAAATCATTGCCTACAATGTCAATTTGGGAAAACAGGCATACTACCTTAGCTCCGTAGCGGATACAGTAATTCTCAATCCGATGGGAACCGTGGAGATCAATGGCTTTAGCTCTCAGCAACTCTTTTATACAGGGGCACTAGAGAAATTTGGTATTGGTGTTCAGGTGATTCGGGTAGGAAAGTATAAATCAGCGGTTGAACCGTTCGTTCTCAAAAAGCTAAGTCAGGAGAATCGACAACAAACTCAAGCATTGTTGAGCGATCTTTGGGGTGAATTTGTAACGACGGTTGGCAAAAGCCGCAAGATCACACCGGGGCAGTTACAAGCGATCGCAGACTCTCAAGGAGAGTTTACGGCATCGGAGGCGCGAACTAAGCGTTTGGTGGATAAGGTGGCCTATCTTGATGAAGTTGTCGCTGACCTCAAACAGCTTACTGGCAGTAGCGAGGAGGATAAATCATTCCGGCAAATTCGCCTTAACACCTACGCCAAGGTTGAGGACAAAGACTTTAAGAAGCGCACCTCTAAGAATAAAATTGCCCTAGTTTATGCCGAAGGTGAAATCGTTAATGGTCAAGGTAGTGGTCAGCAGGTGGGTGGTGACCGCTTAGCCAGACAGCTGCGGCAGTTGCGACAGGATGAGGACATTAAGGCAGTGGTGCTGCGGATCAATAGCCCTGGGGGTAGCGTCACAGCGTCTGAGGAGATTCAGCGGGAGGTGCGGCTTAGCCGTGACAAGAAGCCGGTTATTGTCTCAATGGGTGATTATGCTGCCTCTGGGGGCTACTGGATTGCTACGGGTGCTAACCATATTTTTGCAGAACCGAATACGATCACGGGTTCCATCGGCGTTTTCGGTCTACAATTTAATGTCCAAAAGTTGGCTAACAGTAATGGTCTCACCTGGGATGTTGTAAAAACGGGTCGGTATGCCGATAGGACTACTATTTCTCGCCCTAAGACACCACAAGAATTGGCGATCGCTCAAAAATGGGTCAACCAGATTTATGATCAGTTCCTCAACAAAGTGGCAGAGTCCCGGAAACTGCCGAAACAAAAGGTAGCACAGATTGCTCAAGGACGGGTTTGGTCAGGTCAAGATGCCAAGGCGCTGGGTTTGGTGGATGAGATTGGTGGCATTGATGACGCGATCGAGTATGCTGCCGAGCAGGCGAAACTGGGAGAGAATTGGGAAGTGGAAGAGTACCCAAAAGTTCGCAGCCTAGAACAACGGATTTTGGAAACGCTGACCAATGAGGCAAGCGCCCGAACCCAGAAGGTACCTGATCCACTGACTGCAGAATTTCTGAAGATACAAGCGGATTTGGCGATTCTCCAATCGATGAATGACCCTAGAGATATTTATGCACGTCTGCCCTTCACCTGGCGGATTGATTGAGGCGGTATTGCAGAGGTGAAAAAATTCAGTGGAATTACGGTTACATTTTGCTAGGAGACAGCTAAAGTAGATTAGAACCTGTAAAAACTCATTAAATTTTTTACATCTATCTATGGATAGAAAAAATAACCGCCTCCTGATTCTGATTGCAACCTGTAGTATCGCTGGTGTCATTCTCGGAGGTACCACGAGCTGGGCAGCCAGCAACCAGTGCTTGCAAGCTAAGAATCTGACCAGTGAGTGCCTGACCCAAGACCCCGCGACTCAGATCCTTCAGGGAATGAGTGTGGGCTTATTTGCAGGCGCTGGTGCGGCGGCTGGTGCTGCCTACCAGCTGAGGCGTCATTAAGATTTAGCAAAAACCACAAGCGGTTGCCTTCGTTATTAGAAGCGATAGTTGCGAACCTGCTGTTTTGAAACTCCACCAACCCTCGCCCAAAGACTAACCGGCACGGCGTCCCCCTGGGCATTCACCTTGATTTCCATAACAACCGGCGGTGTCTGTTGCTCCTGGGTTGGGTTAGCTTGTCTAGCGGCACGGAGGTCAGCGTTAATCTGCTCCCGTTGGTCTTCAGGGATGTAGTAGGTTTCCAGTCCATACTGGATCAAGCCGTGTTTCGCTAGACCTTTGAGGGCAACCTGATTGGCTGGTAGTTTGGAGGGGTGTTTGGTGCTGACAGCCACTGGCTTCCAAGCTTGTGGCAGTTCAGGTAAGGCTGGCGTTGCTGGTTGTGCCAAAATTACATAAAAACGGGTACCAGGCTCGATAAAGCTCAGGTTGTTTCCATTGGGTTGTTGCTTGGGCAATTCCCTCCAGCCTGGAAGCTTGCGTAAGCTGTTCTGACTAGAGATGTCATATCTCAGCGTCTGGGAGTAGCCTCGCAACAGTTCGTAAGGGTCTACCGGGACTGTCTGAAGAATGACGGTTTTGCCGGTCAGCTGGGTGTATACTGCCTGGGCTGGAACGGCAAGAATCAGTGCGGTTTGAAACAAAAGAGGCACCCAGAATCGCCAGATGGGTGTGGGATTGGGAGATTCAGAATTCAAGGTCATAAAGGGTTGAAGGTTGGCAGGTTGAAAGTTGATAGTCAGGACTTATCATTAGGGTGCGTTATTAAGGCACCCTACTACTACCTCGTTCGGACGTAACGCTCAAACCAGAGTCCGGCACAGATTACGCCAAGACCACACAGGAATAAGACTAACGATTTGAACAGTAAATCGGTGTTATACTCCAGCATCCGACTAAAAATTTGCAGAGTTAGTAGCACCATGCCACCCCAAAACAAGCGTCGTTGAGCCTGCGCTAGTCCCTTGCGGATTAAACCAACAGCGAGAAGGAATAAGAGCAGGTTGAAGATCAACACAGCGGCGATCGCAGAGTTAATAAGCATCGCAATCGTGCTACTGCTCAGATGCCAATAGGGAACTAAAGCACTGATAACAATCATGCTAGCCACGAGACTGGTTGTTACATTCACTCGGCGCAACAGTCGCAGCCATTCCCAGAGAGTGAAGCCACCTAAGATCAAAATATCTATAAAGGGAGACCAAAGTAGTGGGGATACGTTCTCACCTGAGTCTAGTGATGACGTGTTCCATAACCCGTAGAAAG
Source organism: uncultured bacterium (assembly GCA_965364435.1). GTDB lineage: Bacteria > Cyanobacteriota > Cyanobacteriia > Cyanobacteriales > Coleofasciculaceae > CBDTXL01. The sequence continues at coordinate 3,702 of CBDTXL010000177.1, forward strand.
AGAGGAAATAAAACAGGAGACTGAGGAAGGTTACGGCGAGACTGCGGGCTATGCCATCGAATGACACGGCAGTTGGTGGGATATTCCAAAGGGAATCACTATAAGCCCATAAAAGTGCAGGGGGTAGGGCGCAAGCGATCGCGGCAATCCAGGCTGGAGAACCCAAATTATTCAGTAGTATCAAGTTAGCTTCCAGGGAATAAACTACCGCGATCGCGCCTATGCGAAAAATCCAGCGCGATCGGCACCAGTAAGCCAGTGGGATAAATATCAAACCCGCTAATACTGGCATATGTTGCACCATCAGCCGTAGCCAGGAGAACTCTCCTATCGCCACAAATTCTGGCTGTCCCCGAAAATACCCTAACAAATAGCCCAACCCGATCAAAAGGGCGGCTAGCATCCCCAACAACGTCAACCGTAGGCTATAAGCCATCGCTAAGACGCCCAATCCCCAAATGAGATACAACTGATAGGGCTGCCCACTCTGATGAAACATTTGGGACATCAGAGCCATATTCGCCCCTAAAACCAACGCCCCTAAGAGTAATAATCCCTGTCCCAAGTGGCGTTGCCAGGGTTGAGTTGGGCGTCGCCATAGGTAGAAGCCAGCGGTGTTGACACCAATGAACCCACTCAGCAGCAACGTCACCCTCAACTCGCGTGACCACGCTTGCCAGTTGGCTGCTACAAAGGTGATGATGGCTAAGCCTAAGAGGACACTGCCCAACCCCAGCAAAATCACAACGAATCGGTTACGGGCAGCGGCTTCAAGGTCATTAAATTGATAGCGTTGGGATAATTGTTCGTACACAGAATCATCAATTAATCCCTCAGTTCGCCATTGCTCTGCTTCTTGACGCAACTGGCGACGAAACTTATCGGAAAGCATAACAACCTCGGCTGGAGAGTCCGTGCAAGCAGACTAAATCAATTTCAGTAGTCCTAAACAAATAAGGATGTATTGTCTTGCTCAATCAAGTACCAAATTGGCTCATAGATGGTTTTCGGGCTTTTTGGCAAAAGACACAGTGCGCTTGAAAACACATCCTACTGTACCTATTCAGGAATCTGGGGATTCGTTGCTCTCCTTTGCTTGAGCTAGTTTGCGATCGTGGCGATCGCGCCTTGCTCTACCTTATTTACAATCGTGTCTCGGTATTTATGATAGGCGATCGCTCCTTACCATCCCTTCAGCGCGATCGCATTCTGGTGTTACAACTGATATCCCAATGTCAATAACACTATTCCTTCCAAATTGGTCAGTGTCTCTGGCGTCAACTCACCTAGTTTCCTTTGCAATCTTGTTCTGTCAAGAACCCGCAATTGATAGCATAGAGCCACTGAATCTTGTGCTAATCCCCCCTCACCACTGGGAATCAAAAGACACGTAGGCAGGGAGGCGCGACGCAGATTAGTTGTTAGGGGAATAGTAATGACCGTAGTAGAAAATCGAGAAACAGTATCATTCTGAAAGATAATAACTGGTCGAGTGCCTCCCTGTTCAGAACCTCTGGTTGGGTTTAAATCTGCCAGCCACACTTCACCTCGTTTGACGGTCATTTCAAATCTTCTTGCCTCAGAAGTTCGGCATATTCGTCTAATCCTTCTTCAGCAAGTCTCTGATCTTCCTCTGCAAATTCACTGTAGAGAGCAGGCATCTGACTTTCATCTATTTTCCAGTGACGCGAACGGCTGCGGAATTTGAGAAACGATAGAAAATCAGCAACTTGTCTGAGTTGTTCTTCGTTAAGATTTTCTAGTTCTTGGGTAATTAACTCTTTGAGAGCAACCATTTTAGAGTCTTCAAAAATATGTGCTTATTGCTAATTTAAAGGTTTTTGAGGGCGATCGCGCAACGCATCCAGCGCTACCTCTTGCTTCTTTTCATCACAATCCCAATCTTCCAAATGACTCAGCCACCAATCCGCACGAGATAGGATTGAGCTGGTGACTCTGTGGCAGTCTCTAGTCCAGTTGTATCAAACAGTTCAAATCGCTCTGATTCTGTGAGTCCGCTTAGGGGTTGGCAGTGCCAGAAATTCTGGTAACGTAAGCCCATAATCTCTAGCTGTGCTGCAATTAGTTTTTAGCAGGAGAAACACCATACCAAGTCAAACTAATTTGACGACCGAAAGCAGTGAATCAATTATCGCTGTATCGAATCAGATTGAGCCACAGATACCACCACAGTATTGGGGCACTGAAACAGGAACTATTTTGGCAGTAGCGGTTCTGATTCGTTCAGTTGCCGTGCTGATTCAAGTTCTAGTTCCACTGATTGGACGCCAGTCTGATGCGAAAGTGGGTTCTCGGTAAACTCTATTAATTTTAATTGTTGCTGATCTGTAAGGGCACGACAATGTCGTGCCCCTACCTGAAACCAATACGATGCAAGGAACTTCCACTGACAACAGGTGGTCATCTTTCAGCGAGAGAAATGCGATCGCCTTCTCACCTCAATAGGCGTGAAGGCGCTGTGGATGAGGCAAGAGAAAATCGAGTACAGTGCGCCATCCCTCGCTTTTAGTCCAATAAATTCTTATGATTCCCAAACAAATTAATCTTCCTCCTATCGTTTACCTTCTAGTTCTCGCCCTTGCAGGTGGGGGCGCATCCTGGTTATTGACAAAAAAATCTGCACCCTCTTCAGAAGCCTTAGCCCAAACAACACCGACACCCAAACCAACGCCCCAAATCATCGTGCAACCCCAACCAGTACGGGCTTTACCCGGTCAGCTGGATACGGTGCCGATGTTTAATAGCAATAGCCCAGAATGGGTGAAAACTGAAGGAATTCTCCTTTCTACCTTTCCCCCAACTGGAAAAGCCGTCCCGCAGGCACACCTCAACTTTCCATTCCAGGGACGATTTGACCTGTTTGTCCACCACCAAACCCACACTCCCAAGGATTTGCAAACCTTCTATCTGGGGGTGATTCTCCATAATTCAGGGAAACAACCTGTAACGGTAGATGTCTTGCAGGCGGCGACTTATCTGACGCAGGATGCACCCTACATCACATTGCCAAACTATGTGGAGAATCCAGAGAATACCACCTATGCTGGCCCAGGCGATCGCGCGGTGCATGATGTACTCCAAGGAAAACGACAGGCTGATTTTCCAGCAAAGTTGGTGATTCCACCCGGACAAAGCCGGATGTTGTTGAATCATCCCACACCCGTGCGGGATCTAGAAAAGCCGATCAATGGTCGGTCGGCGTTGATGCGGTTAAGGAGTAGTGGTAAGGTTTATGCCGCTAGTCTGACGATGTTTGCCAAGAAAAATCCTGATGGAAGCGACAGGGCACCTACCCTGGAAGAATGGCAAGCCCTCCTGGATACAGGCAGTTTAGCAGGACCACGCGATAAAGCCCCCACTCCTCCCGAACAAACCAGTGGTCAGCTGATTTATGGTCGTGTTGCGGGTGTGCAGCAAGGCTCAAAGTGGCGATCACTGCTGGTAGATCGTTCTGGTACTAAGGATTTCACGATTCCTCAACCGGGTCAAGCCGTTTCTTACGCCCTGAACACCCTCCGGGGTGGGAGGCTGGGAACCAGCCAAGTCCAGACGGCACCGATGCTCGTGCGCTACCCAGATACAGCCTACGAAGCCCACGGCAACTATGGGGTCGAATACAACCTCAACTTGCCTCTCTATAATCCCACTGACAAGCCGCAGACCGTTACCCTAACTCTCGAAACACCGTTGAAGGAAGACAGGCTAAGTCAAGGAGGGCTACGCTTCCAGAAACCATCCCGCGATTACCCCTTCTTCCGAGGTACTGTCCGACTGCGCTACAGCGATGACAAAGGGCAGCAAAAGACTCGCTATGTACATTTATGGCAGCGAACGGGTCAGGTGTTAGAGCCACTGGAGACTTTGGTGATGCCACCGGGTAGTCGCTCTGCGGTGCAGCTAGACTTTATTTATCCTCCTGATTCGACGCCACCACAGGTATTGACGGTTAGAACCGTGGAATAGCGCTCACTCGAATCACGCTTAGAATCTATGCGAAAAGTGGGTTTTAAAGATTTGAAACCACAGATACACACAGATACACACAGATGGGAAGTCATACTTAAAGGATTTTCGGATAGGCTCTTAGTGTAGCAATCCTAAATCAGTTGTGAGAGCATCCTAATTTTATCTGTGTTCATCTGTGTGCATCTGTGGTTCACTTTTCTTACGAATCATTTAGGACTGCTATAGATACCACCCCAAAATCTAAGTCTTATGTCAAAAGTCAGAAATAAATGGGTGCAAAAGCTGGTAATATTTATTACTTTTCTGGGACTTACATTAGTTTCCATTTATCTCTTAAACGCCCTGAGTAAAACAACGAAATTTCAGGTATTTGGAGAACTCGTCAATCATGTGGATACGAAAGAGAAAGTGGTTGCTCTGACTTATGATGATGGACCCAATCCACCCTATACAAACCAGTTAATAGGCATCTTGGAGCGTAATCAGATAAAAGCGACTTTCTTTGTTATTGGTAACATCATTGAAAAGCACCCAGCGACAGTTCGACTGGTTCTTTCAAAGGGACATGAGTTGGGGAATCACTCTTATTCTCACCAGAAGATGACCTCTGAAAACCCTTCGTTTATTCGGTCAGAGATCGAGAAAACCGATCAACTTCTGCGGCAATTAGGTGTGAAGGAAGAGATCCATTTTCGCGCCCCCTACGGACGGAAGCTTTTAGTTCTTCCTTACCTTCTCGCCAAGATGAACAAAAAAAATATCTTGTGGAATGTCAACCCCAATGATTATAAAGCCCCGAACTCTGAAGTTATAGAAAATTATGTGCTGGAGCATGTCACTCCCGGCTCAATAATCCTCTTGCATGATGGCGGCGGCGATCGTTCTCGTACAGTAACCGCCACGGAAAGCTTAATCAAAAAATTGGGAGAAAAGGGCTACAGGTTTAAAACTGTATCTGAACTTATGCGCGTTAATGCTCCACCTTCATAGTGGGCGCTCTTCCTAAAGCGCCGGTTCATTAATGGTAGGAGCAATCTTCTCACCGTCGCTCCGACCGTGGTTGCCCCGAACCCCAGGACGGGGCTTTTTCCGGGCACTGCCCCTACGGAAAATCAATAGACTTCTTGCACGCATTCGCTCAAGACTATCAAATCCATCTGTGTTTATCTGTGTCCATCTGTGGTTAAAAATCCTTGCATCAACACTGCGTGCAAGAAGTTTAATGTTTTTGGGATTACTGGACCAGCGATCTAGACGCCTACTCCTGGAGGCCATGTACTCCAGACAAAGATGGCAACAGCGATGAGTGCCAAAATTCCCTCAATCAAGTTTCCAATCAGGGAACCGACTACAACCCCT
>CBDTXL010000178.1:0-8998 GCA_965364435.1 uncultured bacterium
CTTTAATCGCATTATCTTCTTGACTTTTTGCTTTAAATATGCGTCCGGCTTGCCATTCCCACAAATACAGGCTATCTTTGGCGAGCAAATCTTGGTCTGCGGCTAACCGGGCTTGTTGGGTTAAGGTGAGGGCTTGTTGATAGTCTTGATGACATTCATAATGATGACCGAGTTCACCGAAGGCAAATGATTTGGCGCGATTATCGTTAATTCGTTGGGCAATAGCAGCCGCTTGCTGGAGAAGTTCTGTGGCTTGGGGTGGGAATTTTGTGTTGAAACATTGCCCTTTGGAATAGGTTTCCTCCTCTAAGGGGGTGGGTTGTAGGAGGTGGGCTAAGTCGATGGCGGCATAGACTTTATCACGGGAATCGGGTAGGCTTTCTAGGAGCGAAAGGGCTTGTTGGAGGGATGGACTGGTAGACTGGCTGCGGTATTCTGGGGTAATGGCATTAAGGAGCGATCGCATTTGTCCCACTAGGTCGTTTTGAGTGCGGGCAAGGTGGAGGGTTTGTTGAAAGGTGTTGAGGGCTTGGGTATCGTAGTTTAAGGCGTCTTTCTTAAGTTTCTCGGCGGCAATGGTATCGCCTCTGGTTGTGGCGGAGTTGGCGCGGCGATAGTGAACATTGGCAAGGCTGATGTAAGTGTTACCCAGGTTATTCAGGGTTGAGGTTTGATAGGTGGGGTTATTGATTTTCTCGGTAAGTTTTAAGCTGGCTTGCAGATAGTTGATGGCGCTTTTATAGTCCCCTCTGAGACGATAGGCTTCCCCTAAACTTCCCAAAGCGGCGGCTTCAATTTGGGTGTCTTGGGTGGTGCGGGCAAGGGTTAGGGCACTATTAGGGGTACATTCTTCTGGGGAGGGGTGGCAGAGGAGAGCGATCGCGGCTCTGGGTTGTCCTAAACTGGTATAAGTTTGGGCTTGTTCGACCAGAAGCCGTGCGACTTGTTGGTTATCTCCCCTTTGATGATAATAAGCGATCGCACGTTCCCAGTAGGTGAGGGCTTGTTCGCTTTGGTTGAGTTGTTGATAGACTCTGGCGAGGTTTTCTAAGACGATGGCGGCGTTGGCTGTTTTGTTGGTTTCTTGATAGTAAGTTAATGCCGTTTGCCAGGGTTCGATGGCATTTTCATAGTCTCCGGTCTTGTAATATTTGATACCTTGCTGTACTAATTGATTGGCATCAAGTGATTGGGCGGTGGCGATGTTTTCCGAGCTTACTGAGCCAATTATCAGGCGAACATGACTTAGCCCCAAGCAAAAGGTGAGGCTGCACAGGAATAGTAGGACGAGAAAAGGACGGATATTAAATAGGCGTCGGCTTTTCATCAGGTGGCTCCCCTGGTAGAGTGGGGGAAAGTTTAGGCAAGGGAAGTTCTTAGGAAAGCCTTTATTTAAGTATAATTGTAGAACGTTTTATTTTTCCTCGATTTTGGTTAACTTTTGTTGCTAACTATCTTAATTTTATCTAGTTTTTGAAAGATAGAATCTTTCAATATTTTGTAAGGTTTGATATAGCAGTTCTCAGTTACGCGCGTGTACATCAAAAAAACCTAACCCCCAACCCCTTCCCACCTCTCCCTAACCCTCTCCTTTTAGGAGAGGGGAAAGGAATAATGTTTTTAGCTGGAAGGGGAGTAAAAATCAAAGCCTCTCTCAAGAGTAGGAGAGAGGTTTACCAGAGAGGTCAGAGTGTACCGCATCCAATCGAGAAGGGCTATATCTCACTCACGGATTATGTCAAAGCTCCCAAATCTTGAATCACAGTAATCTTCTCCCTCTACTATTGGAGAGGGTTGGCTTGCAGTTTTCTGCAAGGGCAATAACGTAATCGTGCCAGGGGGCGCTCCAACTTAGGCAATGAAGTTTACAGTTAGAGGTATTAGACCGTCAGTTACTTTTTTGTAGGGTGATACATGAGTCAAGAAACACATTGGGCACTTCTAGGGGTGTTAAGCTGTTGTGTATTTAAATTTTGTATGATTCAGTTAGGAAACAAGAAATAGTCCATTCCCCCTTCCTCATCCTCTGTTGGCTTTAATTCAGGAGGATACCTAACTCGCTTTTGGAGGTTTTTCCCATGATAGCTATCAACGTTCTCAATCGGTGTAGGCAGTCTTTGCTTGTGGGTAGTGTCGCTTTCGTGGGAGTACTAACAGTCGGAATAAATCAGCCAATAGTCGCTCAAGTGACGCCGGATGATACTTTGGGGGCTGAGAGTTCTGTCGTGACGCCCGAAGTGCTGATTCGGGAGATACTCAGTGACAAAATTGATGGCGGTGCAATTCGTGGCGCTAATTTATTCCATAGTTTTAGTGAGTTTAATGTCGGGGAAGGGAAAGGGGTTTATTTTGCTAATCCTGATGGCATAGAAAATATCCTCTCCCGCGTTACCGGGGGGAATGCGTCTCAGATTTTAGGCAGGTTAGGGGTGCTGGGTGATGCCAATTTGTTTTTGCTTAATCCCAATGGGATTTTATTTGGAGAAAATGCCAGTTTAGATATACAGGGTTCCTTTGTAGCGAGTACAGCGGAACGGATAGAGTTGGGTGGGGATGGGTATTTTAGTGCCACTCAACCCCAAAGTAGTCGTTTACTTGCGGTTAGTCCGGGGGCGTTTTTTTATAATGCCGTAGCAGCTTCCGGTGGCCGTATTACGAATGCGGGTAATTTAGCAGTAGGACAAGGAAAATCTCTGACTTTAGCTGGGGGGACTGTTACGAGTACAGGTTCACTAACAGCACCAGGGGGTACAATTCAGGTCTTAGGCGAACGGGTGGGATTATTAGAAAATGCCCGCCTTGATGTGTCCTCCCAGACGGGTGGCGGGACAATATTAATTGGTGGCGGGTTTCAGGGGCAAGAAGGGGATGTTCCTAATGCAGTTAGAACCTTTGTGGGTTCAGGTGTAACTATTAATGCCGATGCTTTTACGAGTGGGAATGGTGGCAATGTTATTGTTTGGGCAGATGAAGTAACCGGATTCTATGGCAATATTAGCGCTCGTGGGGGAATTGAAGCGGGGAATGGGGGATTTGTAGAAGTATCAGGGAAGGAACATCTGATATTTCGGGGGACAGTTGATACGAGTGCGGCAAATGGGTTATGGGGGACGTTGTTGGTTGACCCGACAAATATTGTAATTGCTAATGGTTCTCGCGATAGTGGTCAGGATGGTAGGAAGACTTTTGCTGGGAATAATTCCGGGGTGGCGGGGTCAATTTTGAGTGCGCCATTGAGTTCAATTAATGATACCGCACCGACAACGATTTATGAGTCGGAGTTGGAAGGGTTAGCAGGGAATACCAATGTTATTTTACAGGCGACGAATAATATTACCGTTAATAACCTAGCCGATAATGCTTTAACGTTTGCGCCAGGGAGTGGGGGGATTGCTTTTACCGCCGATGCAGATAGTGATGGGGTGGGTGCCTTTGTGATGCGGGATGTGGCAGATACCCTCTATACCAATGGACGGGATATTGTAATTTCTGGGGCGAGTTTGACGCTGGGGAATATTAATACCTTTGGAGGGGATAAGTTGATAGCGACGGTGGATGTGAATGCAGGGGGACGGATTCCGAAAACGGGAACTCGTGGTACTGGTACCTTCACCTTCACTGTGCCGGATTTAGGGCAACCTGTCAGTAACTTAGATGTGCGGTTTTCGGCAGCACATACTCGGAATACTGATCTTGATGTTTCTCTCACCTCGCCAAGTGGGACAAAACTAGAGTTGTTCACTGATGTGGGCGGTAGTGGTGATAATTTCCGAGACACCCTGTTAGATGATGAAGCAAGGGCAAGTATTAATCAACGTTCAGCTCCTTTTAATGGCACATTCAAACCTGAAGGTACTGGAGGATTGGCGGTTTTTAAGGGTGAGAACCCCGTGGGAACTTGGCAATTGAGTGTCACTGATGATCAGCAAGGGGATTCCGGTAGATTGCTTCGAGCAGGTGAGGCTGCACCTTGGGGAAGAGCGATAGGAACGCAACTGGTGTTTAAAACTCCTATTGCTGGAGAGAGTGGCTCAATTAATCTTAACGCCACCAACGGTAGCATCAGCGTGGGAAGCCTGGATACTAGCAATCGGTTTAATGATGGAGGGGCGATTTCTCTCAGAGCCTCTGGTGATATTACCATCAACACGGGTTTGAGTTCGTCCTCGAGCTATGTAAATGGGGGTGCGATTTCTGTCTCCTCTGTCTCCGGTAATATCACTAGCGACGGTACTTTGACTTCGTTCTCGGGCAATATTTATTCGGACTCCTCGTTCTCTGGGAATGGGGGTGCGATTTCTCTCTCCTCTGTCTCTGGTGATATCATTATCAAAAGTTTTTTGAACTCATCCTCGTTCTTTGGGAATGGGGGTGCGATTTCTCTCTCCTCTGTCTCTGGTGATATCACTATCAACACTTCTTTGGACTCGTTCTCGGGCGCAGGTTTTTATGAAACGTCCTCGTTCTCTGGGAATGGAGGTGCGATTTCTCTCTCCTCTGTCTCTGGTAATATCACTATCAACGGTTATTTCAACGATTCTTTGAACTCGTCTTCGCTTTCTGGGAATGGGGGTGCGATTACTCTGTCGTCTGTCTCCGGTGGTATTACTACTAACAATTCTTTGAACTCGTACTCATACGGGCGCTTCGGGAATGTTGGGAATGGGGGTGCGATTACTCTGTCGTCTGTCTCCGGTGATATCACTACCAAAGAGGAGTTGAACTCATTCTCACATTCGCTCTCTGGTAATGCTGGAAATGGAGGAGCGATTTCCCTGATCACTAGAGGTGGAGATATTATAGGAGACTCTTCTAACTCACTCTTAGCTTCCTATGCCGTCTCTGAGAAAGGAACAGCAGGAAGTGGTGGAAACGTTACCCTAGAAGCTCAAAACCAGATAACAAACCTAGAAATCTTAACCTTATCGTCTTCTGCTCAAGCTGGAGATGTTGAGTTCAAGGGGTTTGGAGATTTATCAGTGACTAATACCCGTATCCTCACTAGCAGGCGGGTGGAAGTGAAAGACTCATTTCTGTTTGATAGAATCGTAACCTTGCAAGTTGGAGGTCAAGGACAATCGGGCGATGTCACCGTCAACAGTTCAGGCAATCTCACATTCAACAATAGTTCTATTCAAAGTGACACCAATGGTAGCGATAAGGCTGGGAATGTTAGGATTACCAGCCCAGGTCTTGTCACGTTTAATAATAGTCAAATTATCAGTAATACCAGCAACATCGGAAAGGCAGGAGATATCGATATTAATGCCGGAGGTGGCATAACCTTCCAAGGCTTGTATTCCTACCCAAACCAACCTCAACGCGGCGGGCTATTTGCCGGAACTACTAATCAAGGATTTGCCGGAAATATTACCCTCACCACCCCGGAGTTAACTCTGCAAAACGGAGCTAATATCGCCACCACCACAGCAAGTTCTGCCAACGCCGGAAATATTATCCTTCAATCCCACCCCAATGGGCAAAACCTAAATATTAACCTGGCACAAGAAACCTCTATTTCTGCCTCCACTTCTAACCAAGGAACTGGGGGGAATATAGAAATTAATGCTCCTAACGCTATCACGATTCAGGGACAAGGAACCCTATCCACAGAAACCCAAGGCACGGGTAATGCTGGCGACATTGAGATTACCAGCAGAAATTTAGACATCCAACAAACCCAACTTTCCACCTCAACCGCAGGAACTGGAAACGCTGGAAACATTACCCTAGATACCTCCACCTTAACCGTTGCCAGAGGAGCAGAAATCTTTGCCTCCACGAATGGTAGAGGCAATAGCGGCACAATTACAGTTAATGCCCCTACCGCCGTAAATCTCGGCATTGGTGTGGAAGATTTTTCCCCAGTTCTGTCTGTGGAAACCAGTAACGGTGGCAAAGCGGGAAACATCATTATTAATACCCCCAGCTTAACCCTCTCCGACACGGCCCGGATTACTGCTACTGCCACTAATACCGCCACCAATACCGAAGGGGGTGGTAGTATCAGCTTAAACGCCTCCGATATGCATTTAGCCGGAGTTGTCGGTGTCTTTGCCGAAACTCAAGGACAAACCCCTGCTGGCACATTAATCCTGAAACCCTATCAGGAGCAATCCACACTCAACTTAACCTTAGCGCCCCAATCCCAAGTATCTGCCTCTACTTCTGGCAGTGGTAAAGGCGGAAACCTGGTAGTAACCGCACCGGAAGCAATTACGATTCGCGGACAAGGGCAACTTGCGGTTCAAACCACAGGTGATGGTGCTGCGGGAGACTTGAGAATTGATACCCAACGACTCACCATTGCTGACGGTGCGACTATCTCGGCATCCACCTCTTCCCCTAATCCTGCTGGAGTTGGCGGTAATATCACAATCAACGCCACACAATCCTTTAACCTCACAAATCAAGCAAGTTTACTTGCCCAGTCAAATGGTGCTGGTAGGGCAGGAGACGTGAAGATTAACACCCCACAGTTGAACCTTTTAGATCAAGCGCAAGTATCTGTGGAGACAAGTGGGGCTGGTGCCGCAGGTGACGTGGAAATCACAACAGAGACTCTCACCCTTGACAGAGGAGCCAAAGTTTCTGCCACCGCCGCTAACACAGCCACAACCTCCGCTCAAGGAGGTAACATCAATGTCAATGCTTCTCAATTCAACTTATCAGGTAACACCAGTGGTTTATTTGCCCAAACCCAAGGCGCAGCACCCGCAGGCTCATTAATCCTACAACCCTATAACAACGGGCAAACTTTAAGGGTAAACCTTGAAGATAACCCTCAAATCTCGGCTTCCACTTCCGGTAGTGGTAAAGGCGGAAACCTAAGTGTCACGGCACCGGAAGCGGTAACCATTCGTGGTAATGGTCAATTTTCCGTGGAAACAACAGGCGCGGGTGCTGCTGGAAACTTAACCATTGACACCCAACGGCTCAATATTTCTGATAGCGCCTCTATATCAGCCTCCACCTCTTCCCCCAATCCTGCTGGAGTTGGCGGCAATCTCACAATCAACGCCACACAATCCTTTAACCTCACAAATCTTGCAAGTTTACTTGCCCAATCAAATGGTGCAGCCAAAGCTGGGAATGTCACCATTAACACCGAACAGCTAACCGCCAACAATGGCTCAATCACAACCAGTGCTACTGCCACCAGCAGAGGACTTGGGGGCAGTATTGATGTGAATGCCTCTCAAATCAACCTCAAAGGCACAGAAATTGGCTTACTCGCTGAAACCCAAGGCGTTGCCCCAGCTGGGTCATTAACGCTGCAACCCTTTAACAACGGACAGAATTTGACCATTAACCTTCAAGATAATGCCAAAATCTCCGCCGCCACTTCTGGTAGTGGTCAGGGGGGAAGCTTAAGAGTAACAGCGCCGGATTATATCACAATTCGCGGAAATGGTCAACTCTCGGTGGAAACTACAGGTGATGGTGCCGCCGGAAACCTGACCCTTGACACTCAAAAGCTAACTATTACTGATGGCGCTACGATCTCAGCATCCACCTCTTCCCAAAATCCAGCAGGCGTAGGCGGTAATCTTACCATCAACGCCACAGAATCGTTTAACTTAACAAATCAAGCCCGTTTACTTGCCGAATCAACAGGTGCAGCACCCGCCGGGAATATAACAGTTGAAACTGGACAACTAACAGCCCACAATGGGTCGATTGAAACCTCGGCTACTCAATCTGCTGGAGGTGGCATCACCATCACCGCTTCTGACATCCGCCTGTTTGGTGACAGTGACATCAGAACCGATGTCGCTAAAGGTGCAGGAGGTGGTGGCAATATTAGCCTGACCGCTAACACGATTATCGCTTTTGCCGACAGCGACATCCTCGCTTATGCTGCTGATGGCAGAGGGGGTGATATCACCTTCAAGACTCCCATTTTCTTCGGTTTTGCTTATTCTCCCGCACCTAAAGGCACTGACCCCGACACCCTGGACCACAATAACCGAGTCGATATCAATGCTTCTGGTGCTGTAGAAGGAGTGATTACCTTACCCGACACTAGCGCTGTCCAGAACAACCTTACTCCCTTATCGGAAAATCAAATAGATACTGAAAGCCTAATCGCCAACAGTTGCATCGCCCGCCGCTATGAACAACAACGGGGTAGCTTCATTATTACTGGCACAGGAGGTATCCCCTTTCGTCCTGGCGATGCTTATGTCATGCGTTATCAGACAGGGACGGTGCGGTCTATTCCCAATGAAGGGGATGGGGGAGAAACTTCTGTCGCAAGGGGTAACGCGCCCGCAAGCGTTTCGGCTTCTCAATCTTCCCCGACACCCCAACAACTTACTAGCACAACTCGCCGCCCTTGGAAAATGGGTGATTTGATTATCGAACCTACGGGGATATATCAACTACCGAATGGGGAGTTAATTATGAGTCGGGAATGTCCTCAATAGTATAGTGGCAACGGATTTAGTATTATCTCCTCTTATTCTTTACTCTGGGAACTCCCTTGCCTGGAGTGGTTCGTTAAAAAAAGGGGTATTTAATCCGGATTTCGTATGACTACCCCCTTTATCAAGAAACTGACGGGGTGACAGCTCACTCGCAAGCCAAAACCGGGGGGAATTGAGGCGACTTGTGGTATAGCAGTCCTAAATGATTCGTAAGAAAAGTGAACCACAGATGCACACAGATGAACACAGATAAAATTAGGATGCTCTCACAACTGATTTAGGATTGCTATAGAAAAAGAACGACTCAAGAAAGAACGGATGATTGATGTTTGGGCAGGGAATTTAATCGGCAGATATTTCTGTTGGAATTAAACTTGAAGTAAATTGAAAACTATTTTCCAAGAAGCGATTGTCCAGGAGCTGACAGGGTGATAAGTATCGCTGAAATCTTTACATAGTATCCACCGAGCCAAAGGAATGATTCATGAGGCAAACTATCCCTAAGTTAGTAACTTTTGACGAGTTCGTAGCCTGGTATCCAGAAAGCTCTCCCCACTGCTACGAACTAC
>CBDTXL010000179.1:0-8976 GCA_965364435.1 uncultured bacterium
AATCCTACAAAAATGAGCATCACTATTGCCGGTTACAACCTCATCGAAGCTCTTTATGAAGGTGGCACTACCCTTGTTTATCGCGCCTTGAGAGAGCCAGAGCAAACGTCAGTGATTATTAAAACTCTCAAAGCCGAGTATCCCACTATAGAAGAGCTCACCCGATTAAGACATGAATATAAAATACTCCAATCCCTGGAACTAGAAGGAATTGTTAAACCCCTAGCTTTGGAAAGTTATCAAAACGGTCTGGCGCTAATCTTGTCAGATTTTGATGGAGAAACCCTAAAAAAAATTATTACCGAGCAAAACTTGGAATTAAGCAAGTTTCTTCAAATTACCAATCAGCTGGCTTCAACTATCGCCGCTCTGCATCAAAATAATATTATTCACAAAGATATTAAGCCCCACAATATTTTAATCAACCTAACAACAGGTCAAGTTAAACTAATCGACTTTAGCATTTCCTCACGCCTGTCCAGTGAAAATCAGACTGTCAGCAATCCCAATTTGCTCGTTCGCGAAGCGTTCTCCGCAGGAGTAGGTACGCTTGCCTATATGTCACCGGAGCAAACCGGGCGGATGAACCGCTCAATTGACTACCGGACTGATTTTTACTCCTTAGGCGTCACCTTCTATGAAATGCTGACGGGACAGCTGCCCTTTCAAGCTACCGACCCTCTGGAATTAGTTCACTGCCATATTGCTAAAACACCAGTGCCGCCTAGAGAGCTAAATCCAGAGATTCCCCAAGCGGTTTCTGACATTGTAATGAAATTATTAGCCAAAACGGCTGAAGACCGATACCAAAGCGCCTTGGGACTAAAGGCGGACCTGGAAGCTTGTTTGAAGATGCTAGAGGAGTCTGGCGAGATTTCCCACTTCATTGTCGGTCAGCTAGATTTATATAGCCAATTTCTCATCCCACAAAAACTTTATGGTCGTGAAGAAGAAGTCGCCACCCTGATGGATGCCTTTGAGCGAGTCAGCAAGTCTTCCCAACCCCCCCTGAGTAAGGCGGGGACATGGGAAGGGGAACCCATCCTTACCTCCCCTTCCCAAGGGGGGGAGCCTAAGGCGGGGGGGTGGAGAAAGGGGGCTGAGATGATGCTAGTAAGTGGTTACTCAGGGATTGGCAAATCCTCCTTAGTTAATGAAGTGCATAAACCCATCGTGCGCCAACGGGGTTACTTTATTTCCGGTAAGTTTGACCAATTCAAGCGGAATATTCCTTATGCTTCCTTGATTCAAGCATTTCAGGAATTGATGCGGCAGCTGCTAACTGAAAGTGCTAACAAGATAGCCATTTGGAAAGCCAAACTTTTAGACGCCTTTGGCTCCAATGGTCAGGTGATTATTGATGTTATTCCCGAAGTCGAACGGATTGTTGGTCCTCAGTCAGCTGTTCCTCAATTGGGAGCAGCTGAATCCCAAAACCGATTTAATCGAGTATTCCAACAATTCATTCATGTGTTCTGCAAACCCGAACACCCGCTCGTTTTATTCCTGGACGACTTACAGTGGGCGGATTCAGCCTCGCTGAAGTTGATTGGGCTACTCATGAGTGAGTCAGATAGTCAATATTTATTACTAATTGGAGCGTATCGAGATAACGAAGTCAGTACGACTCATCCGTTGATATTGACCTTGGAGGAGATTCAAAAGACTGGTGCGGTTGTGAACAACATTGTCCTCCAGCCTTTGGATATTGCTCATGTCAACCAATTAGTGAGCGAAACCCTCCGCAGTGACACAGAAAAGTCAAAGCCGCTGGCTGAGTTAGCGTTTAATAAAACTCAGGGTAATCCCTTCTTCTTAAGACAGCTACTCAAATCCCTCTACCAAGAAAACCTGTTTTTATTTAATTTCAGTGAAGGGTGCTGGCAGTGGGATATCGAGAAGCTTCAAGACATTGATATTACCGATAATGTCGTAGAGTTAATGGTCAGCCAGATTCAAAAGCTGCCACCGACGACGCAGAATGTCTTAAAGTTAGCCGCTTGCATTGGGGACAAATTTACTTTAGACGTTTTAGCCATTGTCAACGAGAAATCTCAGTCAGAAACGGCAAAGGATTTGTGGGAAGCACTACAAGCCGGTCTGATTCTCCCTCTCTCTGAGGCTTATAAAATTCCACTGGTGCTTGATTTAGAAACCTCAACTACCTTGCCAGTTGAGCCGTTACAAATCGGCTACAAGTTTTTGCATGACCGCGTGCAACAAGCCGCTTATTCTCTCATCCCAGACTCGCTCAAAAAAGAAACCCATCTCAAAATCGGTCAATTACTACTACAAAACACGACGATTGAAGAACAGAAAGAAAATATCTTTACTTTAGTCAATCAACTGAATTTCGGCATCAACTTACTCACCTTGGAGTTGAAAAAATATGAGCTGGCTGAACTTAATCTCATAGCAGGTCAGAAAGCGAAAGCAGCAACGGCGTATGAGTCTGCCATCCGTTATCTAAAGGTGGGTTTAAGTTTGTTGACAGCTTCTAGCTGGGATAAGTACTATGAACTGACATTAATTTTGCATCAAGAAGCAGCGGAAGCAGCATTTCTTAGCGGTGACTTTGAGCAAATGGAGCAACTAGCTGAGGTAGTTCTGCAACGAGCGAAAACGATGCTGGACAAAGTAAAAGTTTATGAAGTAAGAATCAAAGCTTGCGAAGTGCAAAGAAAACAACTCGAAGCGGTAGAACTTGGTCTGCAAGTTCTGGAAATATTGGGAGTGAAACTCAGGAAATTACCAACTCCATTAGACATCCAGTCAGCCATTGAAGAAACAACAGCAAGTTTAGCCGGAAAAGAAATAGAGGATTTAATTAATCTGCCGTCAATGACAGATGCAAATAAGCTGGCAGCCTTTCGGATTATCGCCAGTTTAATTCCTGCTGCCTATCAATCTGCACCTGCGCTATTTATCCTGATGGCTTGCCAGCAAGTCAATTTATCTATTCAACATGGAAATACTCCTTTGTCAGCTTGTGGGTTTGCTGATTATGGAATCGTTTTAAGTGGGTTGTTACAAGATATTGAAGCTGGTTATAAATTTGGACAACTGGCTTTAAAATTGTTGGCTCAATTAAATGTGCGTGATGTTAAGTGTCAGGCACTATTCAAAGTCTCAACGTTTATAATGCATTGGAAATCTCATGTAAGAGAAACTTTATCACTTTTAGAAGATGCATACTCTAGCGGAATGGAAAATGGAGATTTAGCAAATGCTGGTTATTCAGCAACTCATAAATGTCAATATTCCTATTGGAGCGGATTGGAACTAAAAAGCCTTAAAAAGGAAATGGATATTTATAGTAATATCCTTGCTAAGATAAATCAAAAAACTGCCTTAAACTGGCATCAAATATTTCATCAAGCAGTTTTAAACTTAATAGGATTAGCTGAAAGTCCTTACCGTTTAATTGGTGAAGCTTACCACGAAGAGAAATTCTTTCCACTGCACATTAAAGCCAATGATAGAACGGGAATTCAATATTTATTTCTCAATAAATTAATACTATGTTACCTATTTGGTGAATTTATTAAAGCTGCGGAAAATTCTACCAAAGCGGAACAATATTTAGACGGAGTAACAGGGCTGTTGGCTGTACCGTTGTTCCATTTTTACACTTCTTTAGCACAACTAGCAATCTATCCATCAGTGCCACACTCACAACAAGAATACATCTTGAATAGAGTGATGAATAACCAAGAAAAGATGCAGAAATGGGCAGACTATGCTCCGATGAATTTTCAGCATAAGTACGAACTTGTGGAGGCAGAGAAAGCGCGGTTTTTGGGGCAAATTTTAGAAGCAATGGAGCTGTATGACCGTGCGATCGCAGGCGCAAGGGAGCATGGATATATCCAAGAAGAAGCGCTGGCTAATGAACGAGCAGCAGAATTTTATTTTTCGCTCGGCAAAGATAAGTTTGCTCACATTTATCTAACTGAATCATACTATGGATATGTTCGCTGGGGAGCCGTCGCCAAAGTCAAATATTTAGAAGCAAAATATCCTGACATTTTCTCCCGGATACCGAAGCGAAGAACCACAGGCATAGATGTGACTCGGACAACTAAGTCTACAAGTATCAGTAGTTCTGGCGTTCTAGATTTAGCTACAGTCATGAAAGCTTCACAAGCACTTTCTGGTGAAATTGTTCTGGGAAAGTTGCTGACTACGTTGATACAAATTGTGATAGAGAATGCTGGAGCAGAAACCGGGTTTCTAATTTTAGAGAAAGCAGGACAACTGCTAATAGAAGCCTCAGGAAGTGTGGATAAAGACGAGATAAGCGTACTGCATTCGCTCCCCGTGGAAACCAGCCAGCAGCTACCGCTATCTGTGATTAATTATGTAGCCAGAACTCAGGAGAATGTCGTACTAAACGATGCTACCCGTGAGGAAGTCTTTAGGACAGATACCTATATCATCAACCAAAAACCAAAATCCCTTTTATGTACGCCGATTGTCCATCAAGGTAAACTCATAGGCATTCTTTACCTAGAAAATAATCTAACCACTGGAGTATTTACAGCGGCGCGGTTGGAAGTATTAAAATTATTATCTTCTCAAGCAGCCATCTCAATTGAGAATGCTCGTCTCTATCACGATGTGGAAGAAGCCAATGCCAGCCTGAAACGATCGCACGAGCAATTAGCGGAGTACAGCCGGACGCTGGAAGCGAAGGTGGAAGAGCGATCGCATCAGTTACAAGCCAAAAACCTACGTCTGGAACAAGAGGTGAGCGATCGCAAACGAGCAGAAGAAGCCGCCGAAGCCGCCAACCACGCCAAGAGCGAATTCCTAGCTAACATGAGCCATGAACTCCGTACCCCCCTCAATGGCATTTTGGGCTACGCTCAAATCTTTAAAAAAGATAAAACTTTAACCGACCACCAACACAAGGGTATTGGAATCATTCATCAGTGCGGCGAACACCTACTCACCCTGATCAACGATATTTTAGACCTCTCTAAAATTGAAGCCCGGAAAATGGAACTTTACCCGAAAGAGTTTCATTTTCCTGAATTTCTTGAGAGCATCGCTGAAATTTGCCGCATCCGTGCCGAACAAAAGGGAATTCCGTTGATTTATACAACGCTTTCGCCACTTCCAACAGTCATCCGAGCGGATGAGAAACGGTTGCGGCAAGTTTTGATTAACTTAGTGAGCAATGCGGTTAAGTTTACAGAGAAAGGGAGTGTAACCTTCAAAGTAGGCTATTTAAGGGGGACTGGAGAAGGAGGATACGGGGAGGCGGGGACACGGGGAGGCGGGGACACGGAGAATTTTTCAGCAAAACTCTGGGCGTCTTCTTCCCAATCTCTAGTTCCAAAACTCCGGTTTCAGGTGGAAGATACTGGCATTGGCATTGCAGCAGAGCAATTAGAAGAAATATTTTTGCCATTCCGGCAGGTGGGTGAGGATAGTCGTAAGACTGAAGGAACGGGATTGGGACTGGCAATTAGCCGTCAATTAGTCCAGATGATGGGCGGAGAACTAAAGGTAAAGAGTACATTAGGTAAAGGGAGCGTTTTCTGGCTGGATTTGGATTTGCCCGAAGTTTCCCAATGGGCGAATGTTGCCAACCTAGATGAACGCAATATCATTGGTTTCAAAGGCCATTCGCGGAAAGTTCTGCTGGTAGATGACAAGTCGGAAAATCGCTCTGTCTTGCTTAATCTGCTGGAGCCTTTAGGGTTTGAAGTTCTTGAAGCGACAGACGGTCTGGATGGTCTAAACAAAGCATGTGAGTTTAAGCCTGATGTGATTCTTATGGACTTGGTGATGCCGGTGATGGACGGCTTTGAGACTACCCGTCGGCTCAGGATGTTACCAGACCTTGCCGGTGTGGTGGTGATTGCCGTCTCGGCTAGCGTTTTTGATTTAGATCATCAACAAAGTCGGGAGGTCGGTTGCAATGATTTTCTTCCCAAGCCAGTCCGGGAAGCGGAACTTTTAGAAAAATTACGGGTTTACTTGGAGCTGGAATGGGTTTATGAGGAGGCAAGAAGTCAAACCTACCCTACCCTTGGGGAATCGCTACGGGGTAGGGAAAGCCCTTCCGGCTACAACCTTGAACCTTCAACCTTGAACTCTTTAACTCAAAACTCCCTAGTGGCTCCGCCAGATGAGGAAATTGCCGTCTTGTTTGATCTAGCGATGAGGGGCGACCTCCGAGGCATTGTCGAGAGAGCTGCTCTACTAGAGGAGTTAGATCAGCAATGGGTAGCGTTTGCCACCCATCTACGTCAACTTGCCAAAAGCTTTAAAGGGAAACAAATCCTGGAGTTTCTCAAACACTATAAATAAGAGGCACAAATGAGTGTTAATTCTACTGAAAAAGGTGTCATCTTAATCGTCGATGATACTCCCACCAATTTAGAGGTGCTGTTCGATTTTCTAGCCAACTGCGGATTCAAAGTCTTGGTTGCTGAAGATGGGATAAGTGCGATAGAGCGGGCCGAATATGCCCCACCCGACCTGATCTTGTTGGATGTGATCATGCCGGGAATGGACGGGTTTGAAACGTGCCGCCGCCTGAAAGCCAGTGAATTAACCAAAGACATCCCCGTAATTTTTATGACCGCGCTTTCCGAGACGGTGGATAAGGTCAGAGGTTTGAATCTCGGTGCGGTGGATTACGTCACCAAGCCGCTTCAGCATGAAGAGGTCTTAGCCCGTGTCAAGCTCCATTTTAGTCTCCGGAACCTGACCAAGAGACTCCAAGAGCAAAATCTGCGTCTGGAACAGGAAATCCAAGAACGGCAGCGCTCAGAACAGAAAATCCACGAACAAGCAGCGTTACTTGATATCACAACAGATGCGATTCTCGTTCAAGACTTGAGCAACCAAATTTTATTTTGGAACAAAGGGGCTGAACGTCTGTATGGCTGGAAGGCAGAAGAAGCAGTTGGCAAGAATGTCGATAAGCTTTTATATCGGGACACCTTTTGTGATGTCGAAGACAACCCGATAAGTCTAGCGGAGAAAGCGGAGTGGCAAGGTGAGTTGCATCAAGTCACGAAAGAGGGCAAGGAAATCATCGTTGCCAGCCGCTTAACCCTAGTGCGCGATGAAGATGGGCAACCCAAATCCATCCTTACTGTCAACACCGACATTACAGAGAAAAAACAACTCGAAGCGCAGTTTCTCCGGGGCCAGCGCATGGAGAGTCTCGGCACCCTGGCAAGCGGTATCGCCCACGACCTCAACAATGCACTGACACCAATTATGATGACTGTTCAACTATTGGAGATAAAACTCCAGGATGAGCTGAGCCAGGAGTGGCTTTCGATACTAGAAACAAACGTTAAACGTGCGGCAGATTTGGTAAAACAAGTGCTCTCGTTTGCACGAGGACTCGAAGGTAAGCACAAAACCTTGGAGGTGGGACAGTTAATCTCAGAAATTGAGCAGATTGCTAAACAGACATTTTCCAGAGCCATTGTGATCCGCACTGATATACCGGCGGAAAACCTTTGGACGGTCTCTGGCGATGCTACCCAACTGCACCAGGTGCTGATGAACCTCTGCGTTAATGCTCGCGATGCAATGCCAGAGGGCGGTATCTTGGGTATTTCTGCCCAAAATCTCTGGATTGATGAGAACTATGCCCGCATGAATCTTGACGCTAAGGTGGGTTCCTATGTTGTTATTACAGTATCCGATACGGGAATAGGGATTCCTAGAAAAATAGTAGATAGAATTTTTGAGCCATTTTTCACAACAAAAGAGCTGGGCAAAGGTACAGGGCTTGGGCTTTCAACCGTGATTGGCATCATCAAAAGTCATGGCGGTTTTGTGAATGTATATAGCGAAGTGGGAAAAGGAACGCAGTTTAAGGTGTACTTGCCGGTAACGCAGACAATCGAGACCGATTGCATACCAGCAGCTCACAAGGAATTACCCACAGGGCATGGAGAATTGATTCTCGTGGTTGATGACGAAGATTCAAT
The DNA here is from genome assembly GCA_965364435.1 of uncultured bacterium. GTDB lineage: Bacteria > Cyanobacteriota > Cyanobacteriia > Cyanobacteriales > Coleofasciculaceae > CBDTXL01. The sequence continues at coordinate 7,968 of CBDTXL010000179.1, forward strand.
TCGTGAGATTACCAAAACCTCGCTGGAAACAAATGCCTACAAAGTTTTAACAGCAAGTGATGGGATTGAGGCAGTCGCGTTGTATACACAACATAAGGAAGAAATTAGTGTTGTGTTGATTGATATGATGATGCCCTCTATGGATGGTCCAACGACTATCCGCATTTTGCAAAAGATTAACCCGCAGGTCAAGATTATTGGCGTCAGCGGACTGGTGTCAAACCATGAGATGATTGAACTCATTGGTGATAGCGTCAAAGCCTTTTTACCAAAGCCTTACACCTCTAATGAATTGTTGAAAAATTTACAGACCGTTATCAGCAAAAATTGAGAAATATAGTCCATGCGGGTAATTGCCTGAGCTTTCTTTTGTGGTTGGGAATTGGAAAAGCCGCGCTATTGCTGCCCATTACCCATTACCCGAATGGCACTAAGATAAAGGGTGATGAGGAAGATATGGGAGATGGGGGAGATATGGGAGGACAGTAAGTGACGAAAGAATTAGTCAAAAGTCATGAAGATTTAGCCATTTATCAAATGGCTTTTGATGTTGCCATGAAAATCTTTGAGCTTTCTAAAAAGTTTCCTGTAGAAGAACGATATTCGTTAACCGATCAGATTCGTCGCTCGTCTCGGTCTGTATGTGCCAATTTAGCAGTTCGCGAAGCGTTCCCGAAGGGTAGCCTGGAGAAAGCGTAGATACGAAGCGGCTTTTATTGCAAAATTGAATGATTGTGAATCTGAAGCGGCTGAAACACAGGTATGGATAAAGTTTGCTGTTAAATGTCAATACTTAGAGCTAGAACAAGGGAGAGAACTATACGCTACTTATAATCAAGTTCTAAGCGGTTTAGTACATCTAATTAACAACTCTCATCGTTGGATTATTAAGTAAGTTAAGTTAACACCTTCTTCTCCCCCATCCCCCCCACCCTCCCTATCCCCCCATCCCCCCATCTCCCCCATATCTCCCATATTTTTCATCTCCCCCATCCCTCCCCACCCTCCC
>CBDTXL010000180.1:0-8951 GCA_965364435.1 uncultured bacterium
ACGCCCCACCATCAAATGAGCATTGTGATTCCCTTCCAATAATCAGAGCGATCGCGTCAGAATCCGAAAACTCCCCGTCAGGGCACTGGTAATGGTAGGCAGATGAGTCTCGACAAATTGTAGCAAACCAGCCCCTCGCTTCAAAATTGTGGGCAAGGCATCTAGAGCCTTTTCTGCTGATTCTCAGGAGCATCGCGCCCCAGTTGCATCCAATTAGCGATCGCCTCCCAGTCCCAATATTCCCCTGATAGTATCTATGATAATAGCCAGCTGAGTCTCAACAAAGCCCAGCAACCCAGCTTATCAGCAAGGAGTGGGGCATGAAAATTCATCGTCTTGAAGTCAGAAATTTTCGGAGTTTTGAGGAGAATACCTTCCACTTCTCCAACCAATTTACAGTACTCATCGGAGACAACGGCACAGGCAAAACTGCCATACTCGATGCACTAGCAGTTGGCGTGGGTGCCCTGTTTCTCGCCTTCAATGATGTGGACTCCCGTCACATTCGTGACGACGAAGTGCGTCGTGTGAGATATGAAAAGGGACAGACACCAACAATTGAACCACAATATCCCGTGTCAGTTTCTTGCCAAGGTATTGTTGATGGACATGAAATCAGCTGGACGAGAGAACTTAACAAACTGGGAGGACGCACCACCCGCCAGCAAGCTACGCAGATCGCAAAAGTCTCCAAACAACTTCAGGCAAAAGTTCGCAAAGGAGCGGATCTGCTGTTACCGTTGGTCGCCTACTATGGGACTGGTCGTCTTTGGTTACAAAAAAAAGAAAAGTCTGTTGAACTTGTTAATCCTGATTCACGGATGCTGGGTTATCTAGATTGTTTAGATCCAGCATCAAACCAGAAACTAATGCTGCGGTGGTTTAAAACGATGGAAATTGCAGATCTCCAGAAGAAAGAGTCTATTGGGGTTCTTGATGCAGTCAAAGTAGCGATTTCTAAGTGCATGGAAGACTGGCATAGTGTCACCTACGACATTCTTGAGGATGAACTTCTAGCTACATCTACCGATGGACGCACACTACCGTTTCGGATGCTGAGCGATGGTGTACGTAATATGTTAGCTATGGTTGCTGATATTGCGTATCGAGCGGCAGTTTTAAATCCTCAACTAAAAAGTGAAGCTGCCCAGAAAACTCCTGGTATTGTATTAATTGATGAAATTGATTTGCATTTACATCCAAAGTGGCAGCGGCGTGTAGTAGAGGATTTAAGGGCGACTTTCCCCGCTATTCAATTTGTAGCAACCACACATTCACCATTTATTGTGCAGTCCCTCCGGGATGGAGAACTAATCAATCTTGACCCTCAACCTGCGGAAGAATATCACGATAAAAGTATCGAAGATATCGCTGAGAATGTAATGGGAGTCGAAATGCCTCAGAAAAGTGAGCGCTATCTTGAAATGATGGAAGCGGCTGAGGAATACTATCGGGTTCTACAAGAAGCAAAAGATGCTAGTCCAGAGCGGATCGAAGAACTAAAAGCCAGACTAGATGAGCTAACAATCCCGTATAGTGACGATCCTGCTTATCAAGCTTTTCTGAAAATGGAACGGGAAGCCGCTGGAATCGGTAGCGGAGAGAAAAATGAGACCGATTGAGCGAGGTTCCTGTCCTACAGATGCAGCAGGTGTGCCTAAGATATTTAGTAACTATCAAGATGCACGCGGAGATTTAATCAACAGATTAGGGGAGTATTGTTCCTTTTGTGAAGCACGTCTCGGCGCTTCTTTGGCAGTAGAACACATGCTGGCTAAAAACTTGCACCCGCACCTTGAAAGGGATTGGAATAACTTTCTACTTGCCTGTACTAATTGCAACTCGACTAAAGGGTCTAAAAACCTTGTGTTGTCAGACTATTATTGGCCTGATCGGGATAATACAGCTCGTGCTTTTATTTACCTTACTGGTGGGCTTGTCCGCGTCAACACAAACTTGACGGATGCTGAGCAGCAGCAGGCGGTCAAGACACTTAAATTAACTGGTTTAGACCGCCTTCCAGGAAATGATCCTGCCATGAAAGATCGACGGTGGCTCAATCGGCGCAAAGCTTGGGAGATTGCAGAACGGTCTTTACAACATCTGAAAAACAATGATACGCCATCTATGCGAGAACAAATTGTAGACACAGCAACAACAAGAGGATTCTGGTCGGTGTGGATGAGTGTCTTTCGCCAGGACACCGATATGTTAGAGAGGTTTATTAATGCCTTTGAGGGAACTTGTCGGTTATGCTTCGATGACCAGTTCCAGTTAGTGCCTCGCCTTGGGGGTGCGCTATGACTGGCAATACATCCTATCAAAAAGCTTAAGGATAATCTTATGGTCACCACATCGACTCCAGCGGAACACGAGTCTTACTGCGAAACATCAGCTGGTCACTGTTTGAAAGCCTGCTGGTAGAACTCGGAGAGGATCGTTCCACCCGACTGGCTGATCACAGGGGAAAACTAGAATGTAAAATCTTGGCAGTAATGACGATCCTGCGACAGTTCCGAGGTTGGGTAAGAAATCAGTAAAATTGGGCTTGTCCATTTTTCCAAGGGTTCCATGTCTACCATCTCCTCTGCTCCCTTTTCCCCGGAAGAAATTGCCGATGAAGGTCTCAAGCCTGAAGAATACGAAGACATTGTCCAGCGGCTAGGGCGTCATCCCAATAAGGCTGAGTTGGGGATGTTCGGCGTCATGTGGTCGGAGCATTGTTGCTACAAGAATTCGCGCCCACTGCTGAAGCAATTTCCTACAGAAGGCGATCACATCTTAGTTGGTCCGGGCGAAAATGCCGGAGTCGTAGACTTAGGAGACGGGTTAAGACTTGCTTTTAAAATCGAATCTCACAATCATCCCTCAGCAGTAGAGCCGTTTCAAGGTGCTGCAACAGGAGTGGGAGGTATTCTGCGGGACATATTTACAATGGGTGCGCGTCCCATTGCCGTCCTGAACTCCTTGCGCTTCGGTTCTCTGGAAGATGCACGGACACGAAGGCTATTCAGTGGCGTAGTTGAAGGTATAAGTCACTATGGTAATTGTGTGGGTGTACCCACAGTCGGCGGCGAAGTCTACTTTGACCCCGCCTACACCGGCAATCCCCTCGTGAACGTCATGGCACTGGGATTGATGGAAACCCCGGAAATTGTCAAGTCTGGAGCATCTGGCATCGGGAATCCGGTGCTTTATGTCGGTTCCACCACTGGCAGAGATGGCATGGGTGGGGCAAGTTTTGCCAGTGCGGAACTGAGTGATAAATCAATGGATGACCGTCCCGCTGTGCAAGTGGGCGACCCTTTCCTGGAAAAATCTTTGATTGAAGCTTGCCTGGAGGCGTTTAAGACTGGTGCTGTAGTCGCTGCACAGGATATGGGAGCAGCTGGGATTACCTGTTCCACTTCGGAGATGGCAGCTAAAGGCGGTGTGGGGATTGAGCTGGATTTAGACCTTATCCCAGTGCGAGAAAGCGGCATGGTGCCTTATGAATACCTGCTCTCAGAATCCCAAGAGCGGATGCTGTTTGTTGCTCACAAGGGTCGAGAACAAGAGTTAATCGATATTTTCCACCGCTGGGGGCTACAGGCAGTAGTGGCAGGCACAGTTATCGAGGAGCCAATTGTGCGGATTCTCTTCCAGGGTGGGGTAGCAGCAGAAATCCCCGCAACTGCATTAGCCGATAACACACCAATTTATCACCGAGAGCTTCTGGCAGAACCACCGGAATATGCCCGTAAAGCCTGGGAGTGGACAGCTGAATCTCTACCTCCCTGTACAGCTGCGGGAATTGAAATCCAAGGCAACCGTAAAAGTTGGAATGACATCCTCCTCCAACTGCTCGATACCCCCACCATTGCTTCCAAACGCTGGGTTTATCGCCAGTACGACCATCAAGTACAAAACAACACGGTTATCCTGCCTGGTGGCGCAGATGCCGCTGTCGTTCGCATTCGCCCTGTAGAGACGTTGCCTGCAACGTCTCTACAGGGCGCGTCTCTACATCAACGTGGTGTTGCCGCAACCGTGGATTGCAATTCCCGTTACGTCTATCTTGACCCCTATGAAGGAGCTAAGGCTGTAGTAGCAGAAGCGGCACGTAACCTCAGCTGTGTGGGTGCAGAACCTCTTGCTGTTACAGATAATCTCAATTTTGGCTCTCCAGAAAAGCCGATAGGTTACTGGCAACTGGCGTCTGCTTGTCAGGGTATAGCAGAGGCTTGTCGAGAGATGGGAACGCCTGTGACTGGCGGCAATGTCTCTCTCTACAACGAAACGCTTGACTCCACTGGCAAGCCCCAGCCTATCTATCCAACGCCAGTCATTGGCATGGTGGGGTTGATTACTGATATTACCCAAGTCTGCGGTCAAGGTTGGCAAGCGGAAGGCGATTTAATTTATCTACTGGGGCTGCCTCTGACTGACTTCACTCCTCACCTCTCTTTGGGGGGTTCTGAGTACCTTGCGACTATTCATAGCTTAGTTGCTGGTAAACCGCCCGTGGTGGATTTTGATTTAGAGCGTTGTGTCCAAGCGGTGACGCGGGAAGGCATTGGTCAAGGCTGGGTGCGTTCTGCTCATGACTGTGCTGAGGGAGGAATTGTAATTGCTCTTGCTGAATCCTGTATTGCTGGTCAGTTGGGTGCCGAAATCAACCTGGGACTGACAGTTGTAGAGACGCGCCAGAAAGATGTAGAGACGTTGCATGTAACGTCTCTACAGGGACGCCGCTGGGATGAAGTTCTCTTTGGTGAGAGTGCCAGTCGAATTCTGGTTTCTGTAAAGCCTGAACAACAAACTAATTGGGAATCTTATCTAAACGAGCAGCTGGGAGGACAGGCACAGGGTCACGGTGCTCACTGGCAAAAACTTGGTGTTGTCAAGAGTAAAAATGCTGAACTCAGACTTTTTACAGATGAAAACCTACCGATCATCGAGGTTACGATCGCAGATATGAGCGATCGCTTTTCAAACGCACTCGAACGGCGTTTGACAGTCTAGCTCAACTGTAAAAGCGTACAGACGCAATTAATTGTGTTTGTACACAACTAACCGGATTATCCAGAAGCAGTGCTATCAGTGATCATCATTCAGGTACTTTCATTGATAGTATTGTTAAGGGAATGTTAAGCTTAGTTAACATTTCCCAGCCTATCCGCTTAGATCAAAGTCTCACTGACTTACTGCCGCTATCAGGAGCAAGCGCTACTATGATCCCTCACGAACCCCTTTCCTCTGACCAGTATCCTCCTCAATCTAATGATGGGTCTGCACAGCGACCCGACAAGCCAGAGGAAGCATGCGGAGTTTTTGGCGTCTATGCACCAAGGGAAGATGTTGCAAAATTGACTTACTTTGGTCTATATGCCCTACAGCACCGAGGCCAAGAATCAGCAGGGATTGCGACGTTCGAGGGAGACAGGGTGCATTTACATAAGAATATGGGCCTGGTGTCCCAGGTTTTTAATGAAGCGATCTTGTCCCAGCTGCCAGGGGATATGGCGGTTGGTCATACCCGTTACTCTACCACCGGCTCTAGCCGTGTCGCTAATGCCCAGCCAGCTGTTGTTGAAACTCGCTTAGGACCACTGGCTTTGGCTCACAACGGCAACTTGGTGAATACCACTGAGCTGCGTGAGCATCTGCTGAAGCGTGATTGTAACTTTGTTACCACAACCGATTCAGAGATGATTGCGATCGCTATCGGGGCAGAAGTTGATAGCGGCAAAGAGTGGTTGGACGCGGCAATCACTGCCTTTGGTCACTGTACAGGAGCCTATAGTTTAGTGATTGGTACACCTGCGGGTTTAATGGGCGTCCGTGACCCCAATGGCATCCGCCCTCTCGTCATCGGCACATTAAGCGGTAATCCTCACCGCTATGTCCTTGCCTCCGAAACCTGTGGCTTAGACATTATTGGTGCTGAATACCTGCGGGATGTTGAACCCGGAGAGTTGGTCTGGATAACCGAAGAAGGCATGGCGTCCTTCCACTGGAGTCCAAAGCCAGAGCGAAAGCTTTGCATTTTTGAGATGATTTACTTTGCCAGACCCGATAGCGTCATGCACGATGAAAGTCTGTATAGCTATCGGTTGCGGTTGGGGCGTCAGCTGGTACAAGAGGCACCTGTTGATGCTGACATTGTCATTGGTGTACCCGACTCCGGTGTCCCAGCGGCAATTGGCTTTTCCCAGGTATCTGGTATTCCCTATGCTGAAGGGTTAATTAAAAATCGCTATGTGGGTCGCACCTTCATCCAACCCACCCAAAGCATGCGAGAATCTGGAATCCGCATGAAACTCAATCCCTTGAAAGATGTCTTATCTGGGAAACGGGTCGTGATTGTAGATGACTCAATTGTCCGAGGCACTACCAGCCGCAAAATTGTCAAAGCATTGCGTGATGCCGGTGCTACTGAGGTACATATGCGAGTTTCCTCGCCGCCTGTGACTCACCCTTGCTTCTATGGCATTGATACCGACAGCCAAGATCAGCTGATTGCGGCAACGAAGTCAGTAGAAGAAATTGCCGCGCAGATTGGTGTTGATTCTCTGGCTTATCTCAGCTGGCAGGGAATGCTTCAAGCCACTGGTGAAGACCCCAATAACTTCTGTAGTGCCTGTTTCACTGGCAACTACCCCGTTCTAGTTCCAGAACTGGTCAAGCGTTCTAAGCTGATGTTGGAAAAAGAAAAAGTGGTTACCGTCTGAGGTGGTTAGTGCTTTGCGGAATGTTTAAACCCACATTCCGCACCTTTGACAGGCTCAGCTGACAAGTTTTGAGGGCAACGAGTCTTTTGCTTATTCACTGCTTAACAAGAAAGCGCTCAGCTCTTGATACGCCTTCTCTTTAGCTTCTTCAGGACGTGATTGGGCAGTACGCAGCCATTGCTCATGTTTCCTCTTTTGCTTCTCTCGCTTTTCCCTCAGGCTGTCAAGCCCCTTGCCGAGTTGATTTTTGCCCTGTGCTGGAATATCCACTCCATAATGTTCTAGTAACTCTTGAGCAACGTAGATTGGACTGTTCATGTGTAGAGCTAGTGCGATCGCATCACTCGGTCGAGCATCCACTTCCCTTACATTGTCACTATTGAGCTACTCTCGACATAAAGCGGTAGAAGCTTTATTCTGAGCTGGAGTCTGGACTTGTGCAGGCGACCCTTGACAGCAGCTACGGAGACACCCAAAAGCGCTGCAATCTCGTGCAGGCTTAACTGTTCTTGGTAGAACAGCAGAGTCGCCGTCCGGTTCTTGGGAGACAGAGCGTTGACGGCTTCTAGAACTAAGCTATAAAGTTCTTGCTCCTCAGCAATTTTCTGAGGATCGGGAGCCACTCCTGTGAAGGGAATGGCATCGAAGTGTAAGCCGCCTGCTATGGCTTCTAAGGAGAAAAAGACCGCAAGAGCGATCGCGAATATGACTCCGGCAAACGTTCAACACAATGCCATAGAGCCAGTTCTGGAAGCGTTTGTCATCCTGTAAGCGATCGAGACACAGATAAGCTTGCAGCATTGCCTCTTGCACCAAGTCTTGGGCTACGTCCTCATTCGCTACCATGCCGATAGCAATACGCTCGCGCCATTGACTGGTAACGTTCAATGAGCTGACCAAAAGCGTTTTTATCACCAGAGCGTGCCAATGCAACTAACTCGGCTTCTGTTCTCTGTGCCACCGCCACTACCACTTGCCGATACTTCTACTTATTAGTAGTGGGAGAAACTAGAGAAAAGGTTACTTTTCTGAATTAGTAAGGTGCAGTCCGAACAAAGGGTTAGCGCTTCGCTAGGCTTTCTTCTGCTGCATTGAACCGAGATACTTTGTCAAATAAGGCGAAAAAACTTCATAAATTAGCGTTAGTGGCTGCCCGTGATGCCAAAACAGGTAGTGGCGACCCCAGAAGGGGCCTTTCTCCCCAAACGCCGATTCCAGCGCCGCTGAATGACCGTAATAAATTCCCTGAATATCGCGATATAACTCACTCCGAAGGCGGGCAAGACTTGCCCAAATCGGGATATTCCGATTCTGCAAATACTCATCTACATGGTTAGCATCCCACCAGGAAGTGGCATAGGCAAGTCGCTGACCAGAAGCTTTGCGTAGCCACACCTGTCGTCGTAGCCTTGGTCCTGGTACGGCTTGGATCAGTTTCGGTGCCCCATCATCACTCATCCCAATCAGAGACATATCAATGACATCCACTTCCGTAGGCTCAGTCGTGAGGAGTTGCAGGTGGCGGGTTGGAGAACCGTCTCCCAAAAGCAATATCTGCCAAGCCGGTGCTAGCTGACTATGGGGTAATCCTTGCTGAACGGCTTCTTCTCCCCCCTCCCAGATGGGGTCGAGAGCGTGCCAGGTTGTTGCTACAGTGACGCTGTTTATGGGTTTCAAAGTTACAGTCAAGGTTCTTTACAAAACTTAACCTCTACATAACTAATGATAGCGCCCTTAGCCGATTGCTCTGGCTGATCTAAGCAGTTAATTAAATCCTCCAATGTTGAGAAATCCAACAACGCTGGGTTAAGGCTAACGCCCTTTTCCAAGATCACCTACAACCCAGACAGCAGATTAACAATGCGGATGGCGAGACTCGAACTCGCAAGGCTTACGCCACACGCCCCTCAAGCGTGCGTGTCTACCAATTCCACCACATCCGCGCAATTACCTAGTGTATCAAAAAGTATGCAGGTTGTAATTTAGCATATTTATCGCCTCAGAGCGCAACTATATGTCGCTAAATGTCTCTAAAGTAGAAAGCTAGCAGGAATCTCAGTGCAGGCGAGAGCGTTGCGCTGACGAGAGGCGTGAGCGCTCAGCTCGTAGCTGCGAAGCGCAGATCGCATCACCCCCGCCATTTGACAAAAAACGAGACAAGCTTCAAGTCAAGGTACTGGCTGGATAAGATGCGTTTGCCCTGGGAAAGAAAGCCCAAGACTCGGTAGACTGATAAAA
>CBDTXL010000181.1:0-8905 GCA_965364435.1 uncultured bacterium
GTGGGGTTTGTGGTAAGTAGGGAGTCTGCCCCATTCCTGGGTTGTAGCTATTAAAACCCACCGGGTTTGGAGCCAGTTGAACTGGCGCTGTTTGCAGGAAGTAAGGGGATTGCCCCATCATTGGGTTGTAGCTATTAAAACCCACCGGCATCTGGGTGGCTTGAACCGGCACTAGGATGACGGTTTGAGGTGAGTAAGGGGATTGTCCCATCATTGGGTTGTAGCCATTAAAACCCACCGGCATCTGGGTAGATTGAACCGGCACTAGGATGACGGTTTGAGGGGAGTAAGGGGACTGCCCCATCATTGGGTTGTAGCCATTAAACCCTACTGGAAGCACCATTGCTTGAACTGGCATGGGTGCTGGGTTGGGTGAGAAGTAAGGAGACTGCCCCGCCATTGGGTTGTAGCCATTAAACCCCACCGGCATCTGGGCGGCTTGAACCGGAATGGGTACTGGGTTGGGTGAGAAGTAAGGGGACTGCCCCGCCATTGGGTTGTAGCTATTAAATCCCACCGGCATCTGGGTGGATTGAACCGGCACCGAGTTTGGGGGTTGTGGTAAGTAAGGAAGCTGCCCCAGCTTTGTGTTGGAGCTTTCAGAACCCATCGGAATCGGCGTGGCTGGAACCGGCACTGGAGGTAGGGTTTGTGATAAGTAAGGAAGCTGCGCCAAGTTTGTGTTTGAGGGATTAGAAGGCACCCCCGGCGTGACGGAAGGGACTGCTGCTTGGACTAAATCAGCTGCTGGTTGTCCTACCGCCTGTACTTCAGTGATGGGATTTGCCACCGTTCCAACTGCAACTGCTGATTTCTCAAGACTTGGAGCAGAAGCTTTTGTAGTAGTCGATTGAGGTAGTGCCTCTGTTGCTACCGGGATGGGTTGCTCATTGCCGGACGCTAACAGAGAGGATTCCCGATCTTTGGGGTTCTCCGTTGGCGTTTGGGCAGTGGTTTCGGAAGGTCTAGCAGTCTGTTGGGGAAGGGGGGAAGAGTTTTTTAGGTGGCTTGAAACTGGGCTTTGCTGGGCTACGCTAACCTTAAGATTGGCTGTTTCTCCACTCCCCTTTGGCTCCTGATTCTCTTTCTCCGACAGACTCCTAGCGGCAGGAAGTTCAGCCTTCTGTGAAGGAGTATGGGATAGCTGGGCTGCTGGCGCACTATCGTCAAGTGGTAGCGAGTCGGAACTTCGCCTTGCTAGCTCCTTTGGAGGCGCAACGCTCACGCTTGTTAGAGTTTTTGAAGCAGACGATTCACTCTCCTGTTCGCGGGATTTCCCTACATCAGTTGGCTGAGCCACCTGACTCTGTTCCAAACTTGTTGCCTGTTGATTAGGGGGATTTGCCTGAGCGGGTTTAATACCAGTTACTGCCAGCGCCCAAAAAATGGCAATTGACCCACCGCCGAACAGGTTAATCAATAGCTGCGGATTCAGGGATGCGAATCGGAGACAATAAGGGAGCATCGGCTTCATTGCCCAGGTTGTTTTATTGATAAATCTTTGCCTTGCACCCTGTCGCCACTTTAGCAAAGGGATTGGTATTTGGCGACTCATACTACCTCCGTTTAATTACTGTTTACTGTTGAACTACCGTCCTTAGCCACCATTGAAAGCAGGTGTAAGTGTTCATCAGTTGGGACTGGTTTAACTACACCTGATATCGCTGAAGCAGCAATTTCTCTGATTTATCCAAACTTTTGAAGGCTCAATTGCCTATCAGTTCATGGGTCACTTGCCACAACTACCTAGCTATTGGTAATTTTGGTGACTGGGATTGTAGAAACCAATCTATCCGCGCCGAGTAATTACGCCACTTTGCCAAGTGGCAATCGAACACAAGGGTACAGTAGTTCATTTCAACAGCTGTAGTTGAGTCACAATTTTCAGCATCGCTTAACTCTTTCTTACTCAGTTTCAATCAACGGAGTTGTTAGCGATGTCTGAGGTTATGGGTAGTAGATGCCTTGACTTTACAAAAACTTTAAAGTTTTATAGTCCGTATTTTTACGGATATTTGGGATTGCTTGTCCCTTGCCTACTAGAAGAGATTGCACTTCTAATTGCCTATCCCACTGACCTGGATGATCAAAAACTTTCATCAGGGATTTAAGCTGTTATTTGGGGTCGAACGCTTATAAGGGCACTCAAACCCTACCCAAGACCAGTTTATTGGTCTTGGCTTGTGGCCTTTGTTGCGTCAGGAACGCTACGGCTTTGCCCTTGCAGTTGGTTTGAGACCAAAGCGAGAGAGTCTCAGGAATGCTTTGAGACTAACATAGCTTAGCCTCTCTACACCTTAGTGCCAACTGTCTAAATCCTAGGAAATTCACGAAAAGTCAATCTTATAGACATTATTCAGAGAAAATTCGCTATTAAGGCGTTTTTTGTCATTTTAATACTTTTCATTTCAAATTAGAACAAAGGACAAAAACCACACGCCCTAGTCTGGTAGCAGTCTTAGTCCTTTGGGCGATAAGAGGCACTAATCAAGCAAAAATGAATCATCAGGACTTCAATCGGCTGGGTGAGCTGGCAAAACTTTTTTTCAAATTGGGTGTGATAGGTTTTGGTGGTCCTGCCGCTCACATCGCCATGATGGAAGACGAAGTTGTCAAACGGCGGCAGTGGCTAACGCGATCGCATTTTCTCGACTTGATCGGTGCCACTAACCTGATTCCCGGTCCCAATTCCACAGAAATGGCAATTCATGTGGGATACACCTATGGAGGATGGCCTGGGCTGATTGTCGCTGGTGTATGCTTTATTCTTCCCGCTGTCTTGATTACAGCGGCTTTTTCGTGGATTTATGTAGAGTTCGGCACGCTGCCACAGGTTGCGCCTTTAATCTATGGAATTAAGCCAGCAGTGCTAGCCGTTATTTTAGGTGCGGTTTGGCGTCTGGGAAAGAAGGCGGTTAAGAACCGCAAACTTCTGATGATCGGTCTAGGCGTCGCCGTGTTAGTGTTTTATGGACAAAACGAAGTGATCGCTCTGTTGCTGGGTGGTAGCTTAGGAATGATTTGGTTGCGCTTATCTGACAAGGGCAACCCGCCGCCAGAAGAAACGGCAGCAATAATGGCAGCTGGGCTGACCACCAGCGCAGCCCTGAAGGCTACAGCAGCAACTGGGGCAACTGTCGCAAGTGTGCCTTTATGGCAACTCGGTTGGTTTTTCCTCAAGGTTGGCAGTGTCCTCTTCGGCAGTGGGTATGTGCTGGTGGCGTTTTTGGAAGGTGGACTAGTTAGGGAGCAGGGTTGGTTAACCAAGGCGCAGCTACTGGATGCGATCGCAATTGGTCAATTCACCCCTGGTCCTGTGCTTTCAACCTCTACGTTTATCGGCTATCTAATTGCAGGCTTTCCAGGAGCAGTAGTTGCCACCGTTGCGATTTTTCTACCCTCTTTTCTCTTTGTCGTCCTCCTCAATCCCCTCGTCCCTCGCTTACGTGCCTCAAAATGGGCATCTGCCTTTCTAGATGCTGTCAATGTTAGCTCTGTCGCGCTCATGGGCGTTGTCACGCTGAACCTGAGCCAAACAACACTGATAAAGCCTGCGCGGGCTTTCTCCATTGATTGGCTATCTGCCGTAATTGCTACCAGTGCAACTGTTTTGGCAATTCGCTTCCAGATCAATGCCGCTTGGCTGGTTTTGGGGGGTGCATTAATCGGTTGGCTGTTTTCGGTCTTGAGTTGAAGGTTAGAACGTTGAAAGTTTGGAATACAACCAAAAAGCTGTTAACCTCCAACCTTCAACCCCTACTTCTAACCTTCAACCCCTGCTTCCAACTCTTCTATCGACCAATGCCCAGGAAGCGGAAACCAGCACTTTCTATGGCTTCCCGATCAAGAAAGTTGCGTCCATCAATCATCACAGGATTGTTCATCAGCTTCGCCATCTTGACATAGTCCAGGTTCCGGAATTGCTCCCAGTCTGTAACCAGTACCAAAGCATCACAGCCATCTGCCAGCCGCTCTGGATCGGTTTCCACAATGACGCCACTTAAACCATGACGCATTCCGGTTTGGGAAATAATCGGGTCGTAGGCTTTGACTTTCGTTCCTAGTCGGTTCAGCTGTTCGATCAGATTGAGCGCTGGAGCATCGCGCAGATCATCGGTATCTGGCTTGAACGTTAAACCCAGTAGTCCAACAGTTTTACCTTTGAGGATTTTGAGTTCTTGCTGGAGTTTTTCAACAGCGATCAAGCGCTGGCGTTGGTTGACACTGACAGCCGCTTTAAGCAATTGGGCTTCGTGACCATAATCGTCAGCCGTGTGAATCAAGGCTAAGACATCTTTGGGGAAGCAAGAGCCACCCCAGCCAATCCCTGCTTGCAAAAACTTATTACCAATGCGGGAGTCTAAACCAATTCCTTTGGCAACTTGGGTAACATCCGCACCAACGCGATCGCAGATGTTGGCAACTTCATTAATGAAGCTAATTTTGGTTGCCAAAAAGGCATTCGCCGCATATTTAATCATCTCAGCCGAGTTGACATCTGTCACTACCACTGGCACTGGAGGCAGTGATTGGTCTTCTCCGAATTTGCGCTCTACGAGAGGAGCGTAGAGTTCCTGCATCATCGCGATCGCTTTGGGATTATTACTACCCAGTACAATCCGATCTGGGTTAAACGTGTCGTAAACCGCTGAACCTTCCCGCAGAAACTCCGGATTACTCACCACATCAAACTCAGCGGCAATTTGTTCTATTCGCTCCTCCTCCGGAACTCCCCCAGCTGTCACCAGAGATTTCTGGCGTTCAGCAACGCCATCAAGAACGATCATCCTTACCCAGTCACCTGACCCAATGGGCACGGTTGATTTATTGACGATTACTTTGTAACCGTCATTCAGATGGGCACCAATTCCACGGGCAACTGCTTCGACGTAGCGGGTGTCACTTTCACCCGTGGGCAACGGGGGTGTTCCCACGGCAATAAACAAAATTTCGCCATGAGCCACACCAGCACCTAAATCTGAGGTAAACTCCAGACGCCCAGACTGACTAGCACCCTGCATCAGCTCTGACAGCCCTGGCTCATAGATGGGCGACTGCCCAGATTTCATTAACTTGACTTTCTCTTCGTTGTTGTCTACGCAGATCACATGATGCCCGATATGGGCTAGGCAAACACCGGTAACTAAGCCAACATATCCGGTACCGATGACACAAACACGCATGGGGTATGTCCTCACTGAATATAAGTTATGGGTCAGGGAAGCCTGTACTTTATTGAGTATTCTGTCTTCGGCACCCTGAGTTGATGTTGATTGCTTAAATCGAAGCTAACTGATGTTCTTCAGGAGAGGCTACGCGATTACGAAAATCCTCTACTGTAAGTTTTAACCCTTCTTGTAAGGGTACGGTTGGTTGCCAACCCAGTAAAGTCTTGGCTTTTGTGATATCCGGACGGCGACGGCGCGGGTCATCCTGAGGTAAAGGTTTAAAGATAATCTCTGCATCAGGATTCACCATCTTCTGAACAGCCTGAGCCAGTTGCAGGATCGTGTATTCGTCAGGATTCCCCAAGTTAATCGGTCCTGTATGCTCCCCATTCATCAGCCGCATCAGCCCTTCTACTAAGTCAGAAACATAGCAGAAACTGCGGGTTTGTGAACCATCCCCATACACGGTTAAGGGTTCACCTTTGAGGGTTTGCACCACCAAATTGCTGACCACTCGACCGTCATTTTCCAGCATTCGACTGCCGTAGGTGTTAAAAATTCGAGCTACGCGAATATCTACATTATTTTGCCAGTGGTAATCAAAAGCTAGCGTTTCTGCAACTCGCTTTCCTTCGTCGTAACAGCTACGAGGACCAATTGGATTGACGTTCCCTCTGTAATCTTCTGACTGAGGATGGACTTCAGGATCTCCGTAAACTTCAGAGGTAGAAGCTAACAAGAATCTCGCCTTCACCCGTTTGGCTAACCCCAGCATATTTAGGGTGCCCATGACATTGGTTTTAATTGTCTTGACGGGATTGTACTGGTAGTGAACCGGCGAAGCCGGACAAGCCAGGTGGTAAATTTGGTCGGCTTCTAACCGAATTGGTTCGGTGATGTCATGGCGGATCAGTTCAAAGTAGGGGTTGTCTAACCATTTTAGGATGTTGCGCTTGTGTCCCGTAAAAAAGTTATCTAAACAGATAACTTCATGCCCGTCTGCCATTAACCGATCAATAAGATGGGAACCGATGAAACCAGCACCACCCGTAACCAGGATTCTCATAGTTTTCAGTACAGTTATACCAAGCGAGTAGAGCTGTCTACTCGTTTCCAGCTCTACTTTTATGCTACAATTTAAAATGCTACTTGTAACTAAAATTGAACAACAACTCCCTAAACTTAGCTGAAACTTTATAATCTACTGGGGGTCGAGGCGTAACACAGCCATAAAAGCTTCCTGGGGTACATCAACGGTGCCAACTGATTTCATTCGCTTTTTCCCCTTCGCCTGTTTCTGAAGCAGTTTTTTCTTGCGGCTGATGTCGCCGCCGTAGCACTTGGCAAGGACATCTTTGCGTAAGGCAGGGATATGTTCACTGGCGATGACTCGGCTGCCGATGGAAGCTTGGATGGGAATTTTGAATTGATGACGGGGAATCAGTTCCTTAAGTTTTTCCACTAAGGCACGACCAACATAGTAGGCTTTGTCTCGATGGACAATCATCGCTAGAGAGTCAACGGCGTCGCCATTGATGAGAACATCCAGCTTGACGAGGGGGTTTTCTCGGTAGCCAATGAGATGGTACTCCATGCTAGCATAGCCACGCGATCGCGACTTCAACTGATCAAAAAAGTCGGTTACCACTTCTGCTAGTGGTAATTCATAGATTAACGTTGTCCGACCTTGGGTCAGATACTTCATGTCCTTAAAAAGGCCACGCCGACTTTGGCACAGTTCCATGAGTGTACCGACGTAGGCTTCTGGAGTAATCATCTCTACCTGGACATAGGGTTCTTCAATTTTTTCCCGTTCCTGGGCTGAGGGGAGAGTGCTGGGATTATCAATCTCGAAGACTTCGCCTTTGATAGTGGTCACTTGATAAACCACAGAAGGCGCTGTCGTGATCAAATCCAGATTGTATTCCCTCTCCAGCCGCTCCTGAACAATTTCCATGTGCAGCAAGCCCAAAAAGCCACAGCGGAACCCAAATCCCATCGCACTAGAGGTTTCTGGTTCGTAGTGCAGCGCCGCGTCATTCAGCTTAAGCTTCTCCAGAGCATCCCGCAAATCTCCATACTGGTCGGCGTCAATCGGGAACAAACCGCAGAACACCATCGGCTTGGCTTCGGTGTAACCCGGCAAGGGGTGGGTTGCTGGTGCCGCTGCCAGGGTAATCGTATCACCGACACGGGCGTCTTCTACAGCTTTAATTGCCGCTGCCAAGTAGCCTACCTCACCAGCGTGAAGTTCATCGACCTGGACTTGGGTGGGGGAAAGGACACCGAGTTCATCAATTTCGTACTCTTTGCCTGATGCCATTAAGCGAACCTTGTCGCCTTTTTTGACAGTTCCATCCACTACCCGGAAATAAACAATAACACCCCGGTAAGCGTCGTAGTAGCTATCGAAGATTAACGCCCGCAGCGGCTGGTTTACCGTATCTTTAGGTGGCGGCACCAGATGCACTATTGATTCTAAGATTTCATGAATTCCGATCCCTTCCTTTGCGGATGCCTTAATTGCTCCGCTACAATCGAGACCAATGATCTCCTCGATTTCACCGATTACCCGTTCGGGTTCGGCTCCGGGCAAGTCGATCTTATTCAGGACGGGGATAATTTCGAGATCATGTTCAAGTGCTAAGTAAACATTAGCAAGCGTCTGAGCTTCAACGCCCTGGGACGCATCTACAACCAACAGGGCACCTTCACAGGCGACAAGCGATCGCGACACCTCATAGGAGAAATCCACATGACCCGGAGTGTCAATTAGATTAAGAACATACTGCTCACCATCCCTGGCGGTATAGTTCATCCGAGCCGCTTGCAGTTTAATCGTAATGCCCCGCTCCCGTTCTAAATCCATGTTGTCCAGGAACTGTTCCTTCATCTCCCGGTCATTTACTGTACCAGTAGTCTGCAAAAGACGATCTGCTAAAGTGGATTTTCCGTGGTCAATGTGGGCGATGATCGAGAAATTGCGAATGCGAGAGACAGGAACGTCAGTCATAGCTATCGGGGGTGACAAAAAAGAACCAGCAAAGCGAGAGTTCAGTAGCACTTAATGTATTTTAATGTTTCCGCTACAACTACGGGTGGCACACTCTAGATGGCATGACGTTGGAGGCGTTACGAAGACAGCCTTTGACGGCTAACTAATCTAGGATCGCTCGCTTGCTAGTTATCGTAAAATGCATAGTAGGGAAACTAAAACACAAAATGTCAACTACCCCGCCCATGCTTAGGCATGGACGAGTCGCAGAAATTGCCTATGTTGACCAGACTCAGGTTCCTCGGAATCTACGTTTAAGGCAAGAGTTAAAGTTCCTACCTTGGGAGGCGTAGCTAGTCCTAAGCTCTAGAACCGAATGGTGAAACAGGTCTAAGGGTTAAGCCAGTGCCAAACGGAGAAGTACTGGCCTTAAACATTGTCGAAGCTCACATTACCCCGAAAGGGAGGGGCGTCTTGCCCAAACAAAAAAACCCTATGCGTACAGGTAGAAAGCACAAGTTCGTAACTGCCCGGACGAAAGGCGAACGCAAAACGTCGAATGTCGTTAGTACATCCAAGGCGGTAGGGATTACCCAAACTTTTACACAAGGAAAGCGGTACATCCCGCCCCGCTTTCCTCCCCGCCCATGCTTAGGGCATGGACGAGGTATCCAGCGGGCAAAACTGATGAATAATCATGCCGTACATCGAGAGCCTTCAGTGGATAAGGAAGAGATTTCTA
>CBDTXL010000182.1:0-8891 GCA_965364435.1 uncultured bacterium
TTTTACAGACTTATCAGGATGCTGAGCAAATTCCCAATTACGCAAAACAACAGGTGAGTGCAGCTACGAAAGCTGGTCTTGTGGTTAATTACCCAAACCCCAAGTTACTTAACCCCAATCGGGATGCAACTCGTGCTGAGGTTGCTGCTTTTGTTTATCAAGCCTTGGTGGAAGCGGGTAAGGTGGAACCGATTCCTTCTAAGTACGTTGTACAGCCTTAACACTCCCTACGGCTAAAGTCTTGCCGTTACCCACATTTCCTTCAACGTAGGGGCAAGAAATGCCTTGCCCCTAGAGACGACTGGGTTCAACTCATTTGAGAACCGCCATAGTTAAGCCCCCGTCCAGAAGGACGGGTTTAGATAGATTGTCGTGGGATATTGAATTGTAGGGTTAAACCCGCCCCTACTAAATGTGAGACACCAGATGAGTGTTTCAAGAGCCTTAGCCTTCGACAGAGTCTTTGCCTACGACTTGTCCTTTGAGGGATTTAAACTCCTCTCCTAGCTCTTTGCGTGTCTCTACTTTGAGTAGGTAGCGGTAAACAAACCATCCCGTGTAGCCAATCCCCACCAGTTCAAAAACTGGTGACAATAGCGGAATATCATTAATGGCATCTAGTACCGCCAAGGTTACCTTAACGGTAATAATGCCTGACAAAATAAGCGTCAAGGTGATTAGCGGTTGTTGGTAACTGGAAAAAAATCCACCTACATAATCAGGTAGTTTTGACAAGAAGTCAGTAACAGGTTGCACCCATTCCTGCCACGGCTGGTCTGTTGATGGATTAGGAGGAGGAAGTTTCGTTATTGCACCAGGATGGTCAACGGTTACCTCTATTTTCGCCTTTTGGGTTTCAGCAGCTACAGCCTCTGGGGAACTGCTCTCTCCATATTCAGATTGTTGCAAGTTGGGTTCCATATTTCCTCCACCGTTACCTTAAGTAAGACATTTTCTCGTTTGAGCGAGGCAGCTGGGTAAAATTACAGGCTGACTAACTTTTGCCCATATTACCAAAAGTTTTCTAGTGACTAAGTAAAGGGCATGATTCCTCTGTCAATTTTCTTTAATATCAAGATGAATGACTTTCTTAAATCTCTCCTAAGCAGGAAGCCGTCTCAGTCTTCCGGTGTATAGGAGGGAGGTAGTTCTTAGGGGTTGTGCATCGCTAAACCCTGCTCGTGGTACTCCATAACTTTGGCGTAGTCTCCTAGAGCGTAGCAGGCAACTCTAAGACTGCATAGCGCCTGCTTTTCTACTCTCGGGTCAGGGATGGCTCGTGCAACACTCAAGCGTTGTTCATAGTATTCAATCGCTTGGGCGTAATCCTCTAACGCTTCATAGGCGACTCCCAAGCTGCCTAGTGCTTGTTCTTCTGAGCGGCGATCGCCTAGTTTCCGTGCAGTCAACAGTCTAGCTTGACCACACTCAATTGCTTGAGGATAATCTCCCAGGGCATAGCAGGCGTTACTGAGATTTCTGAGAATCTGTCCAAGCAGGCGGTAATCACCCAGTTCCTGTGCGATCGCAACACGCCGCTTGTAATACTTGATTGCTTGGGCATAATCGCCTGTGGCATAGCAAGAATTAGCGAGATTCCTGAGAATCTGCTCCTCAGCCTGATGATCACTAAGAGTCTGGGCAACATTCAAGCTCTGCTTTTGGTATGCGATTGCCTCTGCCAAATTGCCCTGTGCCTTATGTGCCAGTCCAAGATTGTTTAAAGCAGCAACTTCTCCCGGCTGGTCTTGGAGTTGCCGCATAATGGTCAGGCTTTGTTGACCTTGGTCGATCGCTTTGATATATTCGCCCTGGTGACGATAGGAATTTCCCAGAATTCCCAGTACCTGGCCCTCT
The DNA here is from genome assembly GCA_965364435.1 of uncultured bacterium. GTDB lineage: Bacteria > Cyanobacteriota > Cyanobacteriia > Cyanobacteriales > Coleofasciculaceae > CBDTXL01. The sequence goes on from CBDTXL010000182.1 coordinate 1,858, forward strand.
AGAGGCTGGTCTTTAACTTCTCGTGCGATCGCTAGACTTTTAGAGGCGTACTCAATGGCTTGTGGGAAGTCTCCCAAAGCATAAACAGCCAATGCCAAACCGCCAAGAGATCTTCCTACTCCCTGCTGATTTTGCCGTTGTGTATAAATTTTCAGTGCCTCTTTGAAGAACTGCACTGCCGACTCAAATTGACGGCTCTTTTGCTGCTTAAAGCCTTGCTCCAAAAGCTGATCTGCTTCACCTGCATGACGAGCCAGGAGCTGATCTAGCACTTTGTCCTGGCTACTGTTATCTAACAGGGGAACCACAGTTTGGGGTTCTTTTCTTACTAGAGGAACCTGATGTTTGTCGTCATAGCACGGCAACCAGCTTTCCATACCTATTGCCTCTCAAGATTTTCAGATGTCCGGCTGTCGTCTTCATTAGATGCCAAGGAGTCTATTCTCAGTCCCATGTCTATAAGTCAATTTCCCCTACCTTTCTTCCATTTGGTTAGTCGCTGGTGTTGAGACGCTACCAACAGCTACACCCCCTGGAAAACTTAGATTAACATTTGTAGAGGATTTGTTCCCAACCTTTCAAAACTGTAGCATAACTAATGATTGCTCCCTCAGTGGCTGTCCGTCTAGACAGATGCCAAAATCGGTTCACTCACCTGTTCCGTTGCTGAGTACGAAGCTGCTTGCGGACAGTAGACTTCACAGGAGTTATTGGGACTTTCAATCAATTTGATTTTGGAGAGCTGAGCGCCCAATTCTTGGATAGGTTGTTGCAATAAATCACGGATATGGATGGCGATATTTTCAGCCGTAGGAACAACCTGGGCAAAGTAGGGAATGTCTTTGTTGAGGAAAGTATGGTCAAACGGTTCAACTACATAGTCTTCGATGACTTTGTTCAAGGCTCCTAGATCAACAATCATGCCGGTGCGTGGGTCAATTTCACCCTTGACTGTTACTTCCATATGGTAGTTGTGTCCATGACCGTTTGGACGAGCGCATTTCCCGTAAATCTCGCTGTTTTCTTCGTAGCTGAGGTCGGGATGAGCAAGCCGGTGAGCGGCGCTAAAGTGAGTACTGATGGTGAGATGTGCTTCCATGCCGTTTCCTTGATAGTCAGCCCAAAGTTCTGGATGTTCAAATAGCTGAATTTGTACGAGTGGTAAGTGAGGGGCAAGCCGTTGCCAAATCACTCGTGCGATGTTTTCGGTAGTTGGTAAGGTTTGTTGAAATTCTGACCAGGCGTCATTGAGATAAGCATAGTCCAGTTGACTGATGACTTCCCGTTTGATCACCTGTTTGACTTCAGACAAGTTTTGCACCATGCCATATTTGTCTATCTCACCGCCAAGGGAGACGAACAGGACGTAGTTGTGTCCATGTCCAGGGAACCGGGAGCAGCAACCAAATTGCTGAAGGTTCTCGGCTTCACTTAGTTCTGGCAACCAGTATCGGTGACTCGCAAAGAACTGAGCGCGGCGATTGATGATGCATTCCATTTGTAAAGTGTAAAGTTCCGTAAACTGGTCTTGCTTCCAGGATAAACGAATTTTGGTCAAAGGTTGGAAGGTTTAAAGGTTTGAAGTCAGAACCTGCAACCTGCAACCTGCTAACCTTCAACCTTCAATAAACCCTGTCTTTGACAGCATCTTGAGCTTCGTAGCGCAGACTGGTGGCAATTCTGAAGAGTTCTTTACCAGTGTGCAGGTAGTAGTCGTCGTAGTTGAGGGTGAAAAAATTTAACTCTTCTATTCCATCCCCCAACTGATTGAGGCAGTAGTAGAGGCTTGCGGCAGCACCAGCAACAGCGGCGGGATTGGGTTGAGAACGAAATGTCAGCTGAGCCTGATTGAGGTAGTGACGGCAGTCTTCTAGATATGCCTGGAATTGTGCCATGAGTTCGTCATCAAAGGGGTCAGCCGAGAGTTCATCAAGTTGGGCGTCTAGAGAATTAAGAATATTACCAATCAAGCGGTTGACAGGTCCATAGACCTGCTGCAACCAATCGCTGAGCTGGGCATCGGCATCTTGTGCAGCGTGCCGATGACGCTGGTAGTGTTGTTGGGCGTCAGCCGTTCGCTGTTGCCGGTTCCGGCGATGGGGTTGAGACTGCGGGGAGCGCAGCTGTTGGTCGTAAGAGCGACGACGGTTAGGGTCAGCTAGTACTTCGTATGCGGCATTAACCTGGATAATTTTCTCAGGGTCAGCGGTTTCGCGCTTGCTATCTGGATGAAAGAGTTTGGCTAGACGCCGGTAGGCTTGTTTAATCTCTGCCAGTGTAGCTTTAGGGCTGACATCCAGGGTGTCGTAGTGGTTGGAGTCTGACATTTGAATGGTTTGTAGGTCATCTGAAGGTTGCTTTTTAGGTTGCAGGCTTCAAAATTCAGCCTTCAACCTTCAACCTTCAACCTTCAACTTTCAACTTTTTCAACTACTCTAGCGTTAACTCAAGACCGCTGGCACTCGCGGCTCTGGGTCTTGGAAGAGAGGGGTGCTTAAGTAGCGTTCCCCAAAGCTTGGCTGAACCATGACAATCAGGCGTCCCTCATTTTGGGGACGTTGGGCTACTTGAATGGCGGCGTAAAGTGCGGCTCCTGCGGAAATGCCGGAAAGTAGTCCTTCTTCACGAGCAAGACGACGACTGTAGGCGATCGCATCTTCATCCGTAACGACAATCACTTCATCGATTAGCTCAATTTTGAGGACTTCAGGGATGAAACCGGCCCCGATCCCCTGAATTTTGTGGGGGCCTGGACGCCCTCCCGAAAGGACTGGGCTGCTGGAAGGTTCGACAGCGATCGCCTGGAAAGTGGGTTTCCGTTGTTTGAGTACTTCGGCAACCCCAGTAATCGTGCCACCAGTACCTACCCCAGCTACCAGGAAATCCACCTGTCCTTCGGTATCTTCCCAAATTTCTTCGGCAGTTGCCTCCCGATGAATTTGCGGGTTGGCTAGGTTGTTAAACTGTTGCAGCATGTAGGCATCTGGTGTCGTCTCGACAATCTCTTGCGCCCGACGAATACAACCGCTCATTCCCTGAATTCCTGGCGTCAGTTCCAGTTGGGCACCGTAAGCTCGCAACATTGCTCGGCGCTCTGTACTCATCGTGTCTGGCATCGTCAAAATGAGCTGGTAGCCCTTAGCTGCCGCTGCCATTGCCAGAGCAATGCCGGTGTTTCCAGAAGTCGGTTCCACCAAAAGCGTTTTTCCAGGAGTAGTCAGCCCCTCCTGCTCTGCCACATTAATCATGTTGACGCCGATGCGGTCTTTAACGGAAGAAGAGGGGTTCATTCCCTCCAGTTTCACAACAATACGAGCTAAACAGCCTTCTGCTTGGGGAATGCGATTTAACTTTACTAAAGGCGTCCGACCAACGAGTTCTGTAATATTTTGGGCAATCCGCATGACTTTAAAAAGGGAGTAATTGAAGGACTAAATGTAATACATGATGTCTAGCTGCCGTCTGGCATCCCGCTTCTCACACAAATCCTGAAGCGTGTATCCGCGCAAAACCTCGTTGGCGCGAGCATGGACTTCCTGCCAAATTTCCGAAACTACAGCGCCTTCCACTGTTTTGGATGTAGTATCACCTTTAGACGGTTGTGAGTCTGAGCCTTCCAGGCAGCTGATAACGTCTAGAAGGGTGATTTTCCAGGGTTCCCGCCCTAGGATATAACCTCCTTTTGCTCCCCGCTGGCTACGCACCAGACCGCAGCGCCTCAACGTCGCCAGCAGTTGTTCTAGATATCGGTCAGGGATATTTTGCTCAGCCGCAATCTGCCGAATTTGCAGAGGCTCCCCTTCCTTGTAATAACCAGTTAGCTCTAACAGAGCCAGAAGCGCATATTCCGTCTTACAGGAAAGTTCCACAGGTGAGATCCAGGGTGAAGGGCTATCTTTCCCAGTATACTCCGGTTCATCGCCGGTGATTGGCGGTTTGGGGATCAGAAAAGGAAATGAAAAAGCCCCGCCAGCAGCGAGGCTTTAAAATTGGATTGTCGTTTATAATCTTGGACTTCTGGCGAACCTGGTAATTACTCTAGAACGTGAAAGTCGTTCTGAGCGTACCAATTACGGCATCGTCGTTGTCACTGTTCTGACCTGGAGCGGTAAGCCAGATGATACCCGGAGTAACCGAGATATTATCGCTTAGCTGGTACTTGTAGAAGCCTTCAAAGTGATAAGAGTTATCACGAGAAAAGCTTTGACCACCACGAACCCCAGAAGACGCACCTCTTAAAGTCGGTTCTACACCCGCAAACAGGCCCAAAACGTTACCTCTCTTTCCCAAGTCGGGGAAGGCTACCCCAGCTCCGTATGTCCAAATATCAGCATTGCCTCGACCAATCAGGATCGCGTTCGTGTAAGTCGCAAAGCCGCTAATTGAAATGTTGTCACTCAGGCGGAAAGCCAGTTGTCCTCCGTAGGAGTTAGTTACAACAGGAACATCGTTGCCAGCTCCAAGTAGTAAAGATGGGCGATTGGCTAAAGTGCTACCAACCACACGACCATCAGCTCCGTTACCAATGTCGAAGATATCTGTACCAGTGTTGTGGTAGCCGTGGACATAGGTCGCACCAATGCCGATCCGGTCGCCGAGATTGAAATTCAGCTGTCCGAGGGCGGCATAGTCCCCATCAGCTATACCTGCCTTCTCACGAGGATTATTGGCACCAAACCCACCCCCAGGACCATTTGAGGCTCCCGCCAGGTAACCTAATGTCAGTGTACTAGGTCCCAAGATACTCCGTAGCGGACCAACCCCAAGACTGATCGCTCCACCAGCACCGCCACCGATGCGATAGATGGGGTTTTCAGAAGCAAAGGTGGAAAGGGCACCATTCCCGCCGTCATAGTCCTCGAAGTAAGGGTTGAGGGTGGGAGCGTAGTCGCTATGAATCCCTCCTGTGGCGGCAAGGTAAATTTTCGAGCTGCCAAAGTTGCCGTAGTACGCCAACCAGTCTACAACAACGTCGTTGTTGCCCGTGGAACCGATGTTAAAGGTTTGTTGCCCTTCGCTTAAGGGAGCGGTTCCGACTGCCCCTGTAAGTGGGTCTTGTCCGCTTTGGGTGAAGCGAAGCGCATTACCCGCGGCGAGACGAGTCACCAAGCGGTCTCGCCCTGTGAAGCTGGTGTTGAGGGTCAAACGCACCCGGTCTTGAAAGACAGAGTTGTTTGAAACGTTCTGGTTAAACTCGTCAGTGAGCGCAAAAATCGCTTCGCCAGCTAACTTGGTTGTGGTGGAGAACTGATTGTCCTCCAGCGTAGCGACACGACCTTCGAGGTTGTCTACCCGTGAACCCAGAGTGGTAAGTTCTGTTCTAAATTCGTCAACCAGGCGTTGTAGAGCTTCTAAGTCCCTTCTGGTAACCAAGTCGCCCCGATCGCCAATAAGCCGCTCAATCTGGTTTAAACAGGCATTCAAACCAGCAGCAAATTCAAAGCGACTCAGTGCCCGGTTACCGCGAAATGTTCCATCTGGGTAACCGGCGATACAGCCGTAGCGTTCAACAAGCGATCGCAGGGCTTCATACGCCCAGTCTCCGGGGGAAACGTCCCTGAGCTGGGTAACGTTGGTAACCTGGCCTTGGGTGTTGCCGTTACCTTCGCTGCTGTAGCGGTTAATTTGATCTAATACATTAGTCTCAGCCGGGGCGGCTGGAGTAACTTGGGCGACTTGGGGAGCTGCCGCTGGTGTCACAGCAGTTGAAGCTGATGATTCAGCTACAGGAATAGCTGGGGTTAGCTGACTAGGGGTTACAGCAACTTCAGCCGGTACTTTAACTTCAGCAACCGTTGGCTCCATTGGAGCTTCTGGAGCGGCTGTTGAAACCACTGGTGTATCTTTGGCTACTGGGGCAATTGGTGCCGCTGCGATCGCCAATGGCGACACTGTAGCGTCCTTCGCAATCGACTGTTGTAATTCTGGAGTTTGAGCCTCGGCAGTTTTAGGCTGGGCTGCTTCTGTAACTGCTTTGCTTTTAGAGGCGCTCAAGCTTGAGCCATCTGCTGCACGTACCGCACCCACAGAAACTAGTAGGGTTGCACCCAGAACAGCTGGGCTAACAAGCAGAGATTTCCACAGTAATTTAGACATCTTCTCTTATCCTCACACCTTTGCAGAAAGAGTTGTATCGTCCTTCTTGAACTATGGTACATCGTCTGTGTAGCAGCTGATGCTATACAGACTTTATTCTTCAGTTTTGCCGGTGTATGAATCGGCTCTTGCCAAGACTCACTAGGCATTACAGTTTAGATAATCACTTTTTAGGGGATTGAGCCTTAGCGTTGCTTAGTTATGCAATTATTTTAACCCAACTTAGAAATGACTGGCGCTTGGTCAAAGTCCTTTGAAGTTAAGCCATCAGCATCATGAGTTGTCTGAGTAACAACTAGCTTACTACTCAACAAAACAGACCGCATGTGCGATTGCATGAGAGCACCAGCGTTAGCGAAGCGAGGCGCTAGCCTAGTTGATCGCGCAAACCCAGGAAAAATGAAAATCTCTCTGCCCTAGTCCCTAGACCCTATTTTCAAGCTATATCCTTCCAAAAAAGCCCCTAAAAAACTATCCGCTCCCACGGGAAGTGCTTTGGTTTAATCCATCACACTTAATGTGAGAGCGGTCTAGCGGGTCTTCTGATTGAAACCAGGCTGCCGGGAGGAATCTCCGAGCCAGCCCAGCAGATCAACTACCGAGATTCTCCGAAGAGAACCGAGCTGACTGCTAGAGAACAGCCCCGGCGCACAGCCGGCTAACTCCAACCAGATGACCCATGATTTTACTACTATCTGTCATGGGCATCACCTCCTAGAAAACCTATACGGCTTTGTTTGCCGTAATTTACAAGGTGTTCACCACCCCTCCCTAAAGATAGCACACAGCAAAAGTTGTTGATTGCTACTCAAAAAAATACCCCGACCTTGAGGTTGGGGTAGAAAGTTTCTGAAACGCTAATCTTAATTCAAGGTCAGCTTAATTTTACAGAGCGTTACCGCGAGGGAGAACTTCCTCAGGGAACTCAAAGTTTTCAT
>CBDTXL010000183.1:0-8763 GCA_965364435.1 uncultured bacterium
GTTTCCTCTTCAAACAGGAGTATACCCCAGAAGCTAACCGCACCTTGCCGAAAGAGTAAGCTGCCTGTGCATCTAATGAAACACACTCGCTCTTGGCTGGTAATCGGTAATCGGTAATCGGTAATGGGTAATCGGTAATGGGTAATCGGTAATGGGTAATTGGTAATGGGTAATTGGTAATCGGTAATGGGTAATCGGTAATGGGTAATCGGTAATGGGTAATGGGTAATCGGTAATGGGTAATCGGTAATCGGTAATGGGAAGGGAAACCCCTACTGGGTAAAGGTTCTACCAATGATATACAGTTTACGAACCAAGCCTACGACCCCTATATCTGATTTCGTTATCGCCGTCAAAAGATACTTCAGGGTTGATTTCAGGAGTACTATTGACATCCCGTTCAGAAATCTCAGTCATCTTCATTTCATTCGTTTGAGTTATGTTTAATTCAGCCTGAAGCTTTTTCACTGTGCGATTGATTTCTCCTTCCAGAAGACCTGCCAGAGCCTTACCAGCTTTAACCAACAGGAAAACCTCAGGACTACAGCTACTAAGAATGATATGACCTTCTTGTCCTCGAACAGAAATATTTTCAATCTCGCTCCAATTTAATTCCTCATGAATACTTCTAGCCAAATAGAGCATGGTTCCAGCCAGAATTAAAACCCTATTTTCATCCATGCCAATCGGTACGGTGATAGGCTGTCCTTCTAAGGAAACCAGCACAGCACTCTGAATACCTATCGGTTTAGACGCTAATTCTTTTAATATTTCCTGAATTTTGCCAGTAGTCATAGCTTGCTGTTTAACCTCACTAAGTTCCACAACTGGCTGCTGACCTTTTAAGGTTTTGCCAGTGAGAACGTTGCTCTGCTCATTGAGTTCAGTAACCATATCCTGTTCATCGGCAGGAACATATAGGCTGAGCAACTTCCTCTGCTCTAGTGCAATGTGGCTTTGCTCGCGGACACCTGAGGGAATTGCTACCCCGATACGGGCAGGCTGGTAACTGCACAAGTCTGGGATAACAAGGGTTTCCAAACTAGTTGGAGGGGTTTGCCTATCTATTAGCGCTACAGGTCCGGTATGCAGGCAAGTCAAGATATTTTCGAGTTGGACGGTCTGTAGTGAACCTTCTAAGTAGTGACAGACGAAGTAGGGTACGTGCGAACGGCCCAAGTCATCCATTTCATCGTTATACAGCCAGCCAAACAGGCTATCCTGTGGGGTTAACTGATGTAGATAAGCAGCTCGATATCCAGCATTGGGGGGATTATAGGAATCCCAGTACTGATAAACCACTTGTTCCATGAAAGCCTGCCGAATCTTCGTGGGAATCTCGGCACTAGCAAGGCACATAAATCCTACCCGAGGAAAGCTGCTGTAGACGAGTTGACCAAGAAGCAAAGGCATGATTAGTAATATTATTCAGCTGTTTTAAGGGAGGTGGTGCAGCCGGAGCAGAAGTTCCTTCGCTTTTCCGAGGAGTAGGATAAACGATTACTCCCCTGCTCCGGAGTTCCCTACTTACATTTGATAGATTGTTTCTGCCATACCGCACTAGTTTTGCTGCGTCGGCTTTGGCTCATTAAGCTGTTGGTCAGACTTGACTCCCGCATTTTTTACGAAAAAGGTGATGAACACCCCTAGCGAACCAATAACCAAGACTAGAGTCAGTAACAAGATATACTTCCTAGTAACTGGGCGTAAATTTACACTGGGTGTCTTTTGAGTAGCAGAGCTGGATGAATTTTCAGAGCTGGATATATTTTCAGAGCTGGATATATTTTCAGTCGAAGCAGACTTGTTCGCTTTCGTCAACTCAGAGACTAGCCAGAGAACCGGGACAGATGCTTGTGTGGGCTTTATCGTTGAATTGCCTTCTGGGGAAGAAACAATAGGTATCTCTGAGTAGAATTTTTTATAGTTAACTTTCATCTCATCAAGGAAGCTGGTGAGAGGTTGAAGACGCTCATCCAGAAGCTGCACAATCTGGGAATCGGATGCGAGTAGATCGCATTTGGTAAGGATTAGTGCAAAAGGATGCTTTAAACCATTCTGGTAAACCAGTTCAGCAATTGACTTCACGGCTTGGATGATCTCCTCAAGGCCGTCAGTGTTGGGGTTCGATACCACCCCATGAGCATCGATAAACACACAGCACCCATCCGACTGCAACACCATCAGTTGAAAGGCAGGATTGTAAAGCTTACAGGACTCTCCAGGCGTGTCCCACCAGCGAAGATTGCACAGGGTTTGGGTTTTTCCCAGACTGTTCTGTTTCAGGCTCAATTCAAAGTTCGTGAGTTTCATCGTGGCAGGTGGGTACTCACCACTTCGAGCCACATAGCTGAGGACGTTCTCTAGGGTTTTTTGCGTGTCACTGTCCTGGCAATCGAACCACAACTGCTGAGGATTGTTGTTCTGATTATCGGGATGTAATTCTGCGTAACTGCCCGCCAGAAAAACTGTCTTGCCTACGCCTCGTTGACCAATGCTTAGCAGGCTATATATTTTTTTTGAGTTAGTTCCAGGTAATAAATCCATTATGAATTCATGATTAATAAGTTTAACTTTAACCTAGGGAAATTTTCCCCAGGCTCATAATAGGATATGGATTTGAAGCCAATGGCGACAAATTTTTTCTAAAGAAAAGTTTATCATTGCAACCCTCATCCATACGAATGGTCATAATCGAGAGCGATCGCTGTGTCTCCCCAAGATACATCTTTACCTTACTGCACTACATATAGATCGGGGGAAGGGGGGATCTGATGTGTGGCATCATCAAGAGAAATTGGTCTTTCCCGTTCCCGCTTCCCGCATCCAACAGCTGATTGAACAAGGGCTAGTGCAGGTAAATGGCAAAGTCTGTTCCTCGAAAAAGACAACCGTGCAACCAGGAGATCGCATCTCCCCTACCATACCCGATGCCAAGCTCGTCGGCAGCATGACATCAATCAGCCCCTAAACAGACAAGTCAAGAGAGTGCAAAAGAACTCAGCTATGATCAATCCAACCCAGCCTCTCTATGCACACCCGTACTATTGGGCTGGTTTTACAGTTACGGGTAAAGTCTAAGCCATGACATCTGACAAGCTAGACCTCGATCCGATCCAAGCGCTGACGCTAGAAGCTTTCTCAGAAGCACTAGCTCAATTAGATTCTGCTTCAATCCTACCTGCGGAACTCCGAGAAGAGATTAATCAAGTTGGCGAGGCTTTAGCCAATCACCAAGTTGATGCCGTGGTTCGCCTGCAAAATATCGCCAGGAAACATAAATCCCTGTACGACCTCTATGAAGCAGCTTACGATGCGTTAGATGAGCAGTATCATACACAGGAACACAACAAACGCAACCCCCTGCCAGCACAGTCTCTGTCAGAACTTGATAGGATTCTACAAATTATAAGAGCTAACAATCCTGTTGAAGAAGCGAAAAGGCAGGCATCCGAGTATCAGCAAATGCCAAGTGGGATAACTTACACTGAAGCTTGCAGCAACTTTGACAAAATTTACGAAGATGCAATTTCTACGCGCCAAGCTATCGTTGTTACTCGTGAAGGTTCTGAGAGCGTTTCCGTAATTCCTACTGCGGAGCTTGATAGCCTTATGGAAACAGTCTATCTGTTCCAGTCACCAGAGAATGCAGCGCGTCTCCTAGCGGCGATAGAACGTGCCAAGGCGCGAACTTTTAAGCCTCAAACTATAGATGATTTGCGTCAGGAGTTTGGGCTTGGCGAAGAAGCGTAAAAAGACTAACTCAGAGAATTCAGAAACCAAAAAAGTTTCTCAGTCTGAATCGTCTCAAGAGGAGAAAACAGAACGTGACATTGTATTCGACTCTCAATTTTTGGAAGACTTAACTTTCTGGGTAGATACAAATAGAAAAATTGCACTCCGTCTCTTATCTCTAGTTGAGGAGATAAAGCGCAATCCCTTCACCGGAACGGGAAAGCCAGAACGATTGAAGTATCAGGGTGCAAATATTTGGTCGCGCCGTTTAACTGATGCAGACCGTATTGTTTATATGGTTAGTGATGACCGAATTGATTTTCTTCAGGCTCGATACCACTATAGCGATCGCTGAATTTGAATTAATCACGATAGCGCTAAAGTAGAAATTTCTAACCAGAATTACTCCCGATGTCTCATCTATGGCTATTCAAGACGACGACTATGATGCTTGGTTTAACCAAGGCACGGAACTGTATCATTTAGGTCAATGTGAAGAGGCGATCACTTGCTGGGAAAAAGCCTCGCAAATTCAATCCGACTATTACCAAGCCTGGGGCTGTCGCGGCGATGCGTTGAGTGATATAGGTTGCTATGAAGAGGCTATTAGCAGCTACAACCAAGCTTTGACAATTCAACCTGACTACTACGAGGCTTGGTACGGACTAGGTTTTATCAATTGCGGGTTGATATCTGGATTCAGTTGGAAAATTTCCAAAAAGCCCTAGAGTTAGCAGAGGCTCGCAAGAATCTTTGCTTGCGCTGGCTGCGTGACAATCGCTACATCAAAGCCAACCCTGACAGCCCTAAATATAGAACCATTCAACAGCTACTGAACCCTCACACTGCTGCAATTTACTGGCACGTCAGCCCTGCTGCTATTACCACGTTTATTCTCAGACATAACCAACCTCTGCAGGTTCACACTGCCCCAGCAACAGTGGATGATGCCACTTATCCCGCTGCTGCCCGTCAACTCCGCGATTTTGAAAACTGGGTGGAAGCGTGGAAAGAGAATTATCAAGATTACCGCGCTGGCAAAGAGAAAGGTACTGAAGAAAAACTATCTACCACAGAAGATAAAAAGCCAGCCCCAAAAGACCATCCTTGGCGAAAGGAGATGACCGCAGCACTGGAGGAACTCAAAACTATCCTCGACATTCCCGGAATCCTGCCCCATCTATCCGGTATTCGCCACCTGATTCTGATTCCCCACCGTGACTTGCACTTGCTGCCCCTCCATGATCTGTTCCCCGAAGATTTCACCATTACTTATCTACACCAGTGCCCAAATCGGTCTTGACTTGCAACAACCTAAAGCCAATCCCGGACAACGGTTGCTGAACGTGGAAAATCCCCAACAAGACCTGCCCTTCGCTACCGTTGAGTCTGCTGCTGTCTCCCTGCTATATCCAGACTCTACCATTCCCCTTAAGGGAGAAAAAGCCACCAGAATTCAAGTGATGACCACTATGCAAACCGACGAGCAGCTAGGCGTATTTCACTTCACCGGACACGGGCAGCATGACATCAATCAGCCCTTAGATTCATCACTGCTCTTGGCAGATGAAGACGAGCTAACTCTGCGCGATATCTTTCAGTTAGATTTCAGCCGCTATCACCTCATCTGCCTCTCCGCTTGCGAAACAGGTCTAACCAGCAAACAAGGCTTGATTGATGAATTTGTCGGTTTAATCAGCGGCTTTCTAGCAAAAGGAGCCGCCTATGTCGTCAGCACCCTTTGGGCAGTAGATCAACGCTCAACCGCTCTGCTCATGGTGCGCTTTTATCAGTGTCTCCAAGCCGATATGACTCCGCCCTTTGCTTTGAAAGAAGCGCAAAAGTGGCTTCGGACGGTCACTAATTCTGAACTCATTCAGTGGTATCAAGTCCTCATAGCTAAATTTGAGGTTGAGGGCAAGAACCAGGACATCGTGTTTGACCTAAAACGTCAAGTAAGGGGACTGCAAAGGCAAAAGAACTCAGCTACGATTAATCCAGACCAACCTTCCTATGCACACCCGTACTATTGGGCTGGTTTTACAGTTACGGGTAAAGTCTAAGCCATGACATCCAACAAGCTCGACCTCAGTCCAATTCAAGCCCTGATGCTAGAAGCTTTTTCGCAAGCACTGACTCAACTAGATTCTGCTTCAGCTCTGTCTGCGGAACTCCAAGAAGAGATTAACCAAGTTGGTGAGGCTTTAGCCAATCGCCAAACTGATGTTGTGGGTCGCCTACCAACTATCGCCAGTAAGCATAAACCACTGTATGACCTTTTTGAAGCTGCTTACGATGCATTAGGTGAGCAGTATGATACACAGGAGCGCAACAAACTGGCAGGAAGTCCGCCTAACAGTAATATCTCAGCGCCAGTCGAGCCAGTTGATAAAATCCTACAAATTCTAAGAGCCAACAATCCTGTTGAAGAAGCTAAAAACCTTTCACAAGCACAGCAAGCCCAAACTCCAGGAAATGAGAGTAGACAGATTCAGTTTGGTTCATCAGGTTCACAAGCAATATCCCGTACTTTTACTGCAGTTTTATATTGGGAAGAAGATGTATATGTGGCTGAATGTCCAGAGGTGGGTACGGCTAGCCAAGGTGAGACAATTGAAGAAGCGATCGCTAACCTGAAAGAAGCAACCGAACTCTATTTAGAAGAATTCCCCCTGCCTGAAACGTCTCCTCGATTAATAACCACATTTGAGGTGATAAGTGCCTAAACTGCCAAGGGTGCCTGCTGCGGAGGTAATTCGGGTTTTAGAACGCATGGGGTTTGTTAAGGTACGTCAGCGGGGAAGTCACGTCATTTTAAAAAAACAATTGCCTGTAGATGAAGAGAGCGACCAAGAAGTAATTGAAGTCGGTTGCGTTGTTCCTTTACATCGGAAAGATATAGCTATTGGTACGCTCAAAAGCATCCTAAACCAAGCAGGAATTTCTGTTGAAGAATTTATAAAATACCTTTAAAAGTGTACGATTTAGAATTACAGCAATGGTCGCGCCGCTCGAATCTCCCGCCCAAGAAGACATCATCTACCCCGACAGCGACGGACAGCCAATTGCAGACAACACCCAAGAGTTTGAGTTGATTGTATGGATTAAAGAAAACTTAGAACTGTTGTTTGCTAACGACCCTAACGTATTTGTTGCAGGTGACCTGCTATGGTATCCGGTTAAAGGAAATAACGTCCTTCGCCAAGCACCAGACGTGATGGTGGCCTTTGGTAGACCGAAAGGATATCGAGGCTCCTATCAACAATGGCTCGAAGACAACATTCCCCCGCAGGTGGTGTTTGAAATTTGGTCTCCGGGGAACCGTCTCTCTCCGATGGCGAAGAAATTTGAGTTTTATGATCGCTACGGTGTGGAAGAATACTATCTGTATAAGCCCGATCTAGTGGATTTAACAGGATGGCAGCGTCGTGAATCGCGATTAGAAGTGATTGACCAAATGGCGGGTTGGGTAAGTCCTACACTAGGGGTACGGTTCGAGTTGTCTGAGTCAGAACTTCAGATTTATCGCCCTGATGGTCAGCGGTTTCTCACTTATTTGGAACTGGCACAAGCTACAGAGCAAGAGCGACAACGGGCAGAGCAAGCTGAAGCTAGAGCAGAACAAGCTGAAGCACAACTACAAGCCCTCCGCAATTTACTTCGAGAACGGGGAATTGACCCAGAGCAATTGTGACAGAAATTAATTTGCAAGTTGAAGAAAAGGGAGAGCGTATTGACCGCTATCTTACCCAAGAATTAGCCGACTTATCTCGATCGCGTATCCAACAGCTGATTGAGCAAGGGCTAGTGCAGGTGAATGGCAAACTCTGCACGTCCAAAAAAGTAAGCGTGCAACTGGGCGATCGCATTTCCCTCTCCATACCCGAAGCCAAACCCCTGGATTTGCAACCCGAAGCCATCCCCCTTGACATCCTTTACGAAGACGACTCCCTAATCATCATCAACAAACCTGCTGGCTTAGTCGTCCATCCAGCAGCAGGTCATGAAAGCGGCACCCTCGTCAACGCCCTCCTCGCTCACTGCCAGAATCTCGCTGGGATTGGTGGCGTTCAACGTCCTGGCATTGTCCATCGATTAGATAAGGATACAACAGGCGCGATCGCGATCGCCAAAACAGACCACGCTCATCAACACCTGCAAGCCCAACTCAAAGCAAAAACCGCCCGACGCGAATACCTGGGCGTCGTCTACGGTGCCCCATCGGCTGAAAGTGGTACGATTGACCAACCTATCGGGCGTCATCTGGTAGACCGAAAAAAAATGGCTGTAGTGCCAGTGGAAAAAGGGGGACGCCTAGCAGTGACCCACTGGCAAGTCCGAGAACGACTAGGCAACTATACCCTCATGCACTTCCAACTAGAAACGGGTCGCACCCATCAGATTCGCGTCCACAGCACCCACATCGGACATCCCATTGTTGGTGACCCAGTTTACAGCGCAGGTCGCTCTGTAGGCGTTAATCTACCCGGTCAAGCACTGCATGCGTGGCGACTCACATTGCAACATCCCGTATCTGAGGAATGCATCGAGGTAACTGCCCCGCCCCCAAAGACCTTTACCACTCTGCTGGACGTTCTCCGGCGGCGGGTTGAGCCTTCCAATTCTCCCACAAACTGCCTCTAGAACGCCGGTTCATACGCAGTTGCGTTCAAACATAGTAGTTACGACAGACGCTCCCGACGCCCAGAAAATGAACAGACCTCTTGCACGCATTCGATCAACACTATCCAATCCATCTGTGTTCATCTGTGTTCATCTGTGTTCATCTGTGGTTACAAATACAGAATCAGCACTTTTGCAAGAGGTCTAATGTACTACGTATGAATGCAACTTGGTATCAGTAGAAATATTTGACAACAGGAGCAAAATATGTAGGCTGTAGGGGAAGCATTCGGGGTGCGATTATGTGGCGGTTGGGAAAAAAAAATCACTCAAGCTTCTTCCATCTTTTCGGCAAGGCTGGCTTGAGTTACCTACTGCTGGGGTTCTGGGCAATCTCAGGAGCGA
>CBDTXL010000184.1:0-8679 GCA_965364435.1 uncultured bacterium
TTCACTCCGGTGTGTTTTGCAAATCTGGTCGTTCTTCCGGCACAATCGCCCCTTCTACTGGGCAGACTTGGATGCAGATGCCACAGTCAATACAGGTGGCAAAGTCAATCCAGTACCAATCAGTACCCTTGACATTTTTGCCCGGACCTTCGTGGATACAAGCAACAGGGCAGGCATCAACACAATCAGCGACGCCTTCACAGGTATTAGTAACAATAGTATGGGGCACTGCTCTCTTAAGGATTTGGGAATAACTACTGGGTTAAGTCTACTGTTTCTAGCCTACCAAGATTCGGCAGTGACATCCTCCTTCTAGGGCCGAGAGCTGTCAATGACCTTGATATGGATTCTAAACCTTACACCCCTTCTCTGAATGTTCATCTACAGGGAAAAGGATTCCCCCTTCTCTGCCTCCACGGTCATCCGGGTTCAGGCAATAGTATGTCTGTCTTTACCCAGCACCTATCCCAACGGTTCCTGACTCTTGCTCCTGATTTGCGAGGATACGGCAACAGTCGAACTCAGCAGGACTTTAGTATGACCGACCACCTGATGGACTTGGAAGCCCTTCTCGATCGCTTTCACATTGACCGTTGCCTTGTACTGGGATGGTCATTAGGTGGGATTCTGGCGATGGAACTGGCGCTGAAGCTACCAGATCGAGTTAGCGGTTTGATTTTGATTGCCACAGCAGCTAGACCCAGAGGTAGTCATCCACCCATTAGTTGGGAGGATAATCTTTACACTGGGATCGCTTCGATTTTGAATCGCTTGCAGCCCGGTTGGCAGTGGAATATTGAGACGTTTGGAAAGCGATCGCTCTATCGCTACCTCATCCAACAACACACCCCCGGTGCTTACCATTACCTCGCCTTTGAAGCGATGTCAGCCTATCTGCAAACCTCTGCTGCTGCCACACGCGCTCTCAACACGGCTCTAAAAGCTGGGTACAATCGTCTTTCCGACTTGAGGCAGATTCAATGCCCCTGCCTGGTATTGGCAGGGGAAGCTGACCGGCATATTACAGCCGAATCAAGCCGAGAAACAGCTCAACATCTCAAGCACTGCCACTGGCAGTGCTATCCCAATACAGCTCACCTCTTCCCCTGGGAAATTCCCGATCAGGTACTAAGTGACATCGACCACTGGATTAAACTCAACCCTCAAGTCTTCAGTAGTGCTGAGTGCCCAGGATAAAAGAGCGCATAAATTCAGGGGCTATTGACCTATATGTTGAGTGCTAAGGGACTTTCAAGTAAAAAAGTATCCAATGTAGGGGCGAGTCGCTGCTCAAATATAGTTGGATAAACGATAACGTAGTGCGACTCGCCCTGACTTACAGAGTTGGAGGATAATTTATTTTTTGGAATGCCCTAAGACGGTTGTCCGCTGAAGTTGGGCAGGGTCTTGAGTTCAATCTGCTCACCCAACTCATCAAAAATCGTCAGATTAGTCGGTTTGCAGCGCCTAACAGTAACGGAAATACCTTGGGCACCTTCGTTTTCCAAATCTTCAATGTATCCACTCTTAGCAGCGTGGGCTTCCTGCTCACTGACGAAGGGTCCGAAATAATAGGTACAACGAGGGTTGTCGGTGATGATTTCCACCCAACAAGCCAATCCCATGAAGTGGAGAATCTTGGTCAAAACTTCTTTCATGCTGTTTGCCTGGTATAAGGGGTTCTATGATGTAATGTGATATCGAAATCTTTACATTTTGTTATACTCTATTAGCTTCCTTTTTTCAAAGGATTTTTGGAAAGATTGTCTAGATAAAGTAGGTTGGACCAACGCTGACGATAGGTCTCGTATAAGGTCATCGCTGCTGCTACCGACGCATTAAGGCTTGGGGTTTTACCCTGTAGGGGAATCGAAACCAGAACATCGCAGCAACGTTGTGTCAGCAGACTCAAACCATTACCCTCCGAGCCCACAACTAATACTACAGGCCCTGTGAACTCAACAGTGTGTAGTAGTTTACCAGTAGCGGAAGTAGTCCCATAAATCCAAAAGCCTGCGGCTTTCAATTCCTCTAAGGCGCGAGTGAGATTGACAACTCTGGCAATGGGAAAAGTTTCTAAAGCTCCCGCTGCCACTTTCATCACTGTAGAGGTCACGCCGACTGCTCGACGCTGGGGAATGACTAAGCCCTGAGCGCCCAATGCCTCAGCCGTGCGAATAATTGCCCCTAAGTTGTGGGGATCGTTAAGCCCCTCACATACCAGTAGTACCGGCTGATCTGTTGTCGATTTTGCCTTTTTAATCAACTCACCCAAATCCTTATAGGGATAGGGTGCGACTTGAGCGGCGATCCCTTGATGATTGGCTCCTTCGGTAATTTGGCTGAGGCGTCGTGGCTCCACTTCGTCAATCACTGTGCCGCTTGCCTTGGCTCGGAGGAGTAAGGAGTGAAAGCGGGGATCGTAGCGCAGTTGGGGAATGATCCAAACCCGGTTCAGCTGGCGCTTATTCTCCAAAGCAGCGAGGACAGGATGACGCCCATAGAGTAAGTCGGTCTCCTCCTCTGTATTAGTCAAAGGAGTTGGCTCCGTGTTCACTGGCTCAAGACGCTGATGTTCCTGGCTTTCTTTAGGTACGGGCTTTTTGAAGCTGATAGGGGGGCGGGACGCGGGAGCAGCTTTCGCCTCCTGGGTACGAACAGGCTGTCCTAGCTTCGGCTTACCTGGATAGCGTCGCTCAACGCGGTCAGTTTTGTCTTCTTGGGAGTGCCTCAGTTTCGGACCGGAGCTATGGGGGCGAGAGGGCTTCCCTTGCTGCGGCTTACCCCCATAGCGCGACTTTGGTCGGTCAGGGTTCTCGTCTTGGAAACGGAAAAATTTTCGATTCTCACGCGGATCGCGAACGGACTTCCCTCGCTTTGGTTTGCCGGGAGCGTGAGGGCGGCGGTCTTGGTTAGCCATGTTCTTAAAATTTGATGAGTTTCTAACTGGGATCGAGTTTTAAATGCGCCAACAACTGGGTCAAGCGTTGAGGATCAGTAAGGTACAGATATCCCATCAACGTCTCCAAGCTGGTCGCTTGTTGATAGATTTTCGGATCGAGACGCCGGGAACTGCCTGTGGCGGCATTGCGTCCGCGCCGCAAGATTTCTAGTTCGGGTTCGGTGAGGTGGGGTTCGAGCGATCGCAGATGACTCGCTTGACTTTCTGCTCGTACTTGAGCCACTACCTGATGATGATAGTCACAAAGGCGTTTGGGTGGCAGTAGGTAGCAGGTTCGGATATACAGTTCATAAACAGCGTCTCCCAAATACGCCAAAGACGCTGGTGAAACTTGCTGGATTTTGGAATTAGAATCAGCTGCGGCACTTAATTGCGTGAATCGGTTCTCCGCCCACGAAAGCGCCGAGTCGGTTTCCAAGACGTTTGAACTCTCTTCCTCCTCTGATGTCACAACCGTTGCCCGACCTCAATTTTTAGATTTTAGCGTTGCCTGGAATATTCCCTTGGGTTAAAAGACTTAACACACAAGCCACCCCTATCCCTCACAGAGTAAGGACGAGCCTTGAGGCCCGCCCCTAAAATTTCTGGAAAGGTTTTCTCCCTTACCCCTTGACTTGCGCCAAGGCTTCCTCAACAGAAGGTTGCAGCGAGAGAAATTTTTCTAGGCGCACCAGCTTGACTGTTTGAGTCACACGAGGATTCGTTACAATTTGCAATGTTCCCCCAGAGGTTTGAGCCTTCTTCACTAACTGCACCAAAGCGCCCAATCCAGAGCTATCAACAAAGTCGATTTTAGAAAGATCCAAAATAATATTGGTTGGACCATCATCAATACACTTGCTGATCACCTTACGGAACGTAGCTTCCGAAAAGGCGTCCAACAATCCAGTGAGGCGAAAAAGCTGGCAATTTTCCCTAACTTCGCGAGTGCCCCTTAAGCTGACTGTCAGGGTTAGTGGCTCAGGAATAACACCCTCCTAGCTATAGCATACTAACATCAGAATTTTGACATTCCCACTGCTAAGCCTACGACTCGAACAGGGGATTCTTTGGCTGATCTTGCCTCCCTGAATAGATGATTAGTCCTTCAGTGCTAGACCAAGAGCGCCTTCATGATCCTTGCAGATCAATCCTCAAGCTTTGACTTCGGTGTGTCCCACCGTAGTTGCCGACGCTTGACATAGACGACTTATAGGCGTTTTAGAAGTTCCGAAGCTGCCTAAGGCTTTCTTCAGAGGTACTCCCACGCCGTATCGAATAGTATAGCGATAAGTTCCCGTCTAATTTATAGTACCCAGCTTTTTTTGGCAAGGTTTTAGTTTTAGGGGCTAGGGCGTCGGGGCTACTGAATCTTGGCGATGCGATCGCATAGACTGAACAAACTGCTCAAATAGATAGTCGGCGTCGTGAGGTCCAGGACTCGCCTCTGGGTGGTACTGCACCGAGAAGAAGGGCAAAGACTTGTGACGCAACCCTGCTACAGTGCGGTCATTGAGGTTGAGGTGAGTAATTTCCACCTCGGCACCTAAAGTATCGGGATTAATCGCAAAACCGTGGTTCTGGCTGGTGATCTCAACCTGCCGCTGTAAACCGGCTGGATGATTCAAGCCCCGGTGACCAAATTTAAGCTTAAATGTTTCTGCACCCATCGAAAGACCGAGAATCTGGTGCCCCATGCAGATGCCAAACACGGGTTTCTCACCCTCCAACAAGGCTTTAGTGGTTTCGATCCCTTCGCTAACCGCAGCAGGATCGCCTGGTCCATTTGATAGAAAAATCCCGTCGGGGTTGTATTTGAGAATTTCCTCTGGCGGGGTATCGGCGGGAACAACGATGACGCGGCAACCGTAGCTGGCTAGACGCCGCAGGATGTTGCGTTTGATGCCAAAATCTAGGGCTACAACCGTTAGGAGTTCGCTAGAAGCCGCATCATCAACAGGGCGGAACTCCCAATTGCTCTGTGTGGGGTCAGACCACTCGTAGATCTCTCTAGTGGTGACTTCCCGAACTAGATTTAATCCCGCCATACTGGGAGCTGCCTGCACTTGCTTGAGCAACTCGGCGGGGTCAAGGATTTCTGTGGAAATGCCACCGTTCATAGCACCGGCAGAGCGAAGTTTTCGGGTCAGTGCCCTGGTATCGATGCCGTAAATTCCTGGGATGTTGTGTTCTTTTAGGTAGTCAGGGAAGGACTGAGTGGCACGCCAGTTACTGGGACGGCGAGAGATGTTACGCGCGATCGCTCCCCTAATATGAGGAGTTACGGATTCTTCATCCTCCGGGTTGACACCGGTGTTGCCTAATTCGGGATAAGTGAAGGTGACAATCTGACCACAGTAGCTGGGGTCAGTCGTGACCTCCTGATAACCAGTCATCGCAGTGTTAAACACCACCTCCCCAATAGCAGTGGCAGTGGCTCCGAAAGACCAGCCTTTGTAAGATGTCCCATCTGCAAGCACGAGTAGAGCAGGGGAAGGCGCTGAAACAGGCATAAGCAATTGTAGTTGTTAGTTGTTAGTTGTTAGTTGTTAGTTGTTGGGGGTCTGTGGAAACGGACGACGGACAACCAATCACTGACGTGCTATTATCTCACGCCACACAAGAGGCTGGCGATGTCTTTTGGGCTTCAATTGTGAGAATGCGATCGCAACAGCTGCAAAATTTAGCCATCTAATTAGTAGGTGTATTGAAGTTCGCTGCATCCATAATTGAGCGTTGGCTGGGTGTAGTAGACGAGAAACAATATGAAACATTATTTAACAATGACATTGAACTATACAAGCAATAAAGTGAGAGAAGTGCGATCACGCTCTGGTATTTTTGCTGGCATTGGGATGCAGCCTCAGCAAACGAAGAAAACGCGATCGCTGCTGAATTTAACTCTTCATTAACCAGACCTTTATCGCTTCACAAATCAGCGACACTAAAGTCTAAGCATCTTGGAACAAGAAGGGACTCATGGAAGGCAAAAATCCGGGCAAAATGACGCGCCGCCACTTCCTGCTTCGCTCCGCAATTACAGGCAGTGGCATCATTGCCGCAGATCTTTTATCAAAATCTGGGTTGGCACAGGTTTCTGCACCAGCAATTGTCACTTCAGATAAGATGCGTCCCAAGATACCCTACGGTGTTGCCAGTGGCGACATCACTGGCGGCAACGCAATCATTTGGAGTCGTAGCGATCGCCCCGCCCGGATGATTGTCGAGTATGACACCACCGACTCTTTCGGCAACGTGCAGCGTGTCATTGGGGCAGCTGCTTTGGAAACCAGTGACTATACAGCGCGTGTTAACCTTGCAGACCTGCCAATGGGTCAGCAGATATTCTACCGAGTCACCTTCGAGGATTTAGCCAATACAAAAATCTACAGCGCCCCCGTTACAGGAAGTTTTCGCACTGCTCCCGCCAGCAAACGTGACATCTTTTTCGCCTGGTCAGGCGACACCGCCGGTCAAGGTTGGGGCATCAACCCTGAATGGGGCGGAATGAAAATCTATGAAAGCATGAGGCGATTAAATCCAGACTTCTTCATCCACTCTGGCGATACGATTTACGCCGATAACCCGATTCTGGCTGAAGTGAAGCTAGACGACGGCAGCATCTGGAAAAATCTGACCACGCCAGAGAAGTCCAAAGTCGCTGAAACCCTGGCTGAATTTCGCGGCAATTTCACTTATAACCTGCTTGACGAAAACGTCCGCCGCTTCAACGCCCAAGTCCCTCAGCTGGTGCAGTGGGATGACCACGAAACCCGGAACAACTGGTTCCCCGGTCAGATGCTGACCGACGATGACCGCTACACAGTCAAAAGCTGCGACCTTTTGTCAGTCAGGGCGAAGCGGGCATTTATGGAGTATATGCCCATTCGCTTTACTCCTGGTGCTCCAGAGCAGATTTACCGTTCCTTCAATTACGGTCTCTCCTTGGAAATTTTTATGCTCGATGAGCGTAGCTACCGAGGACCAAACACACCCAATCGTCAGACGGAAGCGAGTGAAGAGACTACATTCCTGGGTAATATCCAAGTACGTTGGTTAAAGAATAAATTGCAGAACTCGAAAGCCACCTGGAAGGTAATCGCTAGTGATATGCCAATCGGACTGGTGATTCCGGATGGCAACAGTGGCAACTTTGAGAACTTCGCCAATGGTGATGGTCCTCCTTTGGGACGCGAAATCGAACTTGCCGATTTATTGCGCTTTATTAAGAAAAACAATATTCCTAATGTCGTCTGGCTCACCGCTGATGTCCATTACGCCGCAGCCCACTATTATGATCCAGGTAAAGCTCAGTTCACTGAGTTTAAACCCTTCTGGGAGTTTGTGGCTGGACCGCTCAACTCAGGCACATTTGAACCAAACAAACTTGACAATACCTTTGGACCAGAAGTGAAGTTCCAAAGCATACCGCCAGACTTGAAGGCAAATCGCCCTCCCAGTGAAGGTTTTCAGTTCTTTGGTACGGTCAAAATTGATGGAGCCAGTCAAGTCATGACGGTTGCTCTACACAACATCGAAGGCAAAACTCTCTACAGCGTGGACTTGGCACCGGAGGCTTAGAGGAGATTTTTGATTAGCGTCCTGCTTGGTCGATAGTGCAGGACGTTAAGGTGTTATATAGTAGTTCGCCGCCCAAATATTTATCACCCATAGCCGTGCGTTTAAACTGAAAGATGGACAGCTCATGAGCAATTAACGAGCATGCCTTCTCTTGATCGCGCAGCAATCCTTCTGCTTTCAGGCACCCTGGCATTGATCAATGTGGGTTGTAGCCAGGTCAATTCTTTGTGGAGTTTCAATGAACAGCCAGAGCCAGTTGCCTCTTCGAGTCCCAGTACTGCTGACGATCTAGCAGATGACCCTGAGCCTGTGCCAACACCGATCAGCCAACCCCCTCTTTCTGCCAAGGACACTTATGAACGGGGGCTTGATGCCGCCTACAGTGCTGCCAGCCTGGGTCAGTCTGCCCAGTCCCCTGAGGATTGGCAGCTAGTCATGAGTCGTTGGCAAGATGCGATCAAGCTATTGAAGGGGGTGCCCTCCTCCAGTCCTTATCATGCGATCGCCCAACCGAAAATTGCCGAATACCAGCGCAATTTGGGTATAGCCCAACAACAAGCCACTCGCCCTAGTGCCCCTTCAAGAACCATTGTTGCAACTGCACCCGGAACCGTCGCCCTGCCCATCACTCCCTCTCCAAGCAAGACGCCTGGTACACCAGGAACACCAACGCCATCAAAGACGAATACTGCAAATCCAGAAGGGGTAATTAAAGTCCCAATCAAACGCCGTGCTGGTCAAACGCCGGTCATTGACGTTACTTTTAATGGCGGACAGACCTTCGAGATGATTATTGATACTGGTGCTAGTGGCACTGTGATTACCCAGGCAATGGCTCAAAGTCTCGGCGTTGTCCGAGAGGGCGAAGTGACAGCCAATACGGCTAGTGGTAAGGGGATAAAGTTTTCCACTGGCAAGGTTGAGTCAATAGCTGTTGAGGGGATTGTCGCAAAAGATGTCCGAGTGGCGATTGGTGGTCCTGATCTAGAGCTTGGACTGCTTGGTCAAGACTTCTTGGGCAACTACGATGTCTGGATTAGAAAAGATGTGGTTGAATTTCACCAGCGCTAAGGTAGCCGACAGGCTACATAAACTGAATCCGCCATCTAGAAACAGTCATCTTCCAGTTCTTCAGGCTCATCTGAGTAATTGAACAT
>CBDTXL010000185.1:0-8627 GCA_965364435.1 uncultured bacterium
TGCCGCGCCTAGCGCTGAAGGGTTTGACCGTAACACTTTCCTAGTTTAGGCTGACATTTTACTACTCCCGTCCCGCCCCAAGAATACCTATTAATGAACCACTCCAGGCACAGAGATCACAGAGGAGGAGATAGGAGGAGATAGGTAATTTTTGAGTGGGAAGGGAGTAAAAGTTAGAATTCAACCTGTGGATTATAAATAAATAGAAAAAATCTAATATCAAGCCTTTGAAAATTCTAAAAATAATAATTTTCATCACTAAGATGGGCTTTCATTGTTTAGATAGTTAGATTTCTATTGACTTGTTTTTTAATTATTCTAGTTGTAGAATAAATTCAGGCACTCTATCTAGAGTTAAATCTCTAGCAAGCTCTAAAGGGTGAGCGATAATTAAACAATCAGGTATTTAGCAACACACAATTTATTTAAAGAAGAAACACAATCAGTTCCTACAGAAATACTTGTTTTGCTCTCAATAAGCCATGATCGACTTTCAGCAGATATTTGGTGCATCACCTGAAACAGAAGCGAGTGCGCCGGGACGGGTGAATCTACTCGGTGAGCATACTGATTACAACGATGGATTTGTACTGCCAACGGCTATTCCCCAACGCACTACAGTGCAACTGGGTGTCAGCAATGATGGACAGCATCACTTTTACTCGGTGGAACTTGACGAACGGGTGAGTATTTCAGAAGGTCATCATACGCCCTCTGGATTTGCCAGTTATATCTTCGGATGTGTTCGGCTTTTAGAACGGGAAGGGCACACTGTACCGCCTGTTAATTTGTACGTTACTTCCTCAGTTCCCATAGGTTCAGGCTTGTCTAGCAGTGCGGCTTTGGAGGTGGCGACTCTCAGGGGGCTGCGATCGCTTTTAAATCTAGATATTGATGATGTGCGGATCGCTCAGTTGGCACAGCAGGCAGAAATCCAATATTCGGGTGTGCAATGCGGCATTATGGATCAGATGGCGTCGAGCCTAGCGGATACGGAACATCTGCTATTTCTCGATACGCGATCGCTCGATCGCCAGGTGATACCTTTTCCATCTGGGGCAGAGGTTGTGGTAATAGATAGCGGTGTGCCTCGCACTCTGGCAGGGAGTGGCTACAACCAGCGACGGGCGGAGTGTGAAGAGGCGGCGCACCTGCTACGAGTAAAGGCGTTGAGAGATATTACCGATCCGCAAGCCGTGAAAGACTTACCCGAACCGCAACGCCGTCGCGCTCGTCATGTTATCACTGAGGATAACCGAGTACTGGAGGCTCTACAGGGAGTATCAGCTGAGCGTTTTGGTGAGTTGATGAATGCTTCCCACGCTAGCTTACGCGATGATTACGAAGTTTCGGTGCCAGCTCTAGATACACTGGTGGCGATGCTACAGGAAACCCCTGGAGTATTTGGAGCACGTCTTACGGGTGCTGGGTTCGGGGGGGCTTGCGTGGCTTTGGTTGCTGCGGGTAAGGGGGAAGCGATTAGTCGAGATGTGATTGAAAAGTATAGGCGATCGGGTTACACCGGACGTATTCTGGTTCCGGAGGTTAGTTAGCCTCACGCTTTAGGATACGCTCTAAATAGTCTTTCCCCCTCCTTAAAAGACTTCATACATGAAAGTTCAATCTGTTCAGTTAAAGTATTTCAAGAAATTTCGGACTCCTCCCGTATTTGATTTCACTGATTCAGAAACTGGCTTGGCACGAGATCTTATTGTTCTAATAGGGATGAACGGTGCTGGGAAAACAAGCCTTTTGCAGGCAATTGCGGCAACCTTGGGAAAGGCAACTGGGCGGTTACAGCGACTTTCTGACTTGGAATGGGCAGGATTTAACTATGAATTGCTAGGGAACAACTGGGGACGATTTGAACCGGAGGTTACTCTAAAAGTGCAGTTTTCCTCCCAAGAACTCCAAGCAGTTCGGGAGTTCCACCAGAAATTAAAAGACATAGGGCGCGATTTACCACGTTCTCCTGCTGAAGAGCATATTGTGACCCTCAGATGGCAAGATGAGCGCGTGCAAGCAGGCACTGATCGTGAATTGTTTCAGTTCAAAGGACGAGAATACGCTAAACAACTCCTTCGATCTGAAGGTTTCCAGGTGTTTGAGCGAGTTGGCACCGTCCTTTGGTACACAGAGCAGAGAACTTCAACAAGCCTGACCCCTGAAGACCAGGATCGCACACTTGAAATCACTGAGGATATTTTGCGCGATCGCCTTTCCAAGTGGCGGCAGTTCCATCAAGATGTTCAACCTGGAGGACGAATTAAGCAACTACGACCGGGACAAAAGGACTTGTATGCCGAGATTGAACGAGCTTACAGAGCAGTTTTTCCAGAACGTAGCTTTGAAGGTCCTATCCCACGAGAGAATATAGATGACATTCTGAGTGAACCCTGGTTTTATCTATACGACGGAAGAAACCAGTATGAAATTTCTGAAATGTCTGGAGGTGAGCGTGCGGTCTTTCCAATGCTGATGGATTTTGCCAGTTGGAATATTCATAATTCGGTCATCTTGATTGATGAAATTGAGTTGCACTTACACCCGCCAATGCAGCAGGCATTACTTAGAGCCTTGCCGAAATTAGGTAAAAATAATCAGTTCATCATTACGACCCACTCTGATTATGTGGAGCAATTAGTGCCTGAAGCATATATCAAGCGGCTAGAGGTTTGATTGTGAGTGTTGTTAGTGGTAGAAAAACCATTTTTTGTGAGGGAAAGCAAACCAGTCTAGATTCCAGATTGCTTAACAAAGTAGTCGAGAACCTACTAGGCGATAGACCCACAATTGTTGCTGCTGGTAGTAAATTTACCTTTTCGATCTTTGTTCAAGGGTACTTCTCCCGTGATGCAATGGGAAATCAGCAGTATATAGTTTTCCGTGATCGAGATTTCGATGCTAAACCAACTGCCAGCATACAACTACTCCAACTCGGCAATAGATTAGGTCATAGATCCGTTTTTTTAACCTATCGTGCTTGTGTTGAGAACTACCTGTTCAACGCTGATTGAATTCACAACTATTGGGTAACAAAGTACGCAGAGAAGCTGGAAAATCCTAGCTCCCGATGGGGACATGGAGATTCGCCAGGAGTCGAAGTAATTTCAGCATGGATTGAAACTGGTGCAAGGAGCTTGCAAGACTATCAAGCGGTACGATGGGCATTAGCTGAGTTATTGCAGATGAGTGCAGCGCGAGTACAACTCAGAACAACATGGACAGGCAGTAGTGGTCAACTTCCTTCCTCACTGGCTCTACAGGACTGTCGCGTTCAAGCTGTAGAATTGATTAATCAATTTACACAAGCTGTTGCGACAGTTACACAAGACAGATTTGAAGAAAGTCTCGCTACATATCAACACAGGTTTGCCCAAGAAGAATTTTGGACACAGCAGCAGTACTTAATCTGGTTTCATGGCAAGGATCTGCAAAAAGCTATGCAGAGACAGCAATCTCAGTACATTTCTCTAGATGCATTTTTTGATTGGGCGATTCCTCAGCTTGACATCACTCAGCATTCTGATCTCATGGAATTACGGACAAGGATTGAGCAGCTATAACATCTCCTCCAGAAAACGCTGAGACTACCCATCCAAGACATGAAAACTTCATTCCTTGAAGAATTCGGGCTTATGTTTTACATATCGATTGACAGGTGCTAAGTTAGGGGGAGCTTACGTTGCTTTGGTTGCTACCAAGTAAGGTTAATGCGATCACCCAAGACGTGCTTGAACGATATAAGCGATCGCGTTATACCTGACGTATTCTAGTTCCAGAGGTAAGTTAGCCCCTCGCTGTTGCCATTTCGGGTGTTGCATCAGGAGGCACAGGGTCGAAGTGCAGTACCATAATTTGGTCTGGACGCAAACCAATTGATTCATAGGTGCGCCCATTGCGATCGCTGAACTCAACTTCAAAGGCAGTACCACTAGCCAATTCCTCGACTACCGTCCCAACTTGCCCACGCCACAAGTTGTATTCAGGCAAATCAACTGTCAATGCAACTACATCAAGTGATTTGACTGTGCTTATTGCCATTGGGTATCATCTCCATTAACTACCGTGAGCAACTTCACTGAGCGCTTCATGAATCACTTCATCACTCACACCACGACGTTTCAAACTGGCAATCAACGCCGAAACGGTATGATTCTCTAACCGTTCAAGATCTGCTCGAAGTCCCTGACCAATATAGGCACGAATCAACGGTTGATAACCCGAAAAGCCTAGTAGTGGAGCTAATCGCTTCAAATCCTCCACCACATCTTCCGGGATGCGAATGGTGACAACCGTCATAGGACGATTTTTATCCAATCGCTTTTTCAGGGTTTCAGCTTTCATAGTATTCACGTTCCTTGCGCGTCGCTTTACGAGCCGAAATAATCCGGATTACATCATCATCGTCAAACTCGATGTGAACCACGTATAAAAGATTCCATCGTATATCCATACCGATAATGGCATCTCGTGCTTCGTCATTACGGCTGGCATCGACTACTGTTAGAAACGGATCAAAGAAAGCTTCCGCTGCTTGCTGGAATGTCACACCATCATGCTTGCCAGGATTTTTTCGAGCTTTTTCCTCATTCCAAACAAAGGTGATGCCGTTAAGCACGAAATATACGTCCATGCCTAAAGTGTAGGTAGGCGTATTTACAATGTCAATATGTTTTCGGGAAGCTTGCGTTGCTTTGGTTGTTGCAGGTAAGGCTGGAGCGGGCCGCGGTAGCGTCCATCGCGCAAGAGGTGATTGAAAGGTATAGGCGATAACCCTCCGGGATGCTTCGCTAACGGGTTATACCGGACGTATTCTGGTTCCAGAGGTAAGTTAGCCCCAGCCTGATCAATTGTAGGGTGTCAGCTTTACTATGGAGTGCGATCGCGAAGTGACATTTTTCATTACATGAGTTCCTTCGGCGATCTACCCCTTTAGGTCGGTTAAGCTCCTACCTAAGATTGTTAAATTGGGTCATAAATAACAAGTTGCTCTGGATGGGCGTTATGCCGCCTTGGTAGAAATGAAACAATTACTATGAGCGATAACAACCAGCCTGTTGATAATCATCACGAAAAGGCTAACCTCATTAGGGAGCAACCTGTTGCTTATGGTGCAGGAACAGGCATAGGCGGCGGGTTAGTTGGAGCAGCTATAGGTGTTTTACTCGGTCGCCGAGTTGGAGGAGTTTTTGGCGGTGTAGTCGGTGCAGTAGCGGGTGCTTTGGTGGGTAGAGGTACAGCTCAACGTGTTAACCGCACTGTAGAAAGTGTAGTGGAGGCAGCAAAGACAGCCGAGAGAGTAGCTGAGACTGTTAACCACAGTGCCAACAGTGTAGGGAATGCAATAAAAGATACTGTTGAGGAGACTAAATCATCTGTAATAGGTGTAGTCGATGCAATAAAAGATACCGTTGAGGAGACCAAATCATCTGTAGTCGGTGTAGCTAAGAGTGTAGCTGAAGGTGTTAACCACACTGTAAACGATGTAAAAACTCTAGGGAATGCCGTAAAAGATGCAGTTGAGGAGGTCAAGCCTTCTGTAATAAGTGTAGTCGATGCAATAAAAGACACTGTTGAGGAGGTTAAGCCTTCTGTAGTAGATGCAGCCAAGAGCGTAGCTGAAGGTGTTAACCACACTGTAAATGGTCTAGGTAATGCAGGAAAAGATACAGTTGAAGAGGTCAAGCCTTCTGTAATAGCTGTAGAGGACGCCACCAAAGATACAGTTGAGGAGGTCAAGCCTTCTGTAATAAGTCTAGAGGAGACGGTAAAGGGTGCAGCTAACGAGTCTGTAATAGATGTAGAGAACCCGACAAAAGGTACAGCTAAGGAAGCCCAGCTCTCTGTAGTAAGTGCAGCCCAGAGTGTAGCTGAGAGTGAAAACCCTACTGTGAACGGTTTAGTGAAGGCAGTAAAGGACACAGCACAGGAAGTCAAGCCCTCTGTAATAGCTGTAGAGAACGCCGCAAAAGCTACAGATGAGGAGGTCAGGCCCTCTGATAATCACAACGGCAAGCTATATGAAGAGCGGCTGGTTGGGGGGAATCTGAGGAAAGCAAGCCAAGAGCATCTTCAACTTAGTAATGATGTTAAGGAACAGGCTCCTCAAAGATTACAGTATTCCCAAGAGTCTAAGAATCTTAAAGAAATAGACATCAGAGCCATTGAGTATAAAACTATTCAACGCAGGCAAGAAGAATTTAAGCGCAATCAACAAGGAACTGCTCAAAAACTTAAGCAAAAAAGAAATAAATTCCGGACTGAAAACATCCAAAAAGTCACAGGAATTCTTCTAGGAGCAGCCACCCTAAGTTTAATTTGGTTGCCGAGATGACCAAATACAGTTTCTTCTGCCGGTAGGAGTCCTGCGTTTTGTCAGTCAACCAACCGCTTCACCAGCAGCTATTGGCATTGTGTCATCTATAGAGATAGTTCACTTAACAACTTCCTCGTTCTCCACTGGGACTAAAATATAAGTCCTCTGCTTCTCTGGCGTCTTGACATCTTCAGCTGTACCTTTGACTGCGTCCATTGTGCCTTTTACAGTGTCGTTAACACCCTCAGCGGTTCCCTTAACTGCGTCCAGTGTATCTTTTACCGTGTAGTTAACATTTTCAGCTGTCCCCTTAACTTTTTCCACTGTGTCTTTTACTGTGTAGTTAACATTTTCAGCTGTCCCCTTAACTTTTTCGCCTACATCTTGGACAGTGTCGTTAACACCCTCAGCTACACTCTGTATTCCGTTTCCTACGTCTGTTACAGTCTGGTTAACATTCTCAGCTGCATTTTTAACTACGTTCCCTACACTTTTTACAGTCAGGTTAACCTTCTGAGCTGTACCCTTATTCGCCAAAGCTCCAGCTATTGCCCCCAAGGTAGCACCAATGACTGCTCCAATCGCTATTTTAGCTAACCCATTACCCATCCCTGTGTCTGTTGAATCACCATTGGATTGATACGGCATCTGCTCAACGATTATGTCATCTGTATCCAAAACTTGGTTGTTCTCACTCATAATAATCGTCTCCTTTGTACTAAAAAACTGATTAATAGTTGTCTGTTTATATGAGGGAAAAGCGGCACTTAGACTGTATTTTCCTGTATTTGACAGGAGCTAAGCCAAAAAATTACCTAGCATAACTTGCTAATTGCTGGCAGGTAGTCATAAACGTGTAAGGATACTGTCTGCGTGCCTTGAGGAAAGGAACTGCGATTTACCCTCAGATGTTTATGACTACCTTTTTGGCTTTATCTGGGCTGTAGGTCAAGTAATGCCTTAGTGCCAAGGGTAAACCGTCGTTACAGTGTCTTGGTTTTACCAATGACCTCAAGAGATTGAGTATCAAGGTCTAACTCTGCCCGACGGATTCGATCTTCGACTTCAACGTTATCGTGTCCCACTTGTTTACAAAGACTGAATTCTTCACCTACGAAGGCTTGCTTCTATCTAAATGTCACTACTTTTCAAAACTTTCCCAGCCAACACGTTGGCCTTCACGGAAATCCGCTTCAGCAAGAGCTAGGGACGTTTCAGGATTTACATCTTGAGTTTGATCGACAATTCGGTCTATCTCCGCTGGGTCTGAAATGACCTCTATCTGGCTTCCAACTGGTTCTCCCATGCCAACCTCACCCGTGTAGACCGAGGACGAGTTGTCTATAATCACTCGTTCTTTGGCTATCTTGAGGCTCTGATTATCAGATGGCTTGATATCCTCAGCTTTATCCTTGACGGTGTCTAAGGCACCTACTACAGATTGCTTGGCATCCTCAGCTTTATCCTTGACTGCGTCGCTTGCACCTATTACAGATTGCTGAGCATTCTCAGCTACACCCTTAACCGTGTCCAATGCTCCTGCTACGGCTTGGTTAACACCCTCAGCTGTATCCTTAGCTGCACCCTTGAGTGCGTCCCCTACACCTTTGGCCGCGTCGCTAACCCCCTCAGCTGTATCCTTAGTTACACCCTTGAGTGCATTCAACGCACCAATGGCCGCGTGGTTAGCACTCTCAGCGGTATTCTTGGTTGCTTCCAATGCACCTTTAGCAACGTAGTTAACACCCTCCCCTGTATCCTGTAAGGCACCCACTACAGCCTGACTAGCACCCTCAGCTATAGTCTTTGTCGCCTCTCCTACACCTTTTGCCGTGAGGTTAGCACCCTCAGCTGCACCCTTGAGTGCGTCCCCTACACCTTTTACAGCGCGGTCAAGACCTTCAGCGGTTTTCTTACGAGCCAAAGCGCCAGCTAATGTGCCCAAGGCAGCACCCAACCCAGCACCAATAAGTCCTCCCATCAGGGCTCTAGCTACTCCAGGATTCATGCCACTGCCTGTAGCTGTACCCTTAGGGGCATTGCTAACACTCTCAGTTACCGTTGCCTGAGCATCGGATTGAAGCGAATTGGCAGAACCCTTTTCGTCTGTACCTAATCCAGTACCTATGCTTGTGCTTCCTGAACCAAGCTGAGGTAAACTCATGTCACTGGCAGGTGGCAAAGCAATGGGTTGAGGCGTAATGGTAAAAGCATTTTCCTCTCTATCTAACCCAGCACCTGTGCTTGTGCTTTCTATAGAACCCATTTGACATCTCTAAGAGGCTGTTTGTAAAGAAAACCTTAAGAC
>CBDTXL010000186.1:0-8596 GCA_965364435.1 uncultured bacterium
CTTGAGCGTGGCTAACTTGTCCTGTCTAATTTCCGGCTCATCCCCATCAAACACTTCAAAGACACCTACCGCTTTTGACTTCCCCTTAACTTTGACCTGCTCAATAAAGCGGATACTATACTCAGTTGGGTAATGCAAACGAGCCAACGTATGGTGAGTGATTAACAGTGACACCCCATACTCTTTCGTCAGATTTTCCAGACGGGAGGCTAAATTGACCGCATCACTAATCACCGTGCTATCCATTCGGTGTTCTCCCCCGACGGTACCGAGCATCAAAGAACCTGTATTGATGCCAATGCCAATCCGAAGCGGCATATAGCCACAGTTAGTACGGTGTTGATTATATTGAGTCAGCCGTTGCAGCATGGAAATTCCAGCTTTGAGGGCATCATCAGCAGCGCCGCTAAACAGTGCCATAATGCCATCACCCATATATTTATCAATAAATCCCTGATTTTCGATGATCGCTGGTTCCATTCGAGAAAGATAGGCATTGATCAATTTGAAAATGTCCTGGGGAGTCATGGTTTCAGCGAGGGTTGTGAAGTCGCGAATATCAGCAAATAGCACCGACATTTCCTGCTGCACCTGGTCGCCTAATTGAACATCGGCAATACTTTCTTTGTTCAAACACTGGAGAAATTGGCGTGGCACAAAGCGTGAGAACGCTTGGTTGAGTTGAAAGAGTTCTTTCGTGAACTCAAGCCGCTCGACTTCGGCTTTTTTACGTTCGGTGATCTCCTCAACAAAGCCCTGATAGTAGAGTAGTGACTTGTTGAAATCGAAGACAGCACGCGCATTCTCATTAATCCAGATAATGCTGCCATCTTTGCGATAGACCTGAGATTCAAACCCCGACACGGCTCCGTACTGCTGCATTAATGAGAGAAACTCAATCCGACGGTGCAAATCAACGTACAGTTGATGATTGATGTCGGTGATGGTTGCCATTAACTCTTCAGGAGAATCATAGCCGTATAACTGTGCTGTGGCCTGATTAGCGCTGAGATAACGTCCATCAGGGGTAATCTGAAATATGCCTTCCAGGGCATTTTCAAAAATACTGCGATACTTCTGTTCTGCCTTCAAGAGACGACTCTCTTTCTGGTGGAGTTGGTCAATCAATATACCCTGGTCGCGGTTCAATTGTGCCAACAATTGATTCATTTCCTGGAGTTGGACGTTCTGTTGTGCCAGCCTTTTTTCCTGAAGATAGCTGTTTACAGCTTCTTTTACTGTCAAACTTAAATCTTCCCTCTGCCAAGGTTTGGTTATATAGCGATATAATTTGGCATACTTGATTGCATTCCCCACTGCTTCCAGATCGGCTTGTCCTGTGAGCATGATTTTCAGGGTTTGGGGCAAGATGACATGAACGCGCTTTAACAGCTCATCTCCCTTCATGTTTGGCATAATATGGTCAGAAATAATTAGGGGAAATTCATACCCATCCTCTAGCAATTCTTCAATTAACTCTAATGCCTCCTCTCCCCCTTCAGCTATTTCGATTAGGTAATCATCGCCGATAACCTCTTGAAGTTCTGCTTTGAGGCTCCTGAGTACAGTTGTCTCATCATCGACACAGATAATTACCTGTTTAGTCATATTTGTGCCAAACCAGATTTAATGGTTTCCACTAATTCTTCTTCTGACCAGGGTTTAAATAAGCAGCTATGGAGGTTCGCCTGCTCTTTCGCCCGTTTAATTGCTGCTTCATCAGCTTGACCCGTTAACATTATTGTAATAATTTGGGGAAATTGCTGATGAACGCGAATGAGAAACTCATCCCCATTCATACCGGGCATTAACCAATCAGAGACAATTAGAATAATGCTGAGTGAATCTTCATTAAGTTCATTAATTACCTCTAGCGCCTCATCAGCGTCTTCAGCAACTTCACAGAGGTAGGTATCCCCAAATGCTTCTTGGAGTTGCGTCCTGAGACTCTGCAAGACTACTCTCTCATCGTCAACACACAAAATTACTGGTTTAGACATCTTTAACTTGGTAATGGGTAATGGGTAATGGGTAATGGGTAATGGGAATTGATTTATGGCGTTCCCTGTTTAAGGGTCATAGGTAAGTAAATGGTAAATGTCGTTTGACCGGGAATCGATTTTACTTCAATTTTACCCTGATGTTTTTCAATAATCTTTTTGACAATATCGAGTCCCAATCCACTGCCTTCTCCTGGAGGCTTAGTGGTAAAAAATGGCTCAAATATTTTCGCTTGAATCTCTTCGGGTATTCCCCTGCCACTATCAATGATGCTAATTTTTGCCTGCTGAGCGATACTCATTACCTCAAGGGTTAAAGTGCCTTGATAATCCATCGCTTGTAAGGCATTATGGATGAGATTTGTCCAAACCTGATTGAGTTCATCAGGATAACATAACACGGGCGGCAAATCAGTATAGTTACGAATCACCTCCACTCCCTTTTTGAGTTGATTTTGATAGAGGGTTAAGACAGTTTCGATTCCCTCAGTCAGATTGGCTATTGTCATTTCACCTGACTGGTCATAACGGGCATAGGTTTTCAAAGCAAACACCACTTTCGAGGCACGCTCTGTGGCTGTATTGATAGTCATGGTGCCTCGTTTTAATTCTGAGAGTTTATAGGCGATCGCTAAGATTTGCGAACTATCAGGCCTTTTTAATAGGGGCAAAAACGAGTCAATGTTGTCAGAAATCCCCATAATTACCAGCCGATCGGCAATAAAATCAGCGTTATCAATCTCCGCAGCTTCTAGTTCACGCCTTAAGGCTCTCTTGAATTGGCGCTCTTCTTTGGTAGAGAAGATTAATTCTTGTTGTAGGGAGCGTTGTAGTAAAGCCAAGAAATTCTGTCCTTCTTCTGGGGAGAGGGATTGAAACAGTGTGGGTAACTGTTCTAGGGTTTGACTCAAGAACTTAGAAATATTTCCTGCTGAGGAGCGAATTGCCCCCAGTGGGGTATTGATTTCATGAGCCACCCCAGCAACCAATTGTCCGAGAGCTGCCATTTTTTCAGATTGAATTAATTCTTCTTGGGTTGCTTGAAGTTGTTGTAGGGTGTTTGCCAATTCTTCATTTTTTTGATGTAGAGCTTGTTCTGCCTGTTTGCGTCCGCTGATATCCCGAATCATAAACAGCACTTCATTCTCTCCGCTCACTACCACTCGAACTTCTTCGTATTGCAGCTTGCTCTTTCTATCTACCCAAATTTGTTGTTCGTAAATTTGGCTTGTTCCTGTAGCCAGAGCTTGTTGCATATGCTGTATATGTCTCTCGGTCACTTCAGGAGGTAAATATTGTGATATATGATGACCAACTGGATCAAAATCTAGTGGCAATAGGTCTTTGAGTTCGCTGGAAGACAAGAAGTCTAAGTAAATACCATCAGAGTTAATCCGAAACATCAAATCGGGGATGGCAGAGAGGATGGCTCGATTTTTGGTCTCACTTTGGCGCAGTGCCTCTTCTGCCCGCCTGCGCTCCCCAATCTCCTGCTGTAATTCCTGGGTACGTTCCTGGACTTGGATTTCTAAAGTGCGATTGTATTCTGCTATCAATTTCTCTGCCCGTTTGCGTTGGGTGATATCTTGCATCGTGGCGATCGCATAAACAATGTTGCCCTGTTTATCAAAAACGGGCGTCGTTTCCACCTCCAAGGGGATAATTTCCTCGCCTCGGTGAATCTCCATATCATCAACGGTTACGCGATCGCCTTTTAAGGCACGCACGATCGGTAGGCGATCAGTAGGATAGAGTTGGTCAGTTCCCGCCGTATAGACTTGATAAACCTCTGTCAATGCAAGGGCAGTGGCTTCTTTTACAACGCCTTTGCCCAGTAACTGCTGTCCTCTCTGATTGGTGTAGTAGAGTTTCCCTGTGGCATCGTGAACTGCTACCCCTACTGGCATCGCTTCTAGGAATTGAGCGAGTCTCCTCTCACTTTCGAGTAATTCCTTTTCCCGTTCGAGTACCTCTGAATAGAGTTTGGCATTTGCAATCGAGATGGCAGCCTGAGACGATAAGACATTTAAGACTTCCAAGCGATTAGCGGTAAAGGCACCCGTAGTTAGATTATTTTCTAGGTAAAGGATGCCGATCAGTTTACCTTGATTTTTAATCGGGGCACACAAGACCGATTTTGGCTGCTCTTGAATGATGTAAGAGTCAGCCGCAAAGGTTGTCTGGACGCTAGCATCGTTGATTACCAGGGTTTCTTCGGTGCGCCAGACATAGTTGATCAGGGTGACGGGAATTCCTCTAGAGCCAACAACGGGAGTAGATTGTAGGTTGCAAGTACCGATCGCATATTGGGCAGCGATCGCCAATGAATCTCCCTCTAGCAAAATCAGCGCTCCTTTTTCTGCACCTGCATTCTCCACCACCACTTGCATTAATGTTGAGAGCAAGCGATCGAGCTGAATTTCTCCAGAAAGGGTTTGAGAGGCTTTCATCACCGTTGCCAAATCCAGAACGTCTGAACCTCCTTTACTGGTGGAAGTAATCGTTCCAGTAGTTAGCTGAGTAATGGTATCACCTGTCTGACGGCTGGTTTTCTGGTTAAGGATAGGGGCGAGTAATTGGGGATAGCGCGTTTCTAAATCCTCAACCTTAGCTAATGCTCCCCAACGAGCATAGGCGTAGTAAGCATTAGTTAGGTAGGTTTGGGCAATTATCTCTTTATCCCAAGCGAGGTAGAATTTTGCAGCGAGTTCGTAAGCTAAGGCTTCTTCTTGGATATATTCGTTTTCTTTGGCTGCCTTGATGGCCTTGTCGTAGTAGTCCATTGCCTCAATATAAGACCCTTGAACCCGATGCCGCTCTGCCTCCACCAAATAAAATTTATGCAAATAATTCATCGGAGCATGGTCTGCCCATTTCTTCATCTTTTCCTGATTGGCTGTTACCTTCTCCAAAAGGTCATGTTGCTCAGTCTTAGGGGAGTCAGGAAACACTGCCAGTCGAGCTAAAGAATCGTAGAAATGAAATAAAGGAATAAGTAGTGTCGCTGTCGCACCATCTAAATACTGTTCTGCCATTGTGGCAGTTTCAAAGGCTTGAATGGGATTATCAAACAGACAACATAGTCTTAGTTTATTTACCGATAAGTTGCAAATGGCATACCGATCATTAGCTTGTTGGTGAATCGGCAGCATTGTCTGTTCGTTGTATGATTCACCAATTAAGCGGCATGGTTCTTCAGATTTTCCTAACAAGTTTAAGACGGCCTGCCGATAGATTTTATTGTAATTAAGATTTGTTTCTTGCTTGAGTTGCTCTAATGCCTCACTATAGGCTGCCATCTCTGGTTCAAGGCTCGCCAGTTGCTTACCAGCAAATGATGAATGGAAGGAGTATAGGTAAGCACAATTGCTAGCAAATTCTAAATCTCCCGTTTCCAGTCCAATAGAATAAGCTGACCGAAATGGTTGTAATGATTCCCTGACATGCTCTTTCCAAATCCCTACAGCTGCATGAAAGACTGCGAATATCTTAGCTTTGAGTTCTTTAGCCTGGAACTGCTCCAAAATCCTTAAAGCGAGTTGACCAAATTGATAGCCTGCCTCAATGTCTCCTACTATCCCACAGAGAATTAGCCCGTAATTGACATAGGCAAAGGCAGACAAGGAAGTATTGCCATATTGAACCGATAAAGTGACTTGTTTAAACACAATCAACGGCATCAGTTCTGGAACTGCAATAAAGGAGGCAGAAAATATACTTGATAGAAGCCGCATGGCTGCCAGCTTGATTGGATCAGTCATTTTCGGCAAGTCGATTAACTCAGAAATGCGTTTGGATGCCAAATTTGACGTTATTTCCTCTAGTCCGTGCTGAATATCTGACTGGCTTGGCTTTTCGGGAAACTCCACGCCCAAGAGTTTGAGAACTTGTAGGGCGATATTGACGGCTTCTAGGATCTGGTTTTGCGCGATACAGGCTTGGATATTGACTTCATAGGCTTTCACTTTGTCCAGCAGCGTCGAAGCAGAGTTTCGCACCACCTCAGCGAGTCTCTCCATCTCCTGAAAATCACCGTTGAGGTACGCCGCCTCCGCCGCTTCGTCATGCAGAGCTAATGTCAGTTCATACTGACTTTGCCAAGCTTGAGCGTCTAATAGCCCCATGCCTACGGTTAAATACCGAACAGCAGCAGCATAAGCAGTGGAAGCCGTCGCTTTACGTCCAGCAATCAGATTTAACTGAGCGAGGCGCGCGCGTTCTGTGCGATCGGTAATTAACTCCACCCCCACATTCAACTGGTTGACAATATCAAAATTCTTCTCTTCCCATTCCTCTTCTCTAGGGGCGGTGCCTCTGAGTCCGCTCTTACTCAACAGCAGTCGCCCAATTTTTAGGTGAGTTGACTGCTTGTTCTCTTCAGGAATCAGAAAATAAGCCGCTTGCTGCACTCGGTCATGCAAAAATTTGTAGGAGGCTAGGGATTGGGGACTAGGGACTGGGGTTTGGGATGAAATCGAGTCTTCTTGTTCCTGGAAAAATTTGTAAATATCATTGACAGGAATAACGAGTCCTTCTTGTAAGGCTTTCCACAGGTCAGCAGCCGTTTCAGCCTGGGATTTCTCATTTACAATTGCCAATGTCGCTAAGTCAAATTGATTGCCAATACAGGCTGCCAGTTTCAACACAGCCTGGGTTTTCTCTGGCAGCTTTTCCAACTGAAGCGCCATAAACTCCACCACGTCATCGGTTAAGGCAAATGCCCTCACTTGAGCGATGTCGCACTGCCAATAGCCGCAACTAAAATCAAAGGAGATTAGCCCATCTTCATGTAGGGATTTCAGGAACTGATTGGTAAAGAAGGGGTTGCCTTTGGTTTTGGTGAGAACCAGTTCTGTCAAAGGAACTGCTCGTTCTGGCGGACAACTCAGGGTATCGGCAATTAGGCGATTTAGAGAAGGTTGGTCTAGGGGTGCTAAAGTAATTTGGTTGACTGTCGCGTCGGCTTTCCGAATCTCATCCAACGTCAGCATCAGGGGATGTGCCGGAGAAACTTCGTTATCCCGATAAGCTCCGATCAGCAACAAATAGCGGGTATCTGCCTCACCCATCAACAATTGCATCAGTTTCAGAGAAGCGGAGTCTGCCCACTGCAAGTCATCTAGGAAAATGACAAGGGGATGCTCTTTTGTCGCGAACACTCGGATAAACTTCCCAAATAGCCGATTGAAGCGATTTTGAGCCGCACTCCCCTCCAGTTCTGGCACTTCTGGCTGCTTGGCAATCAGGAGTTCTAATGCTGGGATGACATCAACAATAACCTGACCATTCTCACCCAGTGCATCCAAGATTTTGGCTTTCCACTTTTGCACCTCGGCAGTACTTTCAGTCAGCAGTTGCTGCATTAGATTTTGCAATGCTTGCATCCAGGCAGAAAAGGGAATATTGCGCTTGAACTGGTCAAATTTGCCTTTGATGAAGTAGCCGCGATCGCGCACAATCGGTTTGTGGACTTCATTGACCACAGCTGTTTTCCCAATTCCAGAGAACCCTGCCACCAGCATTAACTCGACCCCCCCTTGCCCCCCCGAACTCTGGGGGGGTTGGATTTTGAATTGCGTTGTTTCCCCTATCTCCCCATCTCTGCCTGCTACTCGGTCAAAGGCGGCTAACAGGGTTGCAACTTCTGCTTCCCTACCGTAGAGTTTTTCTGGAATGACAAAGCGATCGCTTCTATCCCTTTCACCGAGGATAAACTGGCTAATGCTGCCGTTCTCTGAGTATTGCTGCAAACAAGTTTCTAGGTCTACTCGCAGCCCAAAAGCACTCTGATAGCGTTCTTGGGCGGTTTTCGCCATCAACTTCATAACGATGTCATTCACCATCTGGGGAATTGATGGTACGAGTTCAATTGGCGGAGTTGGCATCCTTGCAATGTGGCAGTGAACTAACTCCATTGGGTCGCTAGACTGGAAGGGGAGTTGCCCGGTTAGCAGTTCGTAGAACGTCACTCCCAACGAGTAAAAGTCCGTGCGGTAGTCGATACCCCGATTCATCCTTCCGGTTTGTTCCGGAGACATATAAGCGAGTGTCCCTTCTAAAACGTTCGGGTTTTGAATCTCCTGGTTTTCTCTGGGTAATAACGAGGAAATGCTGAAGTCAATGAGTTTTACTTCGCTTTTTTCCGGGTTAATCAGAATATTATCGGGCTTGATATCTTTATGAATAATCCGGTTGCGGCTGAGTCCTTCTAGGGTTTGGACAATCTGAATCGCAATGTTGAGAAATTCCTCTAGGGAATTGGCACTTCTCCCCATGCCCCCCCTGTTTTCCATCTCCTGCTTGAGGGAAATGCCGTCAAACTCTTCCATGACTAGGGCATAACCATTGCGGTAGTTTTCCAGGGCTAAGGGTTTGACAATCCCAGACAGGTCAAGGTTTTTAGCAATAGTGTACTGATTGCGGAACTGCACCAGTTCCTTGAAGGTGGGATACTCACTCAATAGCAGTTTCAGCACAACTGGTTTTTGGTCATGAGAGCGCACCCCTCGATAAACCTCGGTTCTAGAGCTGGAGTAGATTTTGTCAAGGATGCGATATCCGGTCAGTGTCACAAAAGTGCTGCTCATGATTGCTTA
>CBDTXL010000187.1:0-8534 GCA_965364435.1 uncultured bacterium
AATTGCAAAACGATTGACGAAGTAGTCATTAGTCATTGGTCATTAGCTTTTGGAATTAGGGTGGGCACTGCTCTGGTGAGATTGAAACCCTAATTCTGCCGTTGCTCTTGCTGAGACTGGTGCAAGATCTCAGTTTAAGAGATTTGGAACCACAGATGAACACAGATGAACACAGATGAACACAGATGAATATAGATGAATACAGATGCTTAGTCTTCTTGAAAGGATTTTTCGGATAGGCTCTAAGCACGGGTGGGATTAGGATGGAGAGAGGGAGACCTACCAAGGGTTCTGCTTCAAGGAAGTGAGTCTTGGTCGGAATAGCATTGGGGAGAGAGAGATGGCTGTTAAGTTGCGGCGACCCATTTTAGTGGGGGGAATTGCTCTATCGTTTGGGCTGTGGCTGTTGGAGAGTGTTCATGATTCGCTGATGGAACTGGGTGAGTTTGGTGTATTGGGTGCAGTCGCACTCGGCACTGGCTTATGGTTGTTACAGCAGAAACCGTCTAAGGAAATCGACTTTTCGCCGGTAGCGTCGCCGCTAGACCGGGTGACAGTGGAAAAAGCGATCGCACAAGCGGAAAGTGTGATTAATCAGCTGGAAACTGAGGCAGATAATCAGGAGGCGAGTATCCAGTTGCGACAGCGGGTTGCCCAGCTAACTACTGAGTTAGATCGGCAGGAGATAAAGCTTGCTGTTACGGGTGGCAAAGGCGTTGGTAAAACCAGTTTGATTCAAGTGCTGGAGTCTAACTGGTTGCCTCAACAGCAGCAAGGTCTCAGTTTGAAAGAGACACTCGCATTGTTTGTCGGTGCAGATACCGATGTAGAGGCAGAAACCGCAGCTAAGGAAGTAGCCCTTGCTTCGGATTTGGTTTTATTTGTTACAACTGGTGATTTAACCGACACCGAGTTTCAAGCATTACAGCAACTGAGGGCAACGAACCAGCGAGTCATGCTGGTATTGAACAAGCAAGACCAGTATTTGCCAACAGAACGAGCGACAGTGTTGCAACAGTTGCGGCAGCGGATGCTGGGAAGATTGGGAGCAGAAGATGTGGTAGTGATCGCGTCTTCCCCTGCACCTGTCAAAGTGCGTCAGCATCAGCCAGATGCTTCGGTGCAAGAGTGGATGGAACAGCAATCGCCTGATGTGACAGCGGTGAGTGAGCGGTTAAGTCAAATTGTCACTCAAGAAGGGCAACAGCTGGTGTGGGCAAGTACCATCAGGGCAGCAGCGGCGCTAAAAGCCGAGGCGAAGAGTCAGTTGAATAAAGTAAGACGCGATCGCGCCTTACCCGTGATTGAACAATATCAATGGATTGCCGCAGCTGCTGCTTTTGCCAACCCGGTTCCCGCGCTGGATTTACTGGCGACTGCTGCTATTAGTGCCCAGGTGGTTACCGATCTGGGTGAGATTTATCAGCAAAAATTCTCTCTCCAACAAGCGCAAGCCGCTGCTAAAACGTTGGGTAGTTTGATGCTAAAGCTTGGTTTGGTGGAGCTTTCTACTCAAACGATTGGCAGTATTCTCAAAGGTAATGCCTTCACCTACGTTGCTGGTGGAGCGGTGCAGGGAGTTAGTGCGGCTTATCTAACCAGATTAGCGGGTCTAAGTCTGATTGAGTACTTCCAAGAGCAGGAACAGAGTGAAAATGCTGCAACTGGGCGATCGTTTAATTTTGACCGACTAGGAGAGAAACTCCATAAGGTTTTCCAGCAAAATCAAAGGACAGCATTTTTGCCGGGATTTGTCAAGCAAGTTGTGGGGCGTTTGGTTCCAGCGTCGCCTCAGAGTGAACTTGCTGGTTCTGAGACATCGGCGACTGCGGTTTGATTCCCCCTAGTGCTACGACTAACCCCATTCTAGCCACCGGCTAGAATGGGGCAGGCACCGCGACTTTAGTTCAAAAGTGCAGCTTGGGGTTTCTAAACGAAAACGAAGTTGCTACTGTTGAGGCTCAGCTGTTCAGGCGAAACCCCTTGAATATCAGCAATTAGGTCGCCTCCAAAAAATAGACCAGTACCTAACGAGACGGGGGATGTACCCAAGGTATAAGTAGCAGGAGGAGCTTGAACTCCAGTGAGATCAATTGTGTAGCTCCCACTTGAGCCGCCACCCCTTGGGAAGGTAGGTGGTGTTCCAACTGGATCGTTATTGAAGCTGGAGATGGCCAGAAAGTAGTTACCGGCAGCTAGTGATGACGATGAAATCGTGGATTGAAGACCATTGAAGTCGTCGTTTTGAAGGAGCAAGCCGCCAGACGAGTTGAACAGGAACAACTGCGTGTCAAAATTAGCCCCACCGACTGTCGAGGCCGAAAATGTTCCGCCTGCTAGGGAGATTTGGAACAGATCAACATCGTTATTCCCAGAAATTGCCCCAGTAATCGAGTCTAATGTCCCCGCACCCGATGGAATAACCTGGGCTCCCTCCAGAGTCTGTCCGGCGTCACCCTCTTCAGCCACAGTGATAGTACTGCTGGGATTTGCAGCCAGTTGTATCACATCCTCGTTGAGATTGAAGTCAGTAATGCGGGCGAAGTCACTATTGCCGCCACCAACATAGTAAACCTCAGGACCTCCCCTTTGGATACCGAGTACAGTTCCGTTATCACCGAGGACGAATGTATCACTCCCTTCACCACCAGCTAAGATATCAATCTCGAAGGGAGCAGTCACGCTTCCGTTTCCGCCAAATCCAAAGGCTGGGACAAATGGGTCAACGCCAATCAGGATATCATTTCCAGTGCCACCAGAGAGGGAGTCGTTACCAACCCCACCAACGAGTGTGTCCGTTCCCGCTCCACCACTGAGGGTGTCATTCCCCAGGCTACCAAAGAATATATCGTTGCCATTCCCACCATCGAAGAGGTCATTTCCAGCTTCACCGTCTGCTGTGTCGTCACCGTCCCC
Source organism: uncultured bacterium (assembly GCA_965364435.1). Taxonomy (GTDB): domain Bacteria; phylum Cyanobacteriota; class Cyanobacteriia; order Cyanobacteriales; family Coleofasciculaceae; genus CBDTXL01. Next base: position 2,917 of record CBDTXL010000187.1, read on the forward strand.
ACCAAAGATTTGGTCATTCCCTCCACCGCCAAAGAATCGATCATTTCCGATACCACCAAAGGCTGTATCGTTGCCCTCGCCGCCATTGATGATGTCATCGCCATCGTCACCAAAGAGTAGGTCATTGCCCGCCTCACCAAAGAGTCGGTCATCCCCATTGCCACCAAAGAGTTGGTCATTTCCATCGCCAGCAAATAGGACGTCTAACCCATCGTCACCAAAGAGTCGGTCATTGCCCGCGTCAGCAAAGAGGCGGTCATCCCCATTGCCACCAAAGAGTTGGTCATTCCCCAGTCCACCATTGAGAACGTCAACCCCATCACCACCATTGAGGACGTCATTCCCATCGTCCCCATTGAGGACGTCATTCCCATCGTCCCCATTGACGGTATCGTTGCCAGCCCCGCCAAAGGCGACGTCATCTCCATTACCACCACTAATAAAGTCATTCCCACCTACACCAAAGAATTGGGAGTCACCAAAAATGACGTCGTTGCCATCTTCGGCAAACAGGAAGTCATTGCCACCACCACCAATAATGATGTCAACCCCAGTGCCACCACTGACGAAGTCGTTGCCATCAAGACCAAATAGGCCATCATTGCCATCGAGTCCGAAAATTTGATCGGGGTCATTGGTACCAACGAGCACATCATTTTGACCAGGCACGCCAGAGAAAAAAGCCATCTATATGTACCTCATTTTTTTAAGAAAGTAGTGCAGCGTGTAGAAGTAAGTAACCCGTTGGAGTTGCCCTCTCCCCCTTTGTTTGAGGGAACTGGTCAAAAACTTTTGCTTAGCTGCTCTATAGACTAGTCAGGAGAGAACAGGAATTTTATGCAGCACGTAACAAAACTTTACTTTGCAATCTGCCAACCATTTCAATGGCAAGCCACAGCGATCGCGCGAAGCGCACCAGCAAAGTTGATCGCAGTTATTGGCAGGTGGAGCAGTGCAGGGAGTTAGTGCGGCTTATCTAACCAGATTAGCGGGTCTAAGTCTGATTGAGTACTTCCAAGAGCAGGAACAGAGTGAAAATGCCGCAACTGGGCGATCGTTGAATCTTGACCGACTAGGAGAGAAACTGCAAAAGGTTTTCCAGCAAAATCAAAGGACAGCATTTTTGCAGGGATTTGTCAAGCAAGGGCTGGGTCGTTTGGTGCCAGCGTCGCCTCAGAGTGAACTTGCTGGTTCTGAGACATCGGCGACTGCGGTTTAAGCAGGTATCTATCTCAGGACTTACGCAGAACCTCTACATGTAGGGTGGGCACTGCCCACCCTACTACTAGTAGCGTTTAAATGAGCAATTTGCGTAAGTCCTGTATCTGTAGGGTGCGTTGCAACGACCCTACGTTATTCCAGCGCGATCGCACCGATAGTAATGCGGAATTTCTTGGCAGGTTGGAGGCGGCGAATTAACGTGGTCATGATGATTTGCTGGTTTGAGGCGATAGGTAAGACCCCCCTAGCCCCCCTGATTCATGGGGGGAACAGGAACATCTTGCTCCCTCCCCGATGCTTTGGGGGGAACAAGAACATCTTGCTCCCTCCCCAAAGCATCGGGGAGGGCTGGGGTGGGGTCTCAAGGTCTCAAGATTGAAGCGATTCCTGAATGTCTTCCGAGTCAGATTGTTCTGGCGTCACGTCAAAGATGATTTCAAAGGGAACTGTTGGCATCATTCGCTTGAGGACTTGCAGATGCCCCTCGGCGTCAACTCGGCGGCGAAAGCGTCCGACAATTGGGGAGCGCATGTTGGGGAGGGGGCGGATGATGCACCAGGGATGGAGGCGTTCTAAGTAAGTCATGATGTTTTGCTAGTGAGGGTAGCTGTTTGAGATAGACTTTCAAACCCAGACCGCTTGGATCTGGGTGGAAATGGTTTTTTCATGGGACATTAAAAGATGGATATATTGGGCGATTGCGAAGCGCACCAGCCTTTGGCTGATCGCATTTTTAGGCGATAAGCTGAATGGCTTCGCTATGCGATCGCTTTTTCCTGCAATCAAGGCGAAGTGTCTAGAGTCATGAGGCAGCAGACAGCCATGCGAACGTCAGCCGAATCGCTGTCCGCTCCTCTGGCACACTAGGTAAGGGCAGAAAACCAAGATTAACCGTTGATGATGGCTTTCTGAGTCAGCTGTTCTATTTGGATTAGACGTTAAAGTTTTCTTTAACAAAATCAGTTTATGATGGAAAGCCAAGAAGGTCAACCATTGACCCTTGCAAAATTGCGGGAACGTGCCAGCCTCACTCAAATAAAGTTAGCTTTTGCCCTTGGTGTTAGCATTACCACCATTAGCGAATGGGAAAATGGCAAATCGGAGCCACGCCTAAAGCACGTTAGGCTTTTAATCGAGATTCTTGGCTGCACGTTTGAGGAACTGTGTGAAGCCTTTGACCAAGTTAAACGGCGCGAGTAAACCCCCCTTTCTCAACTTAGGAATTGCCAGTACTGCTCTGCCGCCAGAAAGATGCGAGATTTTGACGAACAGTCATGGTATTTGGATGACCATCTCCTAACACCCGCTCACTTAGTTCTAAAGCTTGGACTAACAAGGGTTCGGCTTCGGCGTAGCGTCCTTGAGAGTAGTAGAGTGCTGCCAGATTGTGGAGACTGGTGGCAACATCGGGATGCTCTTGTCCCAACAGGCATTTACTCAACTCTAAAGCTTGGACTAACAAGGGTTCGGCTGCGGCATAGCGTTCTTGAGATTTGTAGAGTAATGCCAGATTGTTAATACTGGAAGCAACATCGGGATGCTCTTGTCCCAACAGGCGTTTACTCAACTCTAAAGCTTGGACTAACAACGGTTCAGCTTCGGCATAGCGTCCTTGAGAGTAGTAGAGAAATGCCAGATTGTTAATACTGGAAGCAACATCGGGATGCTCTTGTCCCAACAGGCGTTTACTCAACTCTAAAGCTTGGACTAACAACGGTTCAGCTTCGGCATAGCGTCCTTGAGAGTAGTAGAGAAATGCCAGATTGTTAATACTGGAAGCAACATCGGGATGCTCTTGTCCCAACAGGTATTTTTTCAACTCTAAAGCTTGGACATACAACGGTTCGGCTGCGGCGTAGCGTCCTTGAGAGCAGTAGAGTAATGCCAGATTGTTGAGACTGGTGGCAACTAAGAGATGCTCTTGTCCTAGCAAGCGTTTACTCAACTCTAAAGCTTGGACTAACAAGGGTTCGGCTGCGGCGTAGCGTCCTTGATAGTAGTAGAGCATTGCCAGATTGTTGAGACTACCAGCAACATTGGGATTCTCTTGTCCCAGCAGGTGTTTGCTTAGTTCTAAACACTGCATACGCCAAGGTTGTGCCAGCGCATACAAGCCTTGACCTTCATAGAACTTGCCTAACCCGACTAAGGGCAACAATAAATCATCATCGCTCAGTACATCTGTTAAATTTTGGGCAACTTCTTCCAGATGCGGGATAGCGTCTTTTACTGACTCGATAAACTCATGGGTAGGAGATTGGGGAATTACCTTAGCAATTTCTACCAACGCTGCTGCAAAAGCTCGTCTGAACTCATCCGCTTGCTCTGACTCAGCTAGCTTGGCTTGCAAAAACTCTCGAATCAGGGGATGAATTTTGTAGCCACCCTCACTTTTTTCAACTAGCCCAATCAAGTGGCGCTTGTAGAGTTGCTTTTTCGCCGTGTTAATATCTGATTCTGAACAATTAAGCAACTGTGTTTCAGACTCCACCCATTTCCAAAGAAAGACAGTCGGTGCAAACAAGCTTAAATACTGAGCGACACGCTGCGTCACGGGTTCTAGCTCTTGCCAGCTTAATTCAAATGCTGCTCTCACCCCTCGCTGTGCTGTGCTAAAGGTATTCTGTAATTGCTGCTCATCAAGGTCAATTGCCTCATCTTGCAGTCGCTGGGCTTTCAGCCGTTCCAACATCTCAGCCAGAGACAAATCGGGGTCTTCAGCCAAATATCGCCCCACCAATTCCAAACCCAAAGGCAGATAACCTAGCCATTCACAGAGTTGGAGGGCATCGGAAAGACCTAACCCCCCCAGCCCCCCTTCCCTACCAGGGAAGGGGGGAGAAAGAGAATTGCTCTTGCTCTTGCTCCCCTCTCCTAGGAGGAGAGGGGCTGGGGGAGAGGTTCCCAATGCATCGGAAGAACCTAACCCCCCCAACCCCCCTTCCCTGGTAGGGAAGGGGGGAGAAAGAGAAGATGGAGAAGCAGCAATTTTCTTGCTCCCCTCTCCTCGTAGGAGAGGGGCTGGGGGAGAGGTCAATCCAACCCGCCTCTCACCCACCAAAGCCGCCAACAGTTCCAAAGCCGCATCCTGTGACAGCACATCCAGGGGTAGTTCAACAAAATTAGTATCTAGCGATCGCAACCGCGTAGTCATCAAGACACGGAAGCGGTTAGCCGTTGGCAGTACCTCTCGGCAACTCCCCAAATCGGTGACATCATCCAACACCACCAACACAAGCCCTTCACCCCCTCTAACTCCCCCCTTACCGGGGAGGGCTGGGGGACTATACCAATTCTGCCAGCACCACTCAACCTGTTGCTTGAGATTAAGCGGACTTTCCCCCCGCTTCTGCGGCACTTCCAGATTCATGTAAAGCTGGGCGAACTGCACAATCTCAGCAGCCAGATTCGAGTCTCTCGCATTTAGCCAGCAGATGCCCCCAGGATAATCCGCTTCATGCTGCCGTGCGTAGCGAATCGCCAGTTCAGTTTTACCAACACCCCCCATGCCAGCAACAGCAGAAACAGCCACATTCGCACAGTTCTGTAACTCCTCATGCAGCCTTTGGAGTTCCTGCCCTCGTCCAACAAAATTGCGGACACCTCTATAAGGAATGTTTTGTGGGGGATTTAACTTTGCCCGTTCCCGTTCGGGCGACTGTATTCAAAAAGTTTGGTGGAAGGTCTCAGCCTGAATCGAAACAGAACCTCCCACAGCAACATTACCAGTATTGTTCTTTGCGATGTTCGTAATCTTTTGAGCCTGCACCACCTCAGTCAACTCTTTAATTGCCTTCTCTAGTTCGGGATTGACCTTAGCTGCTGCGTCAACATCATTTCCCAAAGCTTCCACAGCCTCCCGAATCTCTGGATCTGCCTTAGCCTCTGACTCAATCTTTTCGACTAAAACAGCTTCACCAAAATCCTCTGGTTGTCCTGGCAGCAAAGCTGGATTTTCTGCCGCCGCTTCGAGTTCACCTGCCGTCTCAGGAGACTTCCGCTTAAGCAGCTTCATCACCTTACCGCCTTGCTCAAACGCCTTTTCCGCAAGGATTTCACCTGTCTTCTCAACAGATTTGTTTAAAAGCAGAGTTGCAAGAGCGATCGCACCAGCAGTTACAGGGTCCATGTGCTACAGATTGAGGAGAGATTTTCCCTAGTTCTAACTCAGTTGTTTGTGGTCTGCCAATCATGGTAGGGGCACGAATACCTTAGCCCCTACAGCGTAATTCCGTAGTGAATCGGGATAAGAAACAGAAACGCGATCGCACCTTCAAGCCTAACTCAGGCGTCAGGGTTATTTCATATAAAGGAAAATGGAAATATAACCTGTTCTTCCCTGTCTAACCTTGAGTTATCCTCAAACCTCCCAGCCCAACCCAGCGCCTAACAACCAG
>CBDTXL010000188.1:0-8523 GCA_965364435.1 uncultured bacterium
CGATTATCATTCGCAACAGTCGGTTTGAGAGCAATCGTGCGGCCGGAAATGGGGGAGGGCTGTTTCTGCTGACTTATCCTGAGGACAACACGCTCATTGCAGATACCACGATTATCAATAATGAGGTAATTAAGGACAACAGACCAGAAGCCAAAGGCGGCGGGGTCTTTGCTGGCTTGGGGGAGTTGACAATCAAAAACACCACCTTTGCCAACAATAAGGCTCATGAGCAGGGCGGTGGCTTATACGTTGATGGACCATCGCCGATCAAGATTACTAACAGTACCTTTTCTGGCAACAAGGCGCAGGACAGTAGTAACAATGGTAAGGGCGGAGGGATTGCTATCAAGCATTGGACTTGGGAAACCGATGCAAAGATCGTCAACACGACCTTTGCCAATAATTACGCTGCTAGTGAGGCTGGGGCGATTCAGGCGGGCAATCTGCACGTCAAGGTCAAAAATTCGATTTTTTACAAGAACACAGCGGGGAATTCACAGCAGATTAAGCAACAGACTAACAAGCAATTAACCGACGAAGGGAACAATCTCCAATATCCGAATAAACTCACCAATAACTCCAGCGACGGGAATGTCACGGCGACGATCACTATCGCTGACCCTAGGCTGGGTCCCTTACAAGATCATGGTGGCTCCACCTTAACTCATGCCCTGCTTGCGGGTAGCCCTGCCATTAATGCAGGCACCTCCACAGGTGCCCCAACCACTGACGAGCGGGGCTACAACCGGGACTCCCGCCCTGACATCGGTGCTTATGAATATGGGGCGACAGGCCCGCTCAGAGCTTCTGTAGTCGGGGCGCTAAGCCTGAGCAGCAATGAGCCATCCCTAGCAGCGGCAGAGCAGCAACCAGTCGCTAATGAGCCAGCCTCGCCATCGACAGGACAGCAAGGGGAGCAGCAACCAGTCGCTAATGAGCCAGCCTCGCCATCGACAGGACAGCAAGGGGAGCAGCAACAAGTCGCTAATGAGCCAGCCCCGGCAGCGACAGGACAGCAAGGGGAGCAGCAACAAGTCGCTAATGAGCCAGCCCCGGCAGCGATAGAGCAGCCAGAAAAGGGGGAATTCCTCGATTTGAGAGACTTCACCGGTCAGGTGCAAGCTGAGTTTGTGGTTAATCGGGATGCGGCGTATGCTAATACCTTTGGTTTTTATGCAGTTGATGATGCTACAGGTCGTATTGACAATCTCAATCCCGGTGACTCAGGTTATGCAGAAGCTGCTATCCGTGAACGGGTAGATTTAAGCACAGGTTACCTGCCAGGTGGTAACCTGTTGGCTCCGTTTCTAGTTGCTGATGCCACCCCAGAGGAATTCTTGGCTAAGAATCCTGATAATCAGACGGGTAAAGGCCCGTTCGCCTACTTTGCTTTCTTGGGAGCTAACCCCGATGGAGCTGATCACGTCAACTTGTCGGGGGACAAAACGTTTGGCTTTGAGGATGTGTTCGGTGGCGGAGACCTCGACCATAACGATTTAGTTGTACAAGTTAAGTTGACCTAGAGCGCCAGTCCATTACTTGGTGTTGACAAAAGCGACAGAGTGGGGATACCTATAAGCCCCTCGCTTAGGGCGAAGCATTCGGGGAGCAATTTATCGCGATCGCCTTCAATTTTCTGCTCCGTTTGCTTCGTCCCTACATACTGCATATTTTGCCTCTTTTGTCAAAAAAAATTACTCGAAGCAACAGAGCTACCAATTCAGGTATACAGATGAACCCAGATTTTCATCATCTGAACCTACAATCACACCGCCAGTTTGCCCTGGTACAAGTTCAATTGCCTCGACTTTGTGGTATTTGAAGCGATACAGAGGAACAAGTTGGGAATTTTGCCGGAATGTTATCTGCTGATCACGAATCTCAAACGCACCTGCAACATACACAGCAGATTCAAATGGGCCGTCATCCCCGTTGTCAGTTGCTGAAGTGATGAAAAGAATCCCTGCTGGGTCTACTTTAAGATCTGAAATGTGGCGAACAGCTGAAACAGGCCAGGGCACTTCTAGTCTGGCGGAACCAATTTGAGTGATTTGGTAAGTGTTCAGGTCAAGCCGTCCCCAGTAAACTATAGCTGGCTGTTTGTCTTCCCCCCGGTGTGCCCAAACTGCCAGTAACTGACCGTTGATTTTTTGCAAGGCAAATCCTTCAAAATTACTTTCCTGGGGGATATTAGGTAAATCAAATACCTTGAGAATTGAGATGTTGTGGTTTGTTGCCCCTAGGCGAAAGTGATAGACTTTTCCCCCACTGGTGGCAGCCATGAAAGCTGGTTCAGATGATTCTGGGACGGCTGTTAGGGACTCTAGATCAAGGGGCAAAGCGGTGCCACTAGGCCAGTTCACTGGGAAATATTGAGGTGACTGTTCACCCTTGATGGTGACGATTGCCAGACGCCCCTGACCTTTTCCTTTATTGTCATGAACAATCAGAAAAGAATGGGAACCGCTTGGCTGCTCAAGCAGAGCCATGCCACTGATTCCGAACTGTATGCCACCCCGCACGGGACGCCACTGTTGCGAAAGAACAGACTGGGGCATCAGAAAAAATGCTGCCCAAGCGACTAGTGAAGCTCGACAAAGGTTTTTCAGCAGTTTGCTTAGCGTAGTAGGCATCCGGAGTATAACTTGGCGGCTCAACTCATTGGCAGAATGAGGTTAGTTGAGCAACGTCAGGAAGTCTAAGTCCAAGCACGGAAGAAGGTGTTATCTTGCCAGCTGGCAGCTGTGCGTTGCTCAATCTGTGCTAAGGATGCCTCATTAAGTGGCTGGAATGCTCGTGCTACTTCCACATTGGACTCTAACTGAGCGACGCTTTCAGCAGCAATGATGCAACAATGCACTCCAGGCTGGGAGAGAGTATATCCCATTGCTTGGTGCATCCCATCCAGAACTCCTGGTTTGAACAAACGCCCATAGGCTGGGACTTTCATGGCTATGACGCCGACTCCCTTCTGACGTGCTACTGGCAGCACGGTGGGAATGAAGGGACGCGGATGATGTTTGTCTGCGGCGTTGATGCAAATGAGGGTGGTGTCGAAGGGATATCGACGCAACCCTTCTGCGATAATATCTGGCTCGTGATGACCGCTAATGCCAGCAAAGCGAATGAGTTTCTGTGCTTTGGCTTCTTCTAAAGCTTTTGCGGCTCCGTCTTTACTAAAGATTTTGTCCAGTTCTTCCTTAAAGGAGACGTGGTGAAGTTGCCAGAGATCGAGGTAGTCGGTGTTGAGGCGTTTTAGCGATCGCTCCAACTCCTTCCATACTCCATCGCGATCGCGTTCTGCTGTCTTACTTGCCAAAAATACCTTCTCTCGGTGCGATGGCAGTACTTTCCCCAAATAATCTTCACTTGGTCCATAACTAGATGCTGTATCAAAGTAGCGGATACCCAATTCCAAAGCACGTTGGATAATCGCTACGGCATCCCGTTCGCGGTTCTCCCAGGATAACGGCGTTTGCCCTGCACCCCCTAAACCGAAGATTGGCACACGGACACCAGTGTTGCCTAACTCTCGTTCTGGCATGGCTGTTGTGCTTGGCGGCTGGTTTGTTGTTACTGATGGTTGGTCTTTTGAAGCAGAGGTGAGATTTTGTGTCAACGCTGCACCTCCGATAATTCCACCAGCAACAGCAACACTCGTCGTCAAAAAAGTGCGTCTTGTTGTTTTTCGATTCATATGCTACTGCTCCGCTTCTTCTTTCATTTTGCTTACAGAATTAAAAAAAGAAAGCCCACCCGGAAATTAATTCCGCGCTAATCAATTAAGTCCATTAAAATGGAATGAAATTCATGTATAGTCAGCATTTAGTTCTCTTGAAAGGACTTTAGCTATTAGCCTTTGGATTTGAATCCCTAGCGGGTAATTACGCCAGTCTAAGATGTCAGATTGACAAGTTCATCTCCATAGCGACGTATTGAGTCCGTATGTTATTCGTTGATATATCGTTGTAAAAATCAGCGACTTCCCCGGATTATTTTATGGACCCTGCAACATTGTCTGCGGCAGCGATCGCTACTTTGGTCATCACAAAAGCGTTTGAGAAGACTGGTGAAGTGCTTGGGGAAAAGGCACTGGAGCAAGGCGGAAAGTTGGTAAGATTGCTGAAAGAGCGATTTCCCAAGGCAGATTCGGCACTTGCGCGGGTGGAGGAGAAACCGGAAGATTGGGGAGAAGCGGTTCTGGAAGTTGAAGCGGCGGCTAAGGCAGATCCTGAAGTGGCAGAAGCGGTTCAGGAGGTAGCGACGGCGGCGAAGGAAAACGCGAATGCCGAGATTGTGCAAAAACTCCAAGCGATAGAAGATGCAATAAAGGCTCAACAACCCACCACTAAACAGGAATTTGGTAAAGTGGCAGAGGTAGTTGAAAAAGCCGTTTTTGGCAATACCTTCCGGGATTTTAGTGGTGGCGTTCACTTTTGACTGAACTCGCCCGAACCGGAACGGGTAAAGTTAAATCCACCACAAAATCTTCCCCGTAGCGGTGTTGTTAAGTTTGTCGGACGGGAAGAGATACTCGATACTTTACACCAGCAGTTGCAGCAAAACGAGCGTATTGCCATTTCTGCGATCGCGGGAATGGGGGGTGTTGGGAAAACGGAATTGGCGCTGCAATATGCTGGCGAACAGTGGAAGCAGGGGAGGTATCCCGGTGGGGTTTGCTGGTTGCAGGCGCGGGGAGTAGATTTGAGGATTCAAATTGTAGCGTTTGCTAGGGCGCATTTGCCGTTGCGTATCCCGGAGGATTTGGAGTTGTCGCTTCAGGTAGCGTACTGCTGGCGGAATTGGTTGCCGGGGGAGGTGCTGATAGTACTGGATGATGTGACCGATTATAAGCAAGTGAGGGAGTACCTGCCGTCAGATGCGCCTCGATTTAAGGTGCTAATTACAACTCGGTTGCAGTTGGGTGCATCGATTGAGCATTTGTCGCTGGATGTCCTCAAACCTAGAGCAGCACTGGTTTTATTGGAGTCGCTGGTTGATCGGGAACGACTGAAAAAAGAGCCGTGGGTGGCGCGAAAACTCTGTCGGTGGCTGGGATATTTGCCGTTGGGTTTGGAGTTGGTGGGGCGATATCTGAGGCGGAAACCGGATTTGTCTCTGGCGGAAATACTGTCTCGCTTGCAGGCAAAACGGTTAGAACAGTTAGCGCTGAAAAAGCCCAAGTCAGAGAATGATATGACAGCTCAGTTAGGGGTGCAAGATGCTTTTGAGTTGAGTTGGCAAGAATTGGATGAGTCAGCGCAGAAGTTGGGGTTATGCTTGAGTTTATTTGCCCTTGCTCCGATTCCGTGGCAGTTGGTGGAACGATGCTTGCCGGATAGTGACCCAGAGGAACTCGAAGAGATTAGAGACTATAGTCTGGTCAATCTGCATCTGGTTGGGCGAAAAGGAGACAACACCTACCAGTTGCACCAACTGATTCGAGAATTCTTTTGTGCGAAGCTGAAACAGTCAGCAGAAGCCGACGACCTGAAGCGGGGATTTTGTCAGGTAATGGTGGCTGTGGCAAAGGAAATTCCTTATGAACCTAGCTGTGAGTTAATTGCTGCTCTCGCGCCTGCAATTCCTCATCTAGTAGAGGTCGCTGATCATCTGACCACCTATCTTAGCGACGAAAATTGTGCAGTACCTTTTTCACGTTTGGGTAGGTTCTATGAAGGTCAAGAGTTTTATGTTCAGGCAGAATGCTGGTATAAGCAGTGCTTAGAAGCTAGCAAAAAGCGCTTGGGTGATGAACATCAGACCGTAACAACCAGTCTTAATGATCTGGCTTACATCTACAAATCTCAAGGTCGTTACTTGGAAGCAGAGCCGTTATATATAAAAGCACTAGCCCTAAGGAAACGCTTACTTGGAGGAGAACACACCAATGTGGCACAAAGTCTCAACAACTTAGCAGGACTTTACCGTAAGCAAGGTCGCTACTCAGAAGCAGAACCGTTTTTGCTTGAAGCGCTAGCACTAAGAAAACGCTTACTTGGAGAAGAACACACCAATGTGGGACAAAGCCTTAACCATTTGGCGTATCTTTACTATGAGCAAGGTCGTTACTTAGAAGCAGAGTCGTTTTACCTGCAAGCTTTATCGCTATACAAAGACCTTCTGAAGGAGAATCATCCTCATACAGCAACTAGCCTTAATAATCTGGCACTACTATACGAAGCTCAGGGGCGTTACTTGGAAGCTGAACCTTTGTATCTTCAAGCGTTGAAATTAAGACAAAGATTGATAGGAAAAGAACATCCGCGTTCAGTAATTAGTCTTACTAATCTGGCTAAGTTATACCATACTCAAGGACGCTACACTGAAGCCGAACTCCTGTATGTGGAAGCGTTGGAGATTGCGGAACGAACTTTAGGGGTAAATCATCCCAACACTGTCACCATCCGTGAGAATCTTCAAAAACTGCGCGATAAGCACGCTGCCTGAAGCCGATAAGCCTGACGGGATGCTATGCGATCGCGCTTTTCCTTCTCAAGTGCGATCGCTGACAAGGTGAGGCTTCATTGTGGAGGCGATCGCGCTTGTTAACTAAGAAAAGGGAAAGTGCGATCGCCATTCAGACAAGCTTCGCCAAAGCTGATAATTAAAATTGATAAGGTGAATCAGGCAGATAGTGATGACATCCCTAACGAATACCCCCCATAAGTATGTGCAACTTGATGAGCGCAATGTGCCAATCATTGCCGGAACTACCATGAAAGTCGTCGAATTGGTCATGGCTCAGATAGCGTATGGTTGGAGTCCTGAAGAGTTGCAATTTCAACATCCCTATTTGACAATGAGCCAGATTCATTCGGCATTGGCTTATTACTGGGATAACAAAGAGGAACTTGATGCAGATATCAAGCGACGAGAGGAGTATTCCGAAAAGTTACGCAGGGAAGCAGGTGAATCTCCTTTTGTTGCTAGACTACGGGCACAGGGGCTATTGAAGTGAGTCTAGCCTTCTACATGGATGAACACATACACCGAGCAGTTACGGCTGGGCTGCGTCTACGAGGTGTAGATGTTCTAACCGTTCAGGAAGATGAACGCACTAGCTTCCCTGACCCGATAATACTTGACCGTGCCACTGAACTTCAGCGACTTTTGTTTACACAAGACGAAGATTTTCTAGCTGAAGCTAATCGCCGTCAGGAGCTGGGCATGAATTTCACCGGTATCATCTACGCCTATCAATTGCTTGTCTCTGTTGGCGATTGTGTGCGTGACCTGGAAATCATTGCTAAAGCTGGCAAACCTGAAGAGTTTGCCAACCGAGTCCAATATCTGCCCTTGTAGTTTTCAACGGCTAGCAATGCTGTGCCCCTTTGAAAGCGCATAGATAATTAACTTCCTGAAGTGCCTTATTGCAATTTCAGAAACTTCTCCAAGGCAGCAACCATCACTGGCGGCCAACGGCGGACAGTTTTCACCCACTCCAAATCTTTGTAGCGCCTATCCAGACCAACAACTGCCGCCCAATTACTCTCAGCTTCACCCTGTTTTCCCGCTGACCACAACGCCGCCGTCAGTGCAGCCCGTACATCGGGAAATTGTGGGTATTTTCGGATAATATTACGCATCGTGCGAATCGCTTCCTCTGTCTGCCCCGTCTGATAGAGGGCGAGGGCGTAATTAGCACGAGCAAAAGCAAAATTAGGGGCTAACTCAGTCGCCTTCTGGTAGTCCGCGATCGCTTCTTCCCATCGTCCCTGTCCAGCTTTCGCATTACCGAGGTTGTTGTAAGCCATCGCGTCGTTGGGTTCTAGTTCCAGCACCCGCTTGTAGTCGCTAATGGCATCCTCCCACCGACCTTGCCCTTCAAACGCCGTGCCGCGATTCAAATAGGGGTCAGCTGCATTTGGAGCCAACTCAATGGATTTATTGTAGTCAGCGATCGCCTCTTTTAACTTATTCTGACTAACCCTGGAATTCCCCCGGTTACTCCAGCCCACTGGATTTTCTGGCAAAAGCTCAATCAGCTGTGTCCAGTAACCTTCGGCAGTTGGGAAGTCACCTTTATCCGTAGCAGCAAAAGCCTTCTGCCTTAGCTCATTAAATTGCTGCAATTGAGCCTCAGTCAAGTCCGGTGTCTGCGCCTGCGCCATCACTGGCCCAGCTGAACAAAAAACTAGTAGTACACAAAGTAAAGTCAGAATCCAGCGAATCATAACAGATAGTTTAGAAAACCTATAGTCTGGGAAATTAACTAACAACTGTCCTTGAGTCAAAAGTGACACTGACTTACGGACACGGGTTATTAGAGCCTATCCGAAAAATCCTTTCAAGATGACTAAGTATCTGTATTCATCTGTGTAGCCTTCGGCAAGCCGCTTCGCGTCTACATCTGTGTTCATCTGTGGTTCCAAATCTCTTAAACCTACTTTTCGGATAGGCTTTTAGTCATCACATATTCAAATTGATTACCTTGACAAAACGAGCTGACCATGGGTCGTCCTCTTCCGCTTGTCTCACCGCAGAGACACAGGTTATCCACTCACCACAGTTCTGCCAGGG
>CBDTXL010000189.1:0-8506 GCA_965364435.1 uncultured bacterium
CTGGCTTAGCCTTGTTTGAGATCAGTTTTTGGTTGGTAGTAAACCTTCCCTCCCTTGTCCTGTACAAAATGACAAATGCGCCAGGAACGTAGGAAAGACTTGAAGATAGACTCGTCTGATTTTCGGTAGTAGTCCCCCAAAATTGGTTTGATTGCCTCCGTTGCCGTTTTTAGATGGTAGTGAGGCATGTTGAGGAACAGGTGGTGAGCGACATGGGTGCCGATATTGTGGTGAATGTCATTGATAAACCCATAGTCGCGGTCAATAGTGGAAAGTGCCCCTTTGACGAAATACCAGTCTTTGCCGCGATACCAGGGAATATCTGATTCTGTGTGGTGCAAAAAGGTAACCAAGTCAAGCCAGACCACAAACATCACATAGGGTCCGAGATAATATTTCAGCAGAAACAGCCAGCCGTACTGATAAGTCAGCAAGCCCAAAAAGCCAACCATCAAAGTCCAGCAAATAGTGCTAGTAATAACATCCCACTTTTCAGATGGTCGAAACAAAGGGCTATCAGGCATAAAATGAGAGCCTGACTCCCTTTCAGGGGAACGTCTGAACAGATAAAGCGGATAGACAAACAGCAAAACCTCGAAGCGTAAGAGCTTTTCCCACCAGACCATACTCCGATACTTGGTTTCGGTGACGGGATACCAGCTTTCATCGGTGTCGATGTTCCCGGTGTTTTGATGGTGAGTTCTGTGGCTGATGCGCCAGCCATGAAAGGGAACAAGAATAGGTGTGTGAGCCAGATGGCCAATCAGATTATTGAGCCATTTGTGCTTAGAAAAAGAACCGTGACCGCAGTCGTGTCCTACGACAAACAGCGCCCAGAACATGGTACCCTGCATCAACCAGAACACAGGCCAGAACCACCAGGAATCAAAAAAAGCGGCCACCCCATAGAGGAGGCCGATGATTGAGATGTCTAGGAAAAAGTAGGAAAGTGATTTCCAAGGGGAGGGGTCAAAGCAATAGGCGGGAATAGCGGATTTCAGTTCTTGTAGGGTGAAGGGGAGTTCTGAGCGACCATTATTGGATGATTCCTTTTCGGAAGGATTGTTTAACTCAACGAGATTTGCTTGCACGCAGTTTTTCTTTTGATTTGGTTGTACACAACGGGAATCATTCTAACCTCCAAAACCCAAGGCAAAATCAGAGAGTTTTTAATGCAAAATTTAATTTTATTTTCTGTATTAAATGATACTTTTTTTATAAAAATCGCTTTTCGCTAAACTCACACGCCAAGTCAGACAAAGCGCAAACGCGATCGCACAACGTCTCAGAATCCCCTCTCTTTCAAGGAGGGGAGATGTCAACCAGAAGTCCCCTACCGGGCAATGCGCTATAAGCTAAGTGGCTTGCTTCAAAAGACTTGAATCCACTCTTGCACCTCGTATTCAGTCCAGATGCCGTTTTGCCAGTAGGGGTCTGCTTCAATTAGCTGACGCACTGTAGTTTCGTCTTCGGCTTGATAGATGCCAAAGACTTTAGTTAGATCCTGAGTGGGACCGATAGTAATCAAGACACCCGTTTCTTTTTGAGCAGCAAGACCATCAAGATGGGCTTGTCGGTGAGGTTCACGTTTTTCTAGAACATCCTCACAGTAGCTGCCCCACATTACATACTTAGGCATAGCTAACTTCTGAGGCTGACGCCGAATTTTTCAACCAAGGCTTCTCGGACTTTTTGATGTACTGGCTCAACCTCTTCATCGGTAAGGGTGCGATCGCTTGCTCGATAGAGTAGCCTAAAGGCTAAACTGCGTTGTCCCTTAGGGACATTTTCCCCTTGATATTCATCAAATAATTGCACCGATTCCAATAACGTACCAGCAGCTTGCTGCGTTACTCGTTCAATTTCCACCACAGAGACTTTTACGGGTGCGAAGAAAGCGATATCCCGGTCAGCAGCTGGATAGGTGGAATAGGCACGGAAGCGGGGAGTCAGGCTTTCATCCTGAGCCAGAGCATCCAATAGCACATCCAAGTCTAACTCAAAGGCGTAGACGGCATCTGGCAAGCCTCGTTCGGAACGAAGCAGAGGATGCAACTGCCCAAAGTCCCCCAAGCGATGGCCCTGTAACCACAATGATGCCGTGCGTCCTGGGTGAAAGCGCTCATCTTGCCGATTGGGTTGATACTCGACGCTTAGACCCAAGCGCTGAAACACACTTTCTAGCACCCCCTTGGCCTCATACCAAGTCATCGGTAACTCGCGTCCTCCCCTGACCCAACGACCTTGGGTTGGGTCACCGCCGAAGATCCCAGCGACGGCATCGGCTTCTTCCAAACCCTCTTCTTCTCGCCAGAACACCCCACCAATTTCAAAGCCGTTCAGAACACCGTTGCCTTGCTCCAAGTTGTACTGGCAGGCATCAATTAGCCCAGAGAGTAAATCGGTTCGCAGGGCTGAGTATTCCGCAAATAGGGGATTAGCGAGGGAAATTTGTCGCTCGTCCTCTGGCTTTACTAATGAGTAGTGAACGACTTCTGTTAGCCCTGCCGCCCGAAACGCTTCTCGCAGCTGTCGTGTCAATAGCTGTTCCAGGGAAAGATAACCGGGTTCCGTATTATCCGGCAGTTCTTCGCAAAAGTTGTCGTAGCCGTAGAGACGGGCAACTTCCTCTATCAGGTCAATTTCCCGTTCTAAGTCCCGATAGCGGTAGGGTGGTACTGTAACCGTCCATTGGACAGAAGCCTCTGATTCTTGAAGCTTGAGTTGACATCCCAGGGCGGTGAGGATACGTTCGACATCTTCCTGGAGAATTTCGCCGGTGTCTTCTTCCAAATCTACCGGACCCAAAACCTGATTGATGCGGTCAAGACGTAACTCAATCGAGCGCGCCCAGGTTGAGGGGTGCGCCCTTGTATCGGCAATTTGCTGTGAAGTTGGTGTCCCTGCTGCTAATTCTGTGAGCAACGCGCACGCTCGCTTGCAAGCCACATCTAACTCTGCCTGATTCACGCCACGCTCATAGCGGGTAGAAGCCTCGGTCCGTAAGCCAAGGCTGCGAGCAGAGCGGCGAATTGCCACTGGTTCAAACAGCGCCGCTTCTAGAACTAAATTCTGAGTGTCATTGTGAACCTCCGTTTCTTCGCCACCCATGACCCCGGCTAGGGCAACTGGCTGGTCGTTGGCGGTAATTAACAACGTTTGTTGTTGGAGGTTTCGGGTTTGACCATCCAGCGTTTTGAGGGATTCCCCATTCCTGGCAAAGCGGACACCAATTGTCAGAGCATCTCCACCAGCAACCGCTAGGAGGCGCTCGCGGTCAAATGCATGGAGGGGTTGACCCCACTCCAACAAAATGTAGTTTGTAACATCTACAACATTGTTAATCGGTCGCACCCCAGCCGCTTGTAGACGCCGTTGCAACCAATCAGGGGAAGGGGCAATCTTCACCCCTTCAATTACTGTGCCAATGTAGGCGGGGCAGGCTTGTGGCTCAGATATTTTTAAAGTTAAACCACCAGACCCCGTGGGAATAGACACCTCAGTGGCGTCTGGCAGCCTCAAGGTCGCTCCCGTCAGCGCCGCCACTTCTCTTGCCACCCCCACCATACTCAGGGCGTCAGCGCGATTAGCAGTGGCACTCAGGTCGAGAATTACATCTTCTAGGTCGAGGAGTGGACGAACATCACTGCCCAACTTTGGAGGTGAGAGGTCAGATTCTTCACTTGCCTCTTGCCCCGTGCCTCTTGCCTCGTCAAAAAAGATATGAATGCCCGCTGATTCTTTTGCCAAGCCGATTTCTGCTAAGGAGCAAATCATCCCTTCTGAACGAACACCCCGCAGTTTTGAGGCGCGAATTTTCAGATCAATCACCGGCAGGTAAGTTCCTACGGTTGCGACTGGAACATACACGCCTGTGCGGACATTAGCCGCGCCACAAACAATGTTTAATAATCCACCTGCGTCCCCAGTATCAACTTTACAGACCCGGAGCTTATCAGCATTCGGGTGGGGCTGCACGTCCAGAACCTTCCCGACCACAACACCATCTGCTAACTTCCGCCGATCTTCGATGTCTTCCACCTCAAACCCTGCGATCGTTAGGGTTTCGGCTAGCTCTTCTGGAGCTAGGGTCACGTCTACCAGTTCCCGCAGCCAATTCAAAGAGATACGCATTGACTCCTAGCTTTTACCTACCTTAGTTTGATTATTTTACCGTCCGCGTTGGGGGATTGGGTTATAAGGTTGAAGGTTGGACGGTTGACCTTTATAAAGGCTTTATGAAAAATTGGGCGAACTTTATGAACTCTTTACATTAATTCGGCTAGAGTCAACTCGATTCGATCTTGAGTCACCCACGACCAGGTAGATATGAAAAGTAGGATATCCTGGTGTTAAATGAGATTTCTTCCAGGTCTACCAAAGCGAGGGTGCATTCGGCGGTGCGTTTCCCACAAGAACCAGTGTGTTTAGCCGGGTGCTTCAACCAAAAGCTTTAGTCCCAGCACGGACAACGCCCCATCGGTGACGCTGAATGAGCTACTGCCTAAATCCTGCCTGTCCTCAGCCTAAAAATCCGATGCACGCCGATGTCTGTCAGGCGTGTAAATCCAAGCTATTGTTGCGCGATCGCTATCGTGGACTATCTGCTTTGGGTCAAGGCGGATTTGGAGCTACATTTTTAGCTCAAGATGAGTCTTTGCCCGGTGAGCCGAGTTGTGTGATCAAGCAACTCCGTCCGACGATGACCGTAGCCCACATTTTACCAATGGCACGGGAGCTGTTTGAGCGAGAAGCAAGAACCCTCGGAAAGATTGGTAATCATCCCCAAGTCCCACGGCTGTTGGACTATTTTGAAGACAACCATCAGTTTTACTTGGTCCAGGAATACATCAGCGGCTCGACTTTACAGCAAGAGGTGAAACGGTCTGGACCTCTGAGCGAAGCTGGGGTGAAGCAATTCTTGAGTGAAATCCTGCCTCTTTTGCAATACATCCACAGCCAGCAGGTGATTCACCGAGATATTAAACCAGCCAACTTGATTCGTCGAGAGCAGGATCGCAAACTCGTTTTAATTGACTTTGGTGCTGTCAAAAACCAAGTAAACCCAGCCGCTGCTGCCAATACCTCAGAGCAGACGGCTTTGACCAATTTTGCCATAGGTACTCCAGGCTTTGCTCCTCCAGAGCAGATGGCAATGCGACCCGTTTATGCCAGTGACATTTATGCAGTGGGCGTCACTTGCATTTATTTATTGACTGGTAAATCACCCAAAGACTTAGATTACAACCCCTCAACGGGAGAAATGGTCTGGCAGAAATATGTTCAGGTGAGTGACCATTTTGCTGAGGTCTTGAAAAAAATGCTGGAGGCTTCTGTCCGTCATCGCTATCAGTCCGCTGGAGAGATTCTCAGAGCGCTTGATTTGGAGCCTTATCTCGATAGTTTGGCGCAGGGCTTGGCGGCGAAACCCAATACTCCACCTAAGCAAAACGCCAACTCCTTCTACTCCAGGGACCTAGACTCAGGGACTTCTCCTTCAAACCCTTCATCCCCCTCATCTGGCTCGTCTGCCACAACGAAACTCGCGGCGGCAATTCGAGCGCGACGTGAGCGCAAGGCACAAGGCGACGCTTTCACGGGAGGGAGTCCGCGCACTCCAGGAATTCCTGCTCAAGGGGGTTCTGTTACTTCGATCCGAAGCCAGAATTTTACCACAGGAAAGCCAAAGGTTCCTGCTAAGTTAGATGCCAACGCTCTTTTAACCGCTTATATGAAGGGTCGCAGGGATTTTGCTTCCCAGGATTTAAGTGGGCTTAATCTTCAAAAAGTTGACTTATCCAAAGGGATTTTCCACCAGGCGAAGTTGGTAAAAACAAATTTTCAGGGAGCGGATTTATCCAGCGCTGATTTTGGGCGGGCAAGCCTAAGGCAGGCGATCTTGCGAGATGCAAATTTGGTGCGAGCTTACTTGAGCTATGTAGATTTGGAAGGCGCTGACTTGCGCGGTGCTGATCTTAGCTATGCCTATCTCAACCATGCCAGCCTCAAAGGCGCAAATTTGTGCGGTGCTAATCTCACAGGTGCCAAAATCAACGAGGAACAACTGGCCCTGGCAAAGACGAATTGGGCAACCGTGTTGCCTAGTGGAAAGCGGGGTTTTTGGTAAAAAGAAACTTATAAAAAGCCCTCTTGAAAACCCTGGGTCTTTCTCTCGTGGCTGTTGGCAGATCCACGAGAGAAACCCCTTCAAAACTGACGCGACCAATTTTTAGGCCAGCGCTCAACGACGACTTTCGTTTGAGTAAAGAACTCTATCGCATGTTTTCCCTGACCATGTAAATCCCCATAGAAACTTTCCTTCCAACCACTAAAGGGAAAGAATGCCATTGGTGCAGCTACTCCAATATTGATACCAATATTGCCCGCTTCCGCTTCGTAACGAAACTGCCGCGCTGCAGCACCACTGCTGGTGAACAAGCAAGCCATATTTCCCCATTGACCACTATTGACTAAAGCGATCGCATCCTCAATTGTCTCCAAGTGCATCAACCCTAAGACTGGACCAAAGATTTCGGTACGGGCAATTTCGCTATTCGGGTCTACATTTTGCAGAATTGTCGGTCGGATAAAGTTACCCTGTTCGTAACCGGAAATCTTCGCATCTCGTCCGTCTACTAATGGAGTTGCACCTTCATCGACTCCCTGTTGGATCAACTGCTCAATCCGGGCTTTACTTTGAGGACTAATAACCGGACCCATTTGGACTCCCTCATCCAAGCCATAGCCTACCAATCGTGTTTGTGCCGCGTTGGTAATAGCCTCTGTAAACGGATGACGCGCTTCTCCCACCGTAACGGCAACAGAAGCCGCTAAACAGCGTTGTCCCGCACAGCCAAAGGCACTATCAGCGGCAATTCGGGTCGTCATTTCCATATCCGCATCCGGGAGGATAATGACTGGATTTTTCGCACCTCCCTGACATTGCATACGTTTACCATGTACTGCGCCTTTGCTGTAGACATACTGCGCTACGGGGGAAGAACCCACAAAGCTAATTGCTCGGATAGTGGAGTGTTCTAGAATCGCATCAACAACGTCCTTGGCACCATTCACCAAATTGACGACACCCTTGGGTAATCCCGTCTTTTCCAGTAATTCAAAGACCTTTTGCAGGGTCAACGGGACTTTTTCCGAGGGTTTGACAATACAGGTATTGCCACAAGCGATCGCATAGGGCATAAACCAGAAGGGAATCATGCCAGGGAAATTAAACGGAGCAATGATTGCTGTCACTCCCACTGGTTGACGAATCATGATTTCGTCAATCCCACGAGCAACATCTTCCAGGTTGTAACCCTGCATCAGCATGGGAATCCCACAGGCAACTTCTACATTCTCAATCGCCCTTTGCCACTCTCCTTTCGACTCAGCAAGGGTTTTACCGCATTCAAGGGTAATTGTGCGGGATAACTCATCTATATGTTCTTCTAGTAGGAACTTGAGTTTAAACAGGTATTGCACTCGTTCAGTCGGTGGGACTCGCCGCCAGCTAGTGAAAGCAGCAGCAGCAGCAACGGCGGCAGATTCTACATCCTGAGGGGGTGACAAAGGAACCTGGGTGAGGACAGAAGCGGTGGCGGGATTGACCACGTCGAGAAATTCGGTAGCTTGGGAGACACACCACTCCCCATTGATGTAGTTGAGTAAGGGGTTTTTGAGATGCACAGCGATTTGTCCAAAATATGTTTTGAAAGCATGCTACTACCTTCAAGGCAACCCATGTCAGTGGGGAGCATGCACTTCGTGTGCAGCGTGAGCTAAAAACCTATCCTTTAAGTGGGTATCTAGATAGGAAACCACAGATGTAGACGCGAAGCGGCTTGCCGAAGGCTACACAGATAAACACCGATCATAGAGTCGTTAGTGGAAGAATTTTTCGGATAGTCTCTAAGAAAGCAAACTCGTACTGAGCCTATGATGCTAGCATTGTGGCTGTCGAAACCTTTAACACTCGGCTACTGATGAAGGCACTGCAATTATGGCAATTTTTGAAACGTTAAAAGATGAACACGATCTTTTGAGAAGCCAACTCGCCAAAATACTGGATTTGCCCGATAGCGCAAAGGTTGAGAGACAGCAGTGTTTGGAGGAGCTTAAAAAAACGCTCCACTCTCACACCCTCGCCGAAGAAGAAATTGTCTATGAAACTCTTCTACCTATTGAGCATTTAGAGTCTGAAGTGAGGGAGGGAATTGAAGAACACAGGCTTTCAAATCAACTTTTGGTCGAGTTAAACACTCTTGATGTTAGCCAAGCACAATGGGAGGCTAAAGTCAAGGCGCTTAAAGACTTGCTGACTCACCATTTGAAAGAAGAGGAGGAAGAGCTTTTTGCGGAGGGGCGGAAAATTTTCGATAGCGAAAGGCTTCAAGAGTTACAAGAGCTGTATGTGCAGAAGAAGAAAGAGGTTTTAAAAGAAGATTCCCTGGTCAAAGAGACTCCGATGGAGGCAGAATTGCAAAACGATTGACGAAGTAGTCATTAG
>CBDTXL010000190.1:0-8484 GCA_965364435.1 uncultured bacterium
CAGATTAAAAACAAAGGTAATGCGGTTTATTAAATTTAGCTGCGTAGCAGCTTACACCTCCAGAATTAAATTACCTTCAAACCTTGCTCACCGACCTGTGTTCTGGTTGGTTGCTCGACTGTACTCCAGGCTTTGCCAGAAACTGACAAGTGAAGCGATCGCACTGAAGGAGACACGCTGGTTAAGATACAAGCAGTAAGTTACCCCTAGGGAGTCGTCATGGTACAGTACAACCCGTTGCAGTATCTTCCCAGTGCTGAAGAACTGCCCGACTCTGACGATACCCCTGTGGATAATGAACTGCAAATTCTCATCCCCATCCTGTTACGAGCAATCCTCGCTCTATTGTGGGCAAACCGCATGGACTGGTTTTTCGGGGTCAATATGGGGGTCTACTATGAGCCTGATAAGTCTGCAATTGTACCGGATGGCTTTCTTAGTTTAGGAGTGGAACGGTACAAGGCGCGTGGTAAGCTCCGACTTAGCTATGTGCTTTGGCAAGAGAACAACACTGTGCCTCAGTGGGTGCTGGAGGTTGTCTCCAAAACTCCCGGTGATGAGTATGACGACAAGATGACCAAGTATGCTCAGATAGGTGTGCTGTACTACGTCATCTACAACCCCGACTACTGGAGACGTGACAAGCACGACCCGTTTGAGGTCTATCGCCTGGTGAATGGCAGCTACGAACGTCAGACGGGAAACCCAGTGTGGATGCCTGAAATCGAGCTGGGTATTGGGTGTGAGGTGGGCACTCATGAAGGATGCACGAGGGAGTGGCTCTACTGGTATGACCAGCTCTCGCGTCGCTTACTTGCTCCAGCTAATGTAATTGAGCAGGAACGGCAACGGGCTGATAGGGCTGAGCAGCAGCTTGAGCAGGAGCGTCAACGAGCAGAGCGTTTGGCTGAGCGATTGCGGCAGATGGGAGTTGACCCGGATACGCTCTAGAAACGTTAGGAACGCGATCGCTTCTTCACCAAATTACCCTCTCCTAGGGCATATGCCCTTCATGTTTCTGTGACGATACCCTTACAGAGGACACTAAGTGCCTATCCGAAAAGTAGGTTTAAGAGATTTGGAACCACAGATGAACACAGATGAACACAGATGAATACAGATACTTGGTCATCATGGACATGATTTTTCGGATAGGCTCTAAGTGCCCAATCCAGCCTTAAAGTCACACGTTAGCCAACATGCTTCACATCGACGGCTCTTATGGTGAGGGTGGTGGTCAGATCTTGCGTACCTTCCTCAGTCTGGCTGCTATTACAGGTCAACCGATTCGCATCTCGCGCATTCGGGCAAACCGCAAGAAGCCCGGATTGGCAATTCAACACTTGACTGCTGTGCGGGCAACGGCGGCAATTTGTCAGGCTCAGGTGCAGGGGGATGCTGTGGGTTCAACGAAACTGGAATTCATTCCCGGTACTCTGCCTCAAGCTGGACACTACACCTTTGATGTCGCCCAAACCACAGGAGCAGGCTCAGCGGGTGCTGTTACATTGATTTTGCAGACCATTCTACTACCCCTAGCCTTAGCGACTGGTGACTCAGTGGTCACTCTCAAGGGAGGAACTCATTTACCCTGGAGTCCACCAATCCTCTATATCGAACACGTCTACCTGCCCACTCTCAGAAAGATGGGTGTGCAAGCTCAGGTGCAGGTTCGTACTTGGGGCTGGTATCCGCGAGGCGGTGGTGAGGTGGAATTGCGGGTAACTGGTGGTGGTGGCAACATTGCATCACCTCTAACTGGTCTTCAGTTACTCGAACGAGGAACCTTGCAACAGGTGCGGGGTTTGGCAATAGTGACCGAACTGCCTTCCCATATCCCCCAGCGAATGGCAATGCGAGCAGAGAACCTGTTGCAGCAAGCCGATCTCAAGGCTCAGGTGCAGCCAGTGCGAGAGCGGGGTGTGGGACCAGGAGCAGGTATCTTTCTCACGGCTGAGTACGAGTACAGTCGGGCTGGATTTGGTGCTTTGGGAGAACTGGGAGTGCCAGCAGAGCGTGTAGCCGAGATAGCGACCGAGGAATTGCTAGAGTTTGACGCTAATGGCGCACCAGTCGATCAGTTCCTGGCAGACCAATTACTCTTGCCAACCGCGCTGGCATCAGAGGCGAGTCAGTACCGGGTTGCTGAGATTAGCACGCACCTGACGACGAATGCTTGGGCGATCGCACAATTTGGACGAGCCTTGATCGAGATTGATAAAGATAACCAGCTCGTTACCGTTGCACCTGTAGACAGAAGTTAACTTATAGCCAGAGAACTGAATCATGACACAAAAACATGGACCTTGGACAATCCAAGAAACGAGTCAGAAATACGAAAATTCATTTATCAATGTCCGTGAAGACCAAGTTCTTCAACCTGACGGACAACCGGGTATGTATGCCACGGTCAAAATGAAACCGGGCGTTGCGATTCTGCCCATAGATAGCGATTGCGTTGTATATCTTACTCGGCAATTTCGCTATGCTCTTGGCAAAGAGAGTATCGAAGTGGTGTGCGGTGCCCTTGAGGAGGATGAACCTCCCCTGGAAGGGGCACAACGTGAAGTTCAAGAAGAGCTTGGAATCAAAGCAGAGGAATGGATTGATCTAGGAGTCTTCGATTTAGATACATCGATTGTTCATTGTCCTGTGTATCTATTTCTGACAAAGCAGTTAACATTCACACAAGCCCATCAAGAAGGAACGGAAACGATAGAAACACTTCGTATGCCCTTAGATAGAGCCGTACAAATGGTAATGGATAACAAAATCACACACGCGCCAAGCTGTGTGCTGATTCTCAAAGCGGGTAACGCGCTTAGCAAGTAATATGTGACGGGACTGGCTTTTCGAGCCGACTGAGTGGTATGGCGGTCTGACATTCATCCCACCCTTAGAAAGATTAGGATGAATTGCTTGATTTCTATAATGCTCATAAACCAATTACAGGGAGAGTGTGGTGTCAATGCGCGAGTGCGAAGGTAGACGAAGAGTCCAGATTGAGGGAGTCTCGCCAGAGATTGATGGGGGTCGTTTTCCAATCAAGCGGACAGTCGGAGAGAAAGTCCACGTTGAAGCCGATATGTTCTGTGATAGCCACGATGCGATCGCTGGCGTCATTTTGTACCGTCCAGAAGCCTCTCAAAAGTGGCTGGAAGCACCCCTGTCTCCCCGCGTCAATGACCGATGGAAAGGGGAATTCACAGTTTCCGAGATGGGTTGTTATGTCTACAGCGTAATGGCCTGGGTTGACCATTTTAAGTCTTGGCGGCGAGACCTGACTAAGAAACTGGACGCTGGACAGGATGTAGCGGTTGACTGGCTAATCGGGGCCGAATTGGTCGAACAGGCAAGTCAGCGAGCATCTGGTGAGGATGCAGAACAGTTGAAAACCTGGGCGAGCAAACTCCGTTCTGGAGAAAAAGACAACCCTGCTCTCCTGCCAGACAACACACTGGCACAGGAGCTAATCGCCCTCATGGACAGGTATCCTGACCGAGAACTGGCAACGACTTACGAAAAAGCACTCCAAATTGTCGTTGACCGAGAAAAAGCCCGCTTCAGTAGCTGGTACGAAATGTTTCCCCGTTCCTGTGGTGAACCCGGCAAGCACGGCACCTTCTCAGACTGTGAAGCCCGTCTGCCATACATTGCTTGGATGGGCTTTGATGTCCTCTACCTGCCACCAATTCACCCGATTGGGCTGAAGTTTCGTAAAGGTAAAAATAACGCCACCGCCGCTGAGCTAGAAGATGTGGGCGTACCCTGGGGAATCGGTGGCCCAGAAGGCGGACACAAGGCGGTAAATCCCAAACTAGGAACTCTAGAAGACTTTCAGAAGTTTGTTACTAAAGCGGCTGAGTATGGCATTGAAATCGCCTTAGACCTCGCTTACCAATGCTCCCCTGACCACCCTTATGTGCGCGAACATCCCCAGTGGTTTAAGCATAGACCCGATGGGACAATTCAGTATGCCGAAAACCCACCCAAAAAGTATCAAGATATTTACCCGATTGACTTTGAAACCGAAGACTGGCAGAACCTCTGGGAAGAGCTAAAAAGTGTCGTACTGTTCTGGATTGAACAGGGGGTGCGTATCTTCCGCGTGGACAATCCTCATACTAAAGCCTTCCCTTTTTGGGAGTGGATGATTGGGGAAGTCAAGCAAGATTATCCCGATGTGATTTTCCTGTCGGAATCCTTTACCCGTCCTAAGGTGATGTATCGCCTAGCCAAGATGGGCTTTACCCAGTCGTATACCTATTTCACCTGGCGCAATACTAGGTGGGATCTGACTGAGTACTTCAAGGAACTGACGCAGACTGAAGTAAGTGAGTTCTTTCGACCTAACCTTTGGCCGAATACCCCGGATATTCTGCCTGAGTTTCTCCAGCACGGCGGGCGACCGGCTTTCATTATCAGGTTAGTTCTAGCCGCGACACTGGGAGCCAGCTACGGAATTTACGGGCCAGCCTATGAAGTTTGTGAAAACCGGCCTCTCAGAGAGAGGAGCGAAGAATATTTGGACTCGGAGAAATATCAGATGCGGGTTTGGGACTTAGATAGTCCTTACAGCATCAAAGAGTACATTACACGAGTCAATCGCAGCCGTCGAGAGCATCGAGCCTTGCAGAGTGACAAGAGTGTCAGATTTCATCAAATCAATAACGAGGAGATGATTTGTTATACCAAGCAGACTGAGGATTTGACTGATCTAATGCTGATGGTTGTGAACCTTAGTCCCTACCATACCCACTCCGGCTGGATCTATTTGCCCCTGGAGTCATTGGGACTCAACCCTGATCAACCTTACCAGCTTCACGATCTGCTCAACGATGCTCAATACACTTGGTCGGGTGAATATAACTATGTTGAACTCAATCCCCATGTAAGTCCGGCTCATATTTTCTGGGTCAAACAACATTGAGCGAACAGAGGCTCTCTTACTGGGGGCATAACTAGGTATACAAGCTTGGGAGTCAAGATTGTTGTATTGCACTCTAGAGCGCCGGTTCAGTAATCATCAATTGGGACACTTTTTCGTAGGCGCAGTGCCTCCGGGAAAACTCCCAAAACTCTGGTAGGGGCAACCACTCCTGGGTTGCCCCTACCATTAATGAACCGACGCTCTAGGAGTACAGCGTCATCCTCCTTTAGAGTTATGTTAACTTTGCCATCGAGAAGCGATCGCTCTCCTTTGAAGGTTTATGACAAGCGCCTTTAAGCTTTAACCAGGCTTTTGTGCTGAAACAACAAACTCAAAAAGTTCCTTTTTTGAAGTTCGTTTGCGAATTGTACTGATACTGACATTCAAAAACCCTACCGACTCAAAAAGTGCTGCAAATATAGACTCTACCGGAAGGACAACATCATAAAACTTAGAGTTACCTACAATATAATGAACAACACCTCCAGGTTTGACTACGCTAAAAAGCTCCTTAGAGTGCTGTCCCATATCATAGAAGTATTTATGGATATAGCGAGAGAGCAATTCGCTTTTCTGAGCGATTCTTTCAAGAATATCGGGAAAGTCATCATAGGGAATTTTCACGTCAAACTCTGGTTTCCATTTTCCTAGATTACTTGTCGCACACCCCCAAGTTCCACCGATTGCCTTCCAATCCAGCTCTCCTGCCTCCCGTGCATTTTTCAAATAGCCAAGCCAATACATATACGGACGTAATTCACGAATATAGCTCATACGATTAGGATAAGGGGGAGAGGTGATGACACAGCTGTAGTGATTAGGCTCTAATAGTGTGCATAGGTACCGAGCGTCACACAGCAGAACACTTGGCTGTGAAATGATATTTGAGTAGGCAGCTTTACTAATTGTATCCACGGCTTGCTTCCAGCTTAGTACAGTTTCATTTTCAAGAAATTGTAATAGCGGTAGGTTGTTAGTACCGTTCTTTTTAAAGGACATTGATTGGTGTCCAAAACTTACATTAGCTCGCTCAATCATGACACGGCAAAATGTGACTTTAAGTAGATTCGCTACATTTTCAGATATTGACTTTTCTATACTGTAAATTGCACTCATTGCATGGCTGAGAACACCTAGCGTCTGTTCATCCCACCACTTCTCAATTTGATACAAGGATGGAACCCACGCCGTCTGTTCTTCTACAGTAAGCAATTTTTCGACCACCCAATTAGACACTTCTTCAAATGTCTGTATTTCTTCAGTCTTATAAGAATGCGTTTTGGTTCGTGTAAGCCATATGAGAAAGGGATTGATATCAGTTGTATCGCTCTCAATTCCTCTCTCTGCACATACCAGTGCTGTAGTTCCAGTCCCACAAAATGGATCGAGTACTACTGGATGTTTCTCTTGGTGTGTATCCAGTAAACCAGAAACAAGATGAACCGAATGAGCAGGGGTAAGCCTTAGCCATCCATACCGAGTGTTCTTGAGGTTGCCTTTCTGTGTAAGGTGGTTAAAAAGACCGATACGTTCTTGAGCTGTCATGTAATTATGTGCTAATTAGAGCCGATAAAATGACTTCTACTTCGGTTTTTATACGCGCTGAATTTCTTTGAAAGAAGGCAGCGAGCTCATAGCCAATAACATCTCGAAAGAAAGCGTATGTGCTATCCGTGGCAGACCCCTGTGTCGTACCTTTCAAAAGTAACCACTGCGCTTGAGTATAGCGATGAGCTACATCTTCATCGATTTGCATGGAAAAAAGAGTTAAAACAGGAATGTAAAGATTAGCATAGGCATTGGCTGCATTACTAATATCTGCATTCTGCCGCTTTGAGTCTTTACTTTTATAACCTTGCCTTGCTTCAATTACTATACCCTTACTACTTTCAAGTGTCTCTTGAGGTAAGAGTAGTTTATCTGCTGCTTGGTTAAGCCACAGTTGAATACGGCTTTTCGTTTCGTCGTCCCGCAGATGGTTGAGATCAATACGTCCATCTAAAGAAAGACGACGCGGTTTTGCTTTCGATGAAGGTACTAAATAGCTCCAATTAGCTTCCTCCTTAGACAAACCAAGATGATCTTGTAAAATTTGGTTGAGAATCCATTGGCTGCCAATACCTAACTGCCGATACACAGAAGTCATTCCACCTGCTGCTTTGTGAGCAGCGTACATCAGAGGAGAGTCAAGACCTATCCAGCTATAAAATGGGTCAGAACCGTACATCTGCTGGAACTGCTGAAGTGTCAAGCCAGCTTTGCCACCTTGACCAAATTTCGGCTTGTATTGTGCACACAGACGTAAAGGAGTGGTGAGTAAGAGGAAATAGCGTTCATCTTCGGGTAGGCTTTCTGGAAGCGTAGGAGGTGGCACTGAAACTTTGTCAGCTTCGTCTAAAGACGCTAAAATTTCTGACTTATCATTCGTCATACTTGTGCATCCTATTTTTGAACTTGGCTTACTGCGCCAAGATATTTTTAATGCTATTTACACCTCATTAGTTTTTTGTAAATGGTTGGTATCTCGGTTTAGGCATTCTACATTTCCATCTGATTCTACAAGAAGCGATCGCTTTATTGCAGAAGTGCTGTCATTCATTGACTAGAGCTGGTTGGAAGCCTAATCCCTGATAAATTGGAAACACCCAAGGCGATCGCATAACTGGGTAGGCGAAGCTAGAAATACAACGCTAAAGTTACTTCTCAACAAAGACGCAGGAACTGAAGTAGCATAGTGTCCACACCCTTCCTCATGAACTTTCCCATCTAAAGACCGATCGCCCTTCCACTAGCACAACGCCTTCATCTCCATGCCAATTCATACTTCTTATCGCTTAGTCGCCAGAGTGGCTGGAAAACTCCCCCTGCGAACCGTTCTCATTGTCCCCTTCGTTCTGCAAATGGCTGGGACGGTGGGGTTAGTCGGGTATCTCTCCTTTAGAAACGGGCAACAGGCAGTCAACGACGTTGCTTCCCAATTACGCAACGAAATTAGCGATCGCATTGAGCAGAACCTGCGTACTTACCTGGCAACGCCTTTTCAAATTCTTCAGAGTAACCAGGATGCTATAGCGCAAGGGATGTTGAGTGTGCAAAACTTAGAACCTTGGGAGTTGTACCTGTGGAGGCAAGGCAAGTTATACAATCACAGCAGTGTGATTGGAGTCGGTAATGAGCAAGGCAATTATCAAGACGTAGAACGGTTTAATGATGGCGGCAAACTGGCGCTCAATGTATCTAATAAATCAACGGGCTACAATTTCAAAACATACTCGACAAACAGCCAAGGCAAACGCACTGAACTAATAAGAGTTATAAAGAACTACGACCCGCGCCTCCGACCTTGGTATAAAGCTGCTGTTATGGCAGGTAAACCGACTTGGAGTGAGATTTACCCAAATATTAACCGTCAAACTATAGGTATCGCTGCTGTTCATCCCGTCTACGACCTTAACAACCGTTTAGAGGGGGTATTAGTCGTGACTCAGTGGCTTAACGAAGTGGCTCTCCAGGAGTCAGGGTGATAAGTATTTTTAATAAAAGGAGTTGAGGCT